>CAYZAT010000072.1:0-14864 GCA_964476475.1 uncultured Pirellulales bacterium
ATACAGTGGGGAAAAGCTCTGGGAGAAAGCTATCGATACCGCAGACGGCATCGTGGTCTTCTACATGCAATATTATGACGACAAACTGTTTATCACATCTTCGGAAACGCGCTACTACCTATACGCCTATGATGCCGCGAACGGTCGATTACTATGGTCGAAGGATCATCCCTGGATTAAAGATAATCACGGCGGCCACATGCAACACCCCGTCATCGCGGGTAATGCCATCTACCTTGAACCGAACGGCTATGACATCAACACAGGCGAGATACTGTCCGCCAACATGGGTCGCCACTCAGGATGTGCCACGTACGCCGGTACAAACGGGGCCCTTGTTTACCGTGGTTCGGGCGGCAATATCGCGATGTGGGAGATCGATTCAGGCACCGTGAGCACATGGTCGGGCATTCGTCCGAGTTGCTGGCTGAGTACCATCCCCGGCTGTGGAATGGTCCTTTCGCCGGAAGGCGGCGGCGGGTGCAGTTGCAACGGATGGTTGAATACCTCCATCGGCTTCGTGAGCGATACGACCATGCCAACCCCCAGGCAATAGGACCTGACAGAAGGAACTACAAATGAGACATAGCAAGATGGTAATATTACCGATTCGGCGCACGAGTCCTCGCACGAGTTTTCTGGTGGTCCTTATCGTTCTGAGCGTTTTCGTTTCGGCCGGAGCCGAGGACTGGCCCACCTATATGCACGACAATGCACGTAGCGGAGTAAGCTCGGAATCGCTCATTCTGGAAGAATTAAACGAGGGCTGGATTTACGATCCTCCGGCGCCCCCTCAGGTCGCCTGGGACGGCGGCGCGCCATGGGACGCTTATCGATCCAACGAAACCACCATTTTTGAACTCACCCCCCAGCGGGACTTCGACTTCGTATTTGCCGTCACGGTGGTCGGCGATCGGCTTTATTTCGGCTCCTCTGTGACCGATTCCGTCCATTGCCTCGATGCCCGTACCGGCCGGCAAGAATGGTTTTTCACGACGGAAGGCCCGGTCCGTTACCCTCCCAGTTATGACGACGGTAAATTGTACTTCGGTTCTGATGACGGCTGCGCCTATTGTATCGACGCGGGCGACGGCTCTTTTATTTGGAAATACACTCCTTCCGGGGATAGCCGTCTGATCGGCAACAACGGCAGCCTCATATCCATGTGGCCCATCCGGACCGGTACGGCCGTGCTGGACGGAAAAGTGTACTTCGCCTCATCTCTGGTTAACTGGCAGACATCCTACCTGTGCAGCCTCGATGCGCAAACCGGCTCCGACAATGGCCCGGGCCTTTATCGTGTTTCGGGCGGCGTGACTCCCATGGGCGCCGTCATGGCTTCGGCAACCCGAATTTATCTGCTCCAGGGTCGGCTACAACCTTATGCCTTCCATCGCTCGACAGGAGCTGTTATTGGGATATTTGGAGATCGGGGTCAGAGCGGTTGCTACGCCCTTTTAACTCCGGATTCCCGATTCATTCGCGGCCATGCCAAATTCCATGACAAAGGGTATGAGCTTGCCGAACACAAAACAATCGGTAAAGATCGCATTGCCACGCATCCGAATGCCCGCCGTCTCGTTATTTCCGGAAACAATGCCTACATCCTTACAAGCACGTCTCTTTCGGGCGTTCGCCGGAGTGATGGAAATGTGCAGTGGTCGGTTCAGTGTGATTATCCACACGCGCTGATTATGGCCGGAGACGTTCTGTTCGCAGGCGGTAAGAATAAGGTGGCAGCTTACAGCAAAACCTCCGGGGATGAGCTCTGGATTCGAACGGTGAACGGCCGAGCTAAAGCGCTGGCTGCTGCCGGTGGCTGCCTCTTCGTCAGCACGGATACGGGGCAAATTCTGATGTTCGGCCGCAATCCATAAAGGGTCATTGCATGACCCTTATCCTAAAATTTATAGTTCGTGCACCCATTTAACAGACAACAGCCTTGCCATAACCTTCTGAATCCATACAATAGTCCCGCAACGGTGCTGCTAAATTCAAGGAATCTATTATATGAAGACTGAACGACATCTACCCGGCTGGAAAGATAAAATCCTCTTCACACCGGGCCCTTTGACAACGAGTCAAACCGTTAAGCAAGCCATGTTGCGGGACCTCGGCTCCCGGGATGGCAAATTCATTGGGATCATCAAAGAAATCAGAGAAAAACTGGTCGAGCTTGGCCAAGGCGATCCGAAACAATACACCGCCCTTCTTTTACAGGGCAGCGGAACGTACGGCCTGGAGGCGATCGTCTCATCCACCCTGCCGCTGGACGGTAAGCTTTTAGTGATTATCAATGGAGCGTATGGTAAGCGACTGGCCAAAATCGCCTCGGTCCTCAAAATCGAAACGATCACACTCGAATATCCTGAAAACACAACGCCGAATCTCCGGGAAATCGAGACTATCCTTGAAGCTGATAAAGAGATCGCCTGCGTCTCCGTCGTGCATTGCGAAACGACGACGGGAATAATGAATCCCATCAAAGAGATTGGCGAACTGGTTGCGAAATCGGGCGCGAAGTACTTTGTCGATGCGATGAGCAGCTTTGGTGCGGTGCCGATTGCTCTTGCAGAGTGCCATATCGACTATCTCGTTTCCTCCGCCAATAAGTGTATCGAAGGCGTGCCGGGCTTTTCATTCGTGCTGTGCGAGCTTAGCTCTCTCAAAGAAACCGCCGGCTATGCGCGCAGCGTGAGCTTTGACCTGCTGGATCAGTATCAGGGCTTTGAAAAGAACGGGCAGTTTCGCTTCACGCCGCCTACGCATGCATTAGTGGCCTTCCGGCAGGCCCTGGCGGAACTGGAACTGGAAGGGGGCGTCCAGGCACGTGCGAAACGTTACCGAAGGAACTATGAAGTTCTCATCAAAGGAATGCGCCAAATGGGCTTTAAGGAATATCTGAAGCCCGAAGATCAAGGGCATATTATCACCTCATTTCTGTATCCGGACGATCCCAAATTTTCCTTCGAGGGATTTTATGAAGGCCTGAACCAGAAAGACTTCGTGATTTATCCCGGCAAGGTCAGCGACGCCGACTGTTTCCGCATCGGAAATATCGGCCGGGTTTTCGAACCTGACGTTCGCGCCCTCCTGGCAGCCATCCGGGAGACCATTGTTGAAATGGAGATCACTCTTACGTGATATCGCGTGGGTTTTGAGAAAGCAAATGCGACCTGAAAAGGAAAAAATCGAAAGCCTCCGGTCGGAAGGCGACCTGAATATTTCGCCGCATCGCAAGGCCTGGATTGAAAAGCATATCGACGCCGATACACAGCGATGGCTCGACCTGGATGCGAAATATTTCCTGCACCAGTCGCTTTCTACCCCCTGCCTGAACACCTTGTCTCACTGTGAAGGCATTCACCTTGAGGATCTTCAGGGCCGAAGTTTCATGGACTTCCACGGCAACAACGTCCACCAGGTCGGATTTGCCAATCACCGGGTCATCGAGGCGATCAAGAACCAGATGGATGAGCTCGCTTTTTGCACGCGTCGTTATACCAATATCCCGGCGATCAAGCTCGCGGAAAAACTAACCCAACTGGCGCCCGGAGAGTTGAATAAGGTCCTCTTCGCTCCAGCGGGAACGACGGCGATCGGCATGGCGCTTAAGCTGGCGCGAATGGCGACGGGCCGATTTAAGACCATCTCGATGTGGGATGCGTTCCACGGCGCCTCGCTCGATGCGATCTCCGTCGGCGGAGAAAGCATCTTCCGCAAGGATGTCGGCCCGCTGTTACCGGGAACCGAGCACGTTCCGCCGCCTGATTGTTACCGGTGTCTTTGGGGATGCAAAGATAGTTGCTCGCTTCAGTGTGCCGATTATATCGAATATGTCCTGGGCAAAGAAGGCGACGTCGCGGCGGTGATTGCAGAGACCGCCAGAAGCACCTCGGTTATCCCGCCGATGGGTTATTGGAAGAAAGTCCGTGCCGCGTGCGACAAGCATGGCGCACTGCTGATCCTCGACGAGATACCCCATTGCCTCGGCCGAACGGGAAGGATGTTCACCTGCGAGCACTTTGACGTGGTCCCGCATATGCTGGTGATCGGTAAAGGATTGGGAGGCGGAATTTTCCCGTTGGCGGCACTAATCGCCCGTGAGGATCTCGATATCGCTCCGGATTGTGCGCTCGGCCATTACACGCATGAGAAGAATCCCGTCGCCTGTGCGGCGGCATTAGCCACTATCCAATGCATCGAAGAGGAAGGCTTCCTCGAAAACGCAGAAAAAATGGGTAATTATGCTTTGAATCACATGCGCGACATGATGCAGCGACACAAGCTGATCGGGGCCGTTCGTGGTCTGGGACTCTTAATGGGGATAGAACTGATCAAAGATCGGAAAACCAAAAAGCCGGCCATGGAAGAATCCGAGCGTCTGATGTACGCCGCGTTAAGTAAAGGGTTGAGTTTCAAAGTCACGATGGGCAACATCATCACTTTGACCCCCCCATTGACGATTACCGAACCAGAGATGGACAAAGCCTTAAAAATTCTGGATCAATGTTTAAACGAAGTGGAAAGAGAGTCGTTATGAATCGTATGAAGAGGTTTGTCCAATGAAAGCGATTTGTTTAGGCGGAGCAGGACGAATTGCCCGCGAATCTCTGCCTTTGACCCGAAAACTATTTTTGCGGAACTAAAAAAACGCGGGTTAATGATTCATGAACAAAAGACAGAGCTAACCAGGTAATAAGGATTGAAACAAATGGATAGAAAACCTCCGTTTCGAAGGAAAACAGCCATTTCGTACAAGACGGAAGAGAAAACCGTCCTACGAGGATACGATCTGAGCGAATTGGCGGAAAAAGGATATTCATTTTGTGATGCGATGTTTGTCTTATACCAGGACAGGATCCCCACCGAAAAAGAAGAAGAAATGCTCAAATATGAGATGGGCGTCTTCATGGAACATTCCATGTCCCCGTCGGCCGCGGCGGCCATAGGCGTCAGCACGGGCCGGCCGAATCTCCCTACGGCGGTCGCCGCCTCCGTCACGACCTTCGGCGGCGTACATGGCCCGGGCGCTGCGCATGGTTACATGATGAACAAGTACATCGAGCGGGCGCACGCGGAAGGAAAAACCCTCGACGAAATGGCCAAGATATTAGTGGATGAGTACCTCGACAATAAAAAACCGGTCATGGGTTTGGGGCAGCCGCAGCATATCGACAGCGATCCGCGAGCCGAGCCGATTCATGTCAAGCAGGAGGAACTGGACGTCGGCGGCGTGTATCTCGAATTTCAACGGGCCATCGAGAAACATTTTCATGCCAGGAGAAAGAAGGAAGGACGCTCCTACGTCGGCGTTAACGTCGTGGGCGCGGGCAATACGGCCCTGTGCGATATCGGTTTCGCGCCGAACGCGGCATGGTGTATCGGCAGCGTATGTCGAGGTTTCAGTTGTTCGGCGCATGCGTTGTTCAACATGAAGAAAGGCCGCGCGTGGGGCGCTTCTCGAAGGGAACCGATGGTCCAGATGATCGACCTGAGCATGATCGAGTATATCGGCCCGGAAGATCGCATCGTCCCCAAACAGGAAGAACGACAGGAATACGCCGCAAAACAAAAAGAAGAAGGAGAGTATAAACAGTGGGTAATCTGAACGAAGAAAAGAAGAAAAGAAAGATCGGCAACTTAGACGATCCTAAAATGCCCTACGATTATTACGAAAGAGAATACGGCACGGTTCCGCCGGATACGAAGAGAAAACCTTTTCGCTGGGTATCCGAAGTCGCCTATAAGAACGTCCACCGTATCGTCACAAGAGGCTATGATACGACCGAACTGATGGAAGAAGGTTACGGGCTTGTGGATTTACTCTTTGTCGATTTCCAGGCCAGAATACCTCTGATCGAAGAAGAGAAAATGCTCAATTATGTGATGATTCTTGCTTTGGAAGACGGCCTGTCTATGCCGGCGGCAATGTCAAGGCTCGTGGCGCAGTCCAAGACGTTTTTGACCCAGGCCTGCGGAGCATCCATCCTGGCCTTCGGCCACGCCTTTGGAGCCTATTCCGCTTTCGGCAACAGGCTTGAGGAATACCTGAAAAAAGCGGATGAAGAGGGACAATCTCTCAAGGATATCGCTCAGAAATTGGTTAAAGAAAATATCAGTGATGAATCGTTGGGCGTCTCCGGTTTAATGCTCAAAGACCCGGCGGCTCAACGCATGATAGCGCGGGCCGAAACTCTGGGCGTTGCAGGTAAGCACATTGCGTTTATGAAAGAAATTGTCGCCGCGGCACAGCAAATCAGTTCCGAACCGGTGGATCTGGATATGCTTGGAGCCATCGGCGCCACGATGATGGATTTGGGATTTACGCCCGAGGCCACCTGGGCCATCCTCGCGGTGACCCGTGCGTTCGGCGCCGGGGCACATTATATTGAAGAAGTGGAAAGAGGAGACTACACAAAACTCGGACAAGCCCTGACACCTAAAGAAGATTATGACGGCTCGCCCGACCGAGCCGTTCCAGACCTCAAAGACCGGGATAAAATCGCCAAACCGGCCCAAACCCACACGACTGAGGAGTGGAAAAAAGCGTTTGAAGAAAAGAAAAAAATCCACGGCAGCGGATTCGCCATCATCGAAGAAATTGAGGATCCCAGCAAAAAGACAGGAATCAAAAAAGTAGGTCGTTAAGTATGAAATCGTTAATATACCGTATGAAACTTCGCATATGTGCAATAATGGAGGTCACACATCATTATGACGGATAATATTCAGGAAATGTATGCCAGAGCAAGAAAAGCGTTCGAGACCATTGAATACTGGCCCCAGGAAAAGGTGGATGAAATGGTGGCCGCGGCCGGCTGGGAGTGGCAGAAGGAATCGACGGCAATAGCCCTTGCCCGGCTGGCGGTGGATGAATCCGGCATCGGCGTGTACGAAGACAAAGTCGCCAAGATCCAAAGTAAAACTCGGGTTACGATGCGCGACTTGATCGGAGAAAAAACCTGCGGTCTCGTTAGAGAGGATAAGGCAAAGGGACTGAAAATCTTCGCCAAACCGATGGGCGTCATCGCCAACGTGGTTCCCTGCACGAATCCGGAATCGACGATCTGCTGTCTCGGTCTCAGTACCCTCAAGACGAGAAATGCCATGATCGTTTCACCGCACCCGAGGACCCAGGGCAGCTCTTACCTGACGGTCGAGCACGGCCGAAAGGCGCTGCGGAAAGTCGGCGCCCCGGAAGACCTGCTCCAGTGCATCAAAGAAACCAGCAAGGAGAAAACGGTCGAAGTCATGAAAAACTGCGATTTCGCAATAGCAACCGGCGGAGCAGCGCTGGTCAAAGTCGTCTATGCCGCCGGCAAGCCCAGCCATACGGTCGGGGCGGGCAATGTCGTCTCGATCGTCGATGACACGGTGGATATTCCCTCCACAGCGGCGAAAATCGTCAAGTCCAAAACTGCCAATAATTCCGCCTCTTGTTCATCCGAAAATGCCGTTGCCATTGAAGAGGCCGTCTATGATGAAATGATCGAGGCCCTGAAGGCCGAGGGCGGTTATCTGTGCAGCGACGAAGAACGAGAGAAACTCAGACAATACATGTGGCCGGATGGTAAGATGCTCAATAGAGATATCGTCGCCAAGCCCGCCTTGTATATCGCCGAACATGCGGGGATCGACGTCCCCGAGGGCACCCGATTCCTCATGGTCATCGGTCAGAAGATCGGTCCCGATGACCGGTTCTCAGGCGAGAAAATCTCTCTGGTGCTGACCGTCTGGAAGTGGACGGACTTCAGTGAAATGGTGGAACGAACGGCTAAAATCCTGAAATTCTCCGGCGAAGGCCACTCGACCTCCTTACATAGTCTCAAGGAGGACCGTCAGATCGAACTTGCTTTAAAGGCCAATGTGGGCCGGGTAAACTGCAATATGCCTCACGCCGCGGCGAACAGCGGCAGTTGGTTCAACGGCCAGCCAACCACGGATTCTCTGGGCTGCGGAACATGGGCCGGAAACATGACGACCGACAATATTAACTGGAGACAATTCCTCAACTATACGTGGCTGTCCACACCGATCCCCGAGCATATACCTTCCGATGAAGAATTGTTTGGAGACTACCTGAAAAAGTGGGAAAAGGATTAGCGTGGATTCTTCTATGATCAAGGCAGTACTGTTTGATTTCGACCAGACGCTGGTTGATTCAGCCAACGGCTTTCGTTTTGCGGAGAAACAGGTTCAGAGAAATATCTTCGAGGATATGCCCGACACCTCGTGGGATGATTTTATCTCGTTTTATCGCCGGCTTAGAAGGCAGTTCCACAAAACGTCCAATCTCTCAAGAATGGCTCTTTGGGAAGAAGTCTGCCGGCATTTCGGCAGACCTTATGATTCGTTTATGCTTGAAAAGTGGGAAGACCATTATTGGCTGACGGTCAAGGCCCTGACCTCGCTATTTCCTGAAGTCCCGGGTACGTTAGAGACACTTTCCAAGCAATATAAGCTGGCCGCCGTTTCGAACACCCAGGCACAAGCCGGACCGCAAAAGCATCGCCTGCTTGAAACGCCACAGCTTACAGAATTGTTTGAGGTCATTATCGTTGCCGGTGAAGGGGGCGTTCCCACGAAGCCGGACCGTACGGCTTTTCTGACGTGCCTGGAGATGCTAAACGTCGATCCGGAGCAAGCCGTCTATGTCGGCGATGACTGGAACACCGATATCTGCGGCGCTGCCGATGCGAGTGTTCAGCCGATTTGGCTTAAGCACCATAAGCTTTCTCGCTCATGGCCTGAGCCGGACAGGGACATCTCAGTACCCGTCATTACGAAACTTGACAGTCTCCTGGATATCGATAGCATCCTATCTTAAAAGTGCCCAACATATTGGAGTAAACAATGGCTTTGAAAGTCGTCAAGAATTACGTCAATGGCCAATGGATCGAGCCTGAGAACAGCGGTTTTCTGGATATCGAGAATCCAAGCACAGGGCAGATCATCGGTAAAACACCTCTGTCCACCGTCGCCGAAGTCAACCGTACGATTGATGCCGCCTCCGATGCATTCGAGCAGTGGAGCCGGACTCCGGTGTCCCGCCGGGTTCAACCTCTCTATAAACTGGACGCGCTGCTTCGAGAAAACGAAGAGAAAATCTCACGAACACTCGTCGAAGAAATGGGGAAGTCTCTGCCGGATGCGCGGGCTGAAATGAAACGGATCTTCGAGAATATCGAAGTCGCCTGCGGCATGCCCGTCTTGCAGCAGGGAGATAAGCTCATTGGCGCTTCCTACGGCATCGACGGCGAAGTCCTCCGTCTGCCCATCGGTGTTTTTGCCATGATCGCGCCGTTCAATTTCCCGGCGATGGTCCCCTTCTGGTTCTTGCCGTACGCTATCGCGACAGGCAATACGTATGTCGTCAAGGCGTCAGAGCAAGTGCCTTTGACGATGCAATTGATTGCCGAATATATCCACCAGTCGGATTTTCCTCAAGGCGTCTTTAATCTCATTAACGGAGATAACGTCGCCGGCCAGGCCTTGATCGACAGCCCCCTCGTCAAAGGCGTTTCTCTTGTCGGATCGACCCGAACGTGCAAGATCGTATCCGAAAGATGCGCTCAAACCCACAAACGCTGCCAGGCGATGGGATCGGCCAAGAATCATCTTGTCGCTATGCCCGACGCTAAAGTGGACGATATGATCCGCAATATGATTACGTCATGCTACGGCTGCGCCGGCCAACGCTGTATGGCGGCCTCCGCGATCGTCGCCGTCGGGGATACCATGTACAAAAGCGTCTGTGATAGATTTATCGAAGCCTCCAAAAGCATCCTGGTCGCTAATCCGTTAGATCCCAAGGTGGCCGACGAACCCATGGTCATGGGTCCGGTGATCTCGGCTAAATCGAAGACGTTTATTCTCAATATGATCGAAAACGGGATCAAAGAAGGCGCCACTCTCGCCCTGGACGGCCGAAATATCGTCGTTGGCGGCTGCGAAAATGGCCACTTCATCGGCCCAACCGTCTTCACGGACGTCAAGCCGGGGATGGATATTCACAGCACGGAGATTTTCGGCCCGGTCGTCGTGATTCTCAAAGCCGGCTCCCTCGACGAGGCCATCAAAATCATCAACGACCACCCGTACGGCAACGGGGCGTCGATTTACACCCAAAACGGCTATTACGCCCGCAAATTCAAGTTGGAAACGCAATGCGGAATGATCGGCATCAACATCGGCATCCCGGCCCCCGTGGCCTATTTGCCCTTCGGAGGCATGAAAGAATCGCAATTCGCAGATATCAAAGCACAAAGCAAAATGATCGTTAATTTCTTCACGGAAACCAAGATCGTCACCGAGCGATTCTGGCCGGAAAGCGGCTAACATAAAAAAAATGTTAAATTAACGGACGGTTTGTAGTATTATAGATATAATAGCATTTCTGAAGTCGAAAGGCAGATGTGATTCGGTATACAACTTTTTTTCAGGAGGCCATAGGATGAAAAAAAGACATGCTTTCACACTCATCGAACTGTTAGTCGTCATAGCCGTCATAGCAATTCTCCTGGCCATTCTCATGCCCGCTCTTCGGGCGGCGAAAGACCAGGCCAAAAAAACGGTCTGTACGAGTCATGTCAAAGGGCTTGTGCTCGCCTTGAAGATGTACGTCGATGACTATGATGGAAAAACACACAATTCCCCCAATAATGGTCTTTGGGACAATGCGCACGAAAACCCCGCCGTCGTCAAACCCTACGGACCCAATGACTCTATGGCGTACTGGGGGATCGCCTACTTCCCATATGCCAAAAACAAGAAAATATTCTACTGCCCCGGCAAGAAACGAGTGGACGATTGGCCGGAATGGGGCGCGCCCTGGGGACGCCAGGCTCAGCCCTACTTCAAGTATTGCTCCTATGGCCTCAATGGCTATATCACAAATAAGAAGATCAATCATGAATTCAAACGTCACAGCGAGGTCATTGCCTATCAGGACCACATCGAACAAAAACTGGACAGTATCGGTTCGGATATGTTCTGCATCGGTCCGGGCAACAGAATTAATATCCCCCAATGGCGCCCGAGCAGCCAGGGTGGAAGCGGCTTTGTGAACAGCAATTGGTCGGGCGATCAGGCGCATGACACGGTCCAGGAGTGCTTTCGTCACCGCGGCTCATCTATGACCGTATGGTTGGACGGACACGTGAGTGAGATAAAGGAAACCACCGGTGAAGATATTCTCCCCAGTTGGTACAGCGGCAACTTAGAGGACAATCGCTAATCAAAGCGAAATGGATGGGTATTCGGATACCCCGGCGGGTTTATTCTGTCACGTCATCATCCGCGATGGTCAGGGCTTCGTCAATAGAATCGACGATGAAATCGACCTCTTCCTTCTTCACAATCAACGGAGGAACGATCCAGATTCCGAATTTGTCCGCCGGAATATAGATGTTCTTTTCTCGAAGCAGGAATTCCGCGATTTCGGTGAGAACATTACGAGCGTACTTTTCCATTTGTTTTCTGAACGGCTCTTTCGTTCGTTGATTCTTCACTAATTCGAGGGTCCAAAACAAACCCATGCCCCGAACCTCACCCACCGATCGATGCCTGTGTTCGAGCGATTGAAGCCGGTGGCCCAAGTAGTCTCCCATTTCTTTGACGTGATTGAGTATCTTCTTTTCGTATAAAACATTAATACCGGCAAGGGCCGCCGCACAACCAAGGGCATGACCGGAAAAACTCTGGCCATGACCGAACACATTCTCCTCGAAAACGGCGGCAATCTTACCGCTGAAAACCGTCGCGGTCAACGGGCAATAAACACCGAGTGCCTTTCCCATGACAATAATGTCGGGAACGATCCCATAGTGTTCAATCGCAAACATCTTGCCCGTTCTGCCGAAACCGGTCATTGTTTCGTCGGCGATGAGGACGACGTCCCATTTATCGCAGATTTCCCTGAGTCTCGGATAGTACTCGTCGGGGGGAGGAATGATGCCGTTGGAACCGACAATCGGTTCCACAATGACGGCGGCAACCTTGTTGGAACCGCCCTCCAGCCCGATCATATGATCGATGTATTCCACGCATTCGAGTCCACAGCCGGGATACGTTTTATTGAAGGGACATCGGTAACAGTAAGCATCCGGCGCATGTTTAACGCCGGGCATGGTGAGCGGCTCGATAAACCACCGCCGCGGATCCCCACTGACCGAAGCCGCTCCCGTGGTTGAACCGTGCCACGAGCGATACCGGGAAATGATCTTGTACGGGTACGGATATTGCATGTCCGGCGAGAGGTTTTTAAGTCCCTTCTGAATCATTTGGTGATACTTATAGAACCTCGCTCCCTTGATAGCCGCCTCGACGGCTCCGGCACCGCTTTGGCCGAACCACACGCGTTTATCGGGATCGCCGGGTGTGATCTCAGCCAATGTCTTGGCCAAACGGGCCGTCGGTTCGGTAGCAAAATCATCCGTGACGTACACAACCTTTTCCATCTGCTCCCGCATGGCCTGTAGGATCTTCGGATGCCGAAAGCCCAGGTTAATACATTCATGGGCGCTTCGCAGGTCGAAGATTTTTCTGCCGTCCTTCGTATGAATCCAGCAGCCCTCGGTTTTTTCCGCCGCTATCGGATCGTAATCGCGCTGCGCCGCCCAACACTGCATCAAATATTTCTTCTGCAACGAGCGAAAATCATCATCTTTGGCTTTCATCGCCTCGTGGGCCTCTCGGAATCGACTATTTGTTTCTTATGGACTGAACGGTTTCGATGGAACGGGAACCTCGAAAGCGGCAAGCTGATAGCCGCCCCAGTTCTGACGGCCGGCCCGCTTTGTGGCGTGCAGCCGAACATATCGAGCGCGGACCGAGCGAAAACGAATACGATATGTCGCTTCCCAGGTAATGTAGGGGTGGTCCGCCTCGGAATACACATTCGTCCAACTCACGGGCCGTTCGGGATGTTCGAGGGCCACATCGAGGGTGTAATCCTGGGCGTGTATTTTCCAACCCCAAAGCAAATTAACGCGCTCAATGTCGTACGCCCGCCCCAAATCGACGTAAATCCATTCGTCGTCATTTTTAGCGCTCGACCACGTCGAGTGATAATCGCCATCGACCGCCTTTTGAGGTGAATCGCCGGAAGACGCCACGACATTCTTTCCCAAGGCGAGATCGATTAGACCCACGCCCACTCGGATGTTGTTCGATGTGGTTACGTTATGCGTATTATCGATGGCCGCCGCTGTGATATCGTAACAGCCGGGCGGAGCGTCGCTCCATGTGAAGTTGTAAGGTGGCGAGTTAACCGTGCCGACCAGAGTTTTACCGGCATAGAATTCGACGCGTTCGATAGAACCGCCGCAATCAACGGCATACGCTGTAATGACCGGCGCTTCGTCGCGAAACCAGGCGGAACCGTCATCGAGCGGATCCAAAATACCGACATGCGGAACGGTGTCACCTTCGCCTAAAACAGGCATTTCATCAAGGGTAACGATAAAATCGTGCCGCATCGTATACATCGCCCAATCCGCCGGGCGACGGTTACTGGGAGCGCCCCACCAGGGCAATGCATACAGCCATTTCGGCAAGGTGCCGCGCTGTGTTTTGTCCGGATTCGGAATAGCATCGCATTCACCGCAGGCTAACATTTTGCCGGGAGATACCTGCGACATGACATTGTAATAGTCCCAATACTTCTCGACACCGTCCCGGTAATCCACGCCGTAGATATCGATGCCGGAAATATCGACGTATTCAGGGCCCGGATAGAACCTCTTTCGATATTCGGCGGTCTTATTACCGACCCCGGCGCTGTACACCCAGATCAGATTGTCCAGCTTGCGTTCTCGTGTGAAGTAGTCGAACATGATGCGCCAGAGTTTGGCCGTATGCTCCGGCGTCTCTTTATCCGTCCACCAGAACCATCCGCCGTCAATTTCGTGTAACGGACGCCACAATACCGGGATATCGGCATCCTCCAGAATCTGGAGCGTATCGGCAGCGGCCGCCATCTCGACCAGGGCCTGCCGGTATTCGGGCGTCCCCGGTGTCACAACTCTGCTCACATTTACTGGATTTTTGCGTTTGCCCGTCCAGGCCGAGTCCTCATTATGAAACCAGTGCCAATGAAGTGTCAGAATGTAGCCGTGCCGTTTGGCATGATCCGCTACAACAGATGGCTCGTCGAGCCAACGGATATCCCGGCCCCAAATCGCCGCGTACTTGCCCGTCTGTTCGTAGTCATCGGGCGTATGGACATAGACGTTATATCCGCAGAGCATTTTGTTTTGGTAAACAGAGTCCAGGTAATTAAGCACCCGCCGGGCCGTTGGATTAAGATTTGGATTGACCGGCTCAATGCAAAAAGCGCCGACCGGGAAAGAGAAGCCTAAGAGCAATATTGCTACGATCATTTTCACGATACGCATGATGATCTCCTCACAAAACTAAGCAAACAGCTCAGTATGTCTTTTGTTCGCATTGTACTATCCAACTGACTAATGCCTCCAGCGAACGCCTCACGGCAACGGATGACATGCTCCCGAAGCGACTCGGGCTCGGTCTCCGGGCCGAAGGGTGTTTCGACAGCCGAGAAACCCACATGTCTCAGATAATCGAGTATCTTACGGTCGCCGTAAAGTTGGCGATACAACGCGTGTTCCGAAAATCCGATGTCCAGTTTGCTACCGATGAACATAAAAGAAGATGGGATCCACATACAGACATTTAATACTAACGTTCGACTCGAACAGGTTTGTCCTTATTCCGAAAGTCCAGATTCAAAGACTTCGTTCCCTGGGTTATTTCAATAACACCTGAGCCGAGATCGGATTGAATATAGGGCGATTCGTATAATTTATAATCGTGCAACGGCCAGTCTTTCCCATTGACGG
>CAYZAT010000073.1:0-14776 GCA_964476475.1 uncultured Pirellulales bacterium
GAATTCCTGTTCTTTTTTGGGATTTCTTGTAGAAGAAAAGGGTAAAATACGATAGAATGCAAAGGAAGATTGTGGCTAAAGCATCATAGGCATAAGAGGTGGCAAACATCGATTTACGGATTGAGGGTCAAACAGTTCTAAAATGAAAGGTCATATCATGCACAGGCGTCGAAGAGGATTTACCTTGATTGAGCTTCTTGTGGTTATTGCGATCATTGCTCTTCTGATGGGGATTTTGATGCCCGCGCTGTCGCGTGTGAAAAAGCAAGCCCGGTCGGTGGCCTGTCAGGGTCTGCTTAAACAGTGGGGGACGATTTGGTCCATGTATTGCGACGATAACGACGGGCGTTTCTGTGAAGCGGGCGACCTTGGCTGGCTCCGCGGGACGTGGGTCATCGCGTTTCGATCGACCTATCGAACGCGATCGGAGATACTCTTATGCCCGTCGGCGGTGAAACGGCGTCCGAATGCCGCCGGTAATATCGAATCTTGGGGGGATTCGACCCATTCTTACATTATGGGATCCGGAGGGCTTTTGAACTCGCGGGAAGAGGCCAGCTACGGCGGTAACAACTGGCTCTATTACGCCGAAGGTACGGGGGCCATTCAGGGCCGCCCGATCCCCTGGAACTGGAAGACGAAGGATGTTAAACAGCCGGGCCGAATTCCCGTTTTTGGCGATACGATGTGGCGCGGGGGCGGGCCGTGCTATCGGACCAGTGATTCTTCTTCGCCTTCTGCCAGTTTCAATCGTATCACGCCGCCACAATTTGACGGGCAATGGATCGGCTACAACAATGAAATGATGCATTTTGCCTTGAGTCGTCACCAAACGGGGACCAATATGCTCTTTATGGACTGGTCGGTCCGGAGCGTCGGGCTCAAGGAATTATGGACGTTTAAATGGCATCGCAAATACCCGGTGAACGGTCCCTGGACGAAGGCCGGCGGGGTTCAGCCGAGTGATTGGCCGCAGTGGATGAGAAATTACAAAGACTACTAAAAGTCGATTGAGCACAGTGTAGATCCTACAAGCGAACTTTTTCGCTTTTAGCGACAAACTTTTATCGCTGCCAATAATCAAGACGTTTTCATGGATGGAGGTAATCTAAATAAGCGCACAACGTCCTATAACAATGCATTGTTTGCGTTTTTTTGTTATTTCATGATAAAGAATTTTTTGCGATCTGGTCGATAATTCAGGTTCTTATGGTGACATTGACAAAAATTAAGCCGCTTAATGATGAACCGAGAGGTCGAATCGACCGACGAAACAGATATTTGAACCGTAGGACCGGGATACCACAGGTTGAAACTCATTTCCACCCCGGATTAAACGGTTCGCAATACACGGGCGAAGACATTGAACGAGAAAGTGGATGTTGAAGCGACCGGGCTTGACAATCGTCATAGCAATAGACGCGTTAGACCTGCGGCTGATTCTTTGGGTCGCGCCCGATCCCTGGTTGGGGAGACGCTAATTCCGATGCAGAAGATGGTTCAATATCCCCGAATGTCCTGCACAGACACTGCTCTGAGGGGCGGTGCATACCGATGCGGTCTCATTTTGATTCTGGTCCGAGAGGGGTATCCGTCTGAGTCTGAGGTGCCTGGTGTGAATAACGTGTGTTTTGGTGTGTGGCCGAAGCACTTGAAATAAATAACTCAATTTATTGAAGGAGGACAGGATTATGTCCAAGAAACTATTGTATTTAATGTGTTTTGTTGTCGTGCTGGGGTTGGTCGGTAATGCTTCAGCCCAACTCGACCCGGCTCTTATCGAAGCGGGTCATGTGTATCTGTTTGAAGATGTCAACGGCACGAATGTCCCGGACGATTCGGCCAACATCAATACCGGAGCCATCCTCGGGGATCCCCTGATCGTCGAGGGTCTCTACGGTAAAGCGTTACAGCTCGACGGCGTTGACGATGGCGTTCATCTCCCGGATGCACCGGGGATCAACACGAGCACTCACACGGATCATACGGTGGTTGCGATATTCAATTGCGTCGATGTGAACAAACCGGAGCATCAATGCGTCTATGAAGAGGGCGGCAGTACCCGCGGATTGACCATCTATGTCCATGAAGGTATGGTTTATGCCGGAGGATGGGACAAGAGCGATTATACGCCGGAATGGGAAGGTACATTTCTCTCGGCGCCGATCAATTCCAATGAATGGGTCGCCGTTATCGCGGTCTTGCGAGACGCAGGGCCGGGCCAGGAAGACGACAAGTTCGAGATGTGGATGGACGGCGAGCTGATCGGTGTCGGGCCCGGCGGTCAATTGCAGAGCCGCTCGGATGATAACGGTGTCGGGACGGTCATTGGCCAGACGATCTTCCACGATATGATCGCCGATGCCGGCCATTGGTTTGAAGGTATGGTGGACGAGGTTTGGATTCTGAATGATCCGATGTCGGAAGGTGCCCTGGATGTGTTGATGGGTCTCTCCGTCGGTGAGCCTCTGTTCCTCAATCCTTCCGATGGCAGCGAGGTCGCCGAGACGACCGCCGTATTGGGCTGGCGGCCGGGCGATTTTGCCACGTCGCACACGGTGTATATGGGCACCGATATGGACGCGGTTGCGGCCGGAACGGTACCCGCGATCGACGCGCCTTTAGGCAGCATCACCGCCGGCGCTGCGGACGGTCCGATCCCCGATGGCCTTGAACCGGGTAACACATATTATTGGCGAGTGGAAGCAGTGAATGACGTCAATCCCGAGAGTCCCTGGACGAGCGAAGTTATGAGCCTCTGGTTACTCCCGTTCGAGGCCATGGAGCCCAGCCCGGCCGATGGCGCTAAATTTGCCGGTCCCGCAGTGACCCTGAGCTGGACACCGGGTTTCGGCGCCACGGAACACACGGTGTACATTGGGGACGATTTCGGCGCGGTCAGTAGCGCCACCGGCGGTGTGCCCCAGACGGAGACGACCTATGACGCCGGCGTGCTTGAAAAAGGGACCATGTACCATTGGCGGGTCGATGAATTCGACGGCACGACTTTGCATAAAGGCGATGTCTGGAGCTTTGAAACCCCGACCAATATACCAATTACCGATCCGAATCTTATCGGATGGTGGAAGATGGACAATGAGGGATTCGGCGTTGCCGTCGTCGACTCCTCCGGCTATGACCACCATGCTACGATCCATGGCGATCCGCAGTGGATAGACGGTTATGGCGGCGGCGCCCTGGATTTTAATGGCTCTTCAGATTATCTTAGTCTCGACGGTTACAAGGGCATTCTGGGCCCAAATCCATTTAGCATCACTGCGTGGATTAATACCAGCAGTAATTCAGGTACGCTCATGGGCTGGGGTAGCACCGCTGGCGGGACCACAAGATTTGAATTCCGGCCTGACGCAGACGAATTGCGCGCCGAGAGCTCCGGCAATGTCCAGGGTCTCACTAAGTTACCCGACAATGAATGGATCCACGTCGCGGTTACGGTAAAAGCGGACGCCATAATCACTGAGCCGGACGTGACGCTTTACCTTAACGGCCAAGTCGATAATGATCCCTCAACCGGAGGAACGGCTCCGCTTGATATGGCCCCCGGCTATGATGTCACCATCGCTCGTCGCCATACCAGCGGAAGATTCTTCGACGTTTTGATTGACGATCTCCGTCTTTACAACAAGGAATTGAGTGCGGATGAGGTCAAACAGACGATGCGAATCGACCTGGCCCAGGCTTGGGATCCGCAGCCGGGTAATCTTAAGGATACGCCCATCTGGACGGCGTTAAGCTGGCAGGCCGGTGATGGCGCGGTTGAGCATGATATCTATCTCGCCGCCGATCTGGCCGCCGTGGTCGCCGCGGATGCGTCCGATGCAACAGGCATTTACCTCGGACGTCAGGCGGAAACGATGATCGTCCCGGCCGGTCTTGCCTGGACGACCAGGTATTTCTGGCGAGTGGACGAAGTGGCCGAGGACGGCGCGATCACAGCCGGTCTGATCTGGAGCTTTACGACGACCGACGAGATCGTTCTCTATGACGAAGTAACGCCCTTCCCGTACGATAACAGCGCCGATCCGTTCCTTTCGGAGATTGCACTGGACCTGGATCCCGCTCAGGATTGGACGGGCGGCTGCGGCGGCGGCATTGGCGCCGTTTCGGTTTCGTATGACGGCCTGGCTGGTCCGGGTAGTCTCACGGAAGCCGACGGGATTTATACCCTCGTTGGCCGGGGTATGGGTGCCTGGAATCAGTCTGATGAGATCCAGTACGCCCATACGACGCTCGCGGGTGACGGCTCAATGATTGTGAAAGTCGAAAGCCTGGATGCTCCCCACGATTTCACCCGGGTAGGCGTCATGATCCGCGAGAGTCTGGATCCTGGTTCCGCGCACGCGTCGGTTTATGTAAGCAGCGCCAACGGCGTCCTCTTCCAGTCCCGAGCGACAACCGGCCAGGCGACTGTTGATGATTCCTCTCCGATAGCTGAGGCAGTGGCGGCACCGGTTTGGCTTAAGATCGAGCGGTCGTTCCCGATGATCAGCGCCTATTACTCCACAGACGGAGAGACGTGGTTGCCGGCGACCTTAACTCCTCAGGTCATTCCCATGACGCCTTTGCCGATCCATATCGGTTTGGTTGTGGCGGCTAATTCCCCGGACTCTGCGACAGCGGTGTTCTCGAATGTTAGTTCTACAGGCGGTGTAGCCGCAGGTTCTTTGAACTTTGCGGAGATCGGCCTGGAATCCAATTCGGCCGAGCCGATGTACATGGTGCTCGAAGATGCGAGCGGCGCTACCTCAGCGGCCCTCAACCCGGTTCCCGAGGCCACACAGCTTGTCGGCGCCGAGTGGATCATCGATCTGGACGAGTACAGCATCGATCGGGCGGCCGTGGTTAAAGCTACCCTGGTCGTTGGTGACCTGGACAATCCTACCGCCGGCGGTACGGGCACGCTGACCATCAACAGCGTCAAGCTCCTTCCGGACTGTGTACCGGTAGGGCATTGGACGCTCGATGAGACCGATGGGACCGTCGCGGCCGATTCGAGTCGTACCGGCGGCAACGACGGCGTGCTCAATGGCGCGGCGATGGCCTGGGCGAGCGGCAAGGTCGGCGGTGCGTTGAGTTTCGACGGAGCGGCCAGCGGTACGGATTATGTTGAGATTTCAACCACGGGTATTTCGACCGCAGCAGGGACGATTGCTCTGTGGGGTCAGCTCGCACCGGAACCGCAGGCACCCGAAACCCGATACTTCTACGGCCACACCACGTTACCGGCCTGGCAGAATCGGATCCAGCTCTATATGGATGCCTCTGATACCGTGCTCGATTTGGGCCTGGGCGATTCACATAACAGGCACAAAGATATCGAGGTTCTGGAAACCGAAACCTGGTATCACCTCGCCCTGACCTGGGACGGCGGCAATTATGCCGTCTATGTCAACGGGGCGGAGTTGGCCACGGGCGAATACGCCGGTCTGGATACGCTGAACACCGTGATGGATATCGGCAATGACGGAAACGCCGACGGACGAACGGAAATGTTCAACGGTCTGCTCGACGATGTCCGGATTTACGATGTGGCCTTGCCGGCGGCGGAAATTGCGAAGCTTGCAGGTATGTAAAAGGCTTTTCGTATAACGGGTAAGTTAACTTTACGAGCTTGGAGGTACAAACCGTGCCTCCAAGCTCTTTCTTGTGCGCCGAACATGCTCGGTACACAAAAAGAGGCCCATACCGAGTCGATCGGTATAGGCCTCCGGTTCATTTGAATCTGCGATACGGATGTTATTGAGGATACAAACGGATGTCGTCAATGTACATCGTTCCAGAACCGCCGGTCGCGGCCGGATTGCCTTTCGTACCCAAACCAATCATAATGCCGCCCACATTGGTCAGATCGACTCCGATATCGGCGAAGGGCTTGAGCTGGAGAGTCCATTCCGTCCAGGTCGTGATTTGCGTAACGCCCGGATCGCTGATGACCGCAATCGCTCCCGTACCGGCATTGTCCCCGACGATGATGTAGAACGGCTCCGGAGCATTTGCTGAATCCCCTCTGAACCAGAGCGAAAGGTTGGCGAGATTATGTTGAGTCCAGTCGCGGGAGGAGGCAAAGGCGAAAACCGCTTCCGAATTCGTGACGCCGAGTGAGTTATTGTACATGAGCGGCATGGACTGCGAGCCGCTGTGGACAATCGTATGCTCGCTATATGGAGGCACCAGATTCCCGACCTGCGCGCCGTTGTCGGCCACGCCGAAGCCGTCGATCCAGCTTTGCCAGATGGCTTCGCCGGCCGCATCATCGTTCGTATAGCCTTCAAAGTCATCCACAAGGATGAAGTCGGCGACGGTAAAGGCCCATAGTCGGCCTTTGGTAACGGTCCCGTCGGCATTGATCTCGTCGATTCGCCAGAAATAAGGTCCGCCGGCCCATTCAACCCCTTCCGAAGGCGTGTAGCTGACGGCGTTCTGACGGCCTCGATAAATCCCCGATGTGTCGGATGTATCGGCAAGATCCACAGCGTCTTGATCCACACCGAAGTACACGTCGTGCTGGGTGGCTTCATCGCCCGCCGACCAGGTCAGGGGCAGGGCGTTCTCAATATCCGGTGTTGAACCGTTCGAGGGACTCGGCTCCCAGGCGACGAGCAGATCGCTTCGCAGGGTATCCTGGATTTCTTCGATCGTCAGGACCTTGTCATAGACGCGGAAATCGTCGATGATACCAAATATCGAGTTTTCTACGTTTCGGTTTTGAGCAATGGCAAATTGGTTAAATGTCGTATCGTTGAGGGTCCCGCTCGATGTCCAATCGCCGTTGTAGTACAAGTTTGTCGACGTCCCATCGAATGTCATGGCCAAATGGACCCAGTCTGTTGTGACGATTCCAAAGACCAGTGTTTGGCCGCCGGGAGGGTTGACTCGATAGACGCCCGGATTGCCGCCGTCGACGTCCAACTGGAACCCGGCGCTGTTCGGCACGTGACTGCTGAAGACACTGCTGTACTGATTCTGCCCGACAGCGTCCGGTTTGACCCATAACGAAATGGTCCCTGCGGCCCAGTCGGTCGCAGCCCCCAGAGAATGCACGACAAAATCGGTTTCCGCCGCAAAATGCAGCGCTGAGCCGTCATAGCCCTGTACCCACTCCGGGCTGCCTCGGAACGTGCCGTTATGGCCGTGGCCCGACCAATCGACGGCCGTCGAGCCCTGCCCTTCGTCAAGCTTCCACCAGCAGACGAAATTGGGATCTGTAACGGCTATGTTCGGGAGTGTCTTGAAGCTCCAGACATCGCCCTTGATCGTGTTGAGCCCGTCGAACTCGTCGATTCGCCAGTAATATTCCTTGCCCATCTCGAGTTGACCGGCCGAGTAGGTTGTGCCCGGCTGGAAGGCGCCCGTCGTGGCATTGTTGATTTCGTCGAAATTATCCCCGAAATAGACATAATGGACGGTGGCGCCGAATCCCGGCGACCAGCTCAAGGTTACGTCGTCCGGAATGACATATTGGGCGGTATCGGCCGGATCGGGATTGTACGCCTTGCGCGGAGGAACCGTAAAGCTCCAGACCTCGCCCACCCACGGGCTGTCCGGGTGCTGTTCGTTAATTTCATCGATTCGCCAGTAGTAGGTCGTTCCCGGAACCAGGCCTTCCGGATAGGCGAATCCGGGGAAACCGACGACGTAGAAATTCGTCATCTGGTTGCCTCGGAAGGTCTCGGCGGCCCCTTCATTCACGGCGTCATAATCCTCGCCCAGGTACACATCGTGGGAAACCGCTTCCCCTCCCGGCGTCCACTTCAGGGTAGCCCATGTCGCCTCGAACAGGGTTCCATCCGCCGGCTCAGGGTTGTGCGCGTGAGTCGGCGCTTCGATTTGGATATCGTCGTAATAGATCGACGAGGCTCCGTCGGCGTACAAGTCGATGACCTGGAGCGTATCGTGCTGATCGTTGTCCCATTGGTGGGTGGTGATGAGTTCGCCGTTGTAGTACTCATCGACTGTGTTATTGTCCAGGTCGATGACGCACTTGATTTCGACCCACTGGTCATAAATGATCGTGCCCAGCGTACCACTATCGTAGGAGGACGTGATCGTCCCGTCGTCCAGGACAAACTGGGTCTGGACGGACCAGTCCTGGGTGCCGTTGTCGCTGTACGTATTCAGCAGGATGAACCAGGTCGTGCCGGATGTGCCCGACGGAATATACTGCATAGCCGTCAGGATCCACAGCCCGCCGGTTACGTCGAACTCATGCACCAGGTCCGCGGCGGGTACGATCTCGACCGAGTTCGCTCCGCTATAGGCAAAATCGCTGGAAACCGGCGCCCCGGCGCCCGGCGTGTTGTTCCAGCCCTTCCATCCGCCCTGGCCGTGCAGGGCGCTTCCGGCGGTGTAGGACTCAAAATCCTCGAAGAAAACACTCGCCGAAGCAACCGAGGATAGACCTGCAATCGCAAGGATCAAGGTTGCTATTTTTAAAAGTCTCATCACAGAACCTCCTTAACTTAAAAGGAACTTTAAAAATTTTACTCGAAGAGGGGTCCTCGTGAATCACCACAGACCTCCTCCTCAAACAATTCATCACTGTCTTATCATAGCGTGAGAACATCGGTTAGTCAAGGGAAAAGACCCAGCGCGATGAAGTTTCACGTGTGGATGGGGCATGATCTTGCGTGAAAGGACAATTGACCTTGGTGAGCATTTTCAGTATTGTTTAGATCAGTAGATTGTTTCAGTTTATAGGGTTTATGACAATAGGAGTAATCATGAGTTCCTCGATTCTATCCCGTCGTTCGTTTATGAAATCTCTCGGTCTGGCCGTAGCCGCGACAATGGTGCCCGTCAAGCTCAGGGCCGCCGAAAGGAAACGGCCCAATATTGTTTTGGTTTATATCGATGATCTCGGTTATGGCGATGTTAGTTGCTATGGTGCGACAAAGGTCCACACACCGAACATCGACCGGCTCGCCGCTCAGGGGCTGCGCTTCACGAACGCCCATTCGCCCTCGGCGACCTGCACCCCCTCGCGATACGCCATGTTGACCGGGGAATACGCCTGGCGACGGAAGGGGACGGGCATTGCGCGGGGCGACGCCCGCATGATTATCGAGCCCGGCCGGACGACGTTACCATCCGTTCTCCAAAAGGCCGGCTACACGACGGGGGTCGTCGGCAAGTGGCATCTCGGACTCGGTGCACAGGGGCGTGAGTTGAACTGGAACGGCGACATCAAGCCCGGACCGCTCGATATCGGTTTCGATTACTGTTTCCTGATCCCCGCTACGGGCGACCGTGTGCCGTGCGTTTATGTCGAAAACCGTCGGGTCGTCGGATTGGACTCGAACGATCCTATTGAGGTCAGTTTCGGCAAACCGATCGGCGACGAACCGACGGGTAAGGACCATCCCGAGCTTCTCAAAATGCACCCGAGCCACGGCCACAACCAGACGATTGTCAACGGTATTAGCCGGATCGGTTATATGAGCGGGGGCAAGGCGGCCCGCTGGGTCGATGAAGACATGGCCGACACAATCACCGAGAAAGCCAAGGAGTTCATCGAAAAGCACAAAGACCAGCGTTTCTTCCTGTACTTCTCGACGCACGACATCCATGTGCCTCGCGTGCCTCATCCCCGGTTCGCCGGCAAGAGCGGCCTCGGACCTCGCGGCGACGTGATCCTACAGCTTGACTGGTGCGTCGGCGAGATAACCAAAACCTTAGATCGTCTGAACCTAACTGAGGACACGATAGTCATCTTTACCAGCGACAACGGTCCCGTTGTGGATGACGGTTATAAGGACCAGGCCGTCGAGAAACTCAGCGGCCATAAGCCGTCCGGGCCGTTGCGCGGGGGCAAATATAGCGCGTTCGATGCCGGCACGCGCGTACCGTTCATCGTTCGCTGGCCCGGGAAGGTGAAGCCGGGCCAATCGGATGCGCTGATGTGTCAGATTGATTTCACAGCTTCTCTGGCGTCGTTTACCGGGCAAGAAATCGGCCGGGACGCTGCGCCGGATAGTTTCGACGTCCTTTCGGCGCTACTCGGAAAAACGCCAAGGGGTCGGGATCATCTCGTCGAGCACGCCGGCACCCTTTCAATCATCAAGGGCCACTGGAAGTATATCGAGCCGAGTAACAGAGCAAAAATTAACCGTAACGTCAACATCGAGCTGGGCAATGACCGCAAGCCGCAGCTATACAATCTCAGCAATGACCTGGGTGAGAGACATAATCTTGCCGCCGACCATCCTGAGAAGGTTAAAGAACTGGCCACTTTACTCAAGAAAATCAGAAGCGATGGGCGAACCCGGCCGATCTGAGAATCTCGATTGTATATCGATCAAGGTTCGATAACCACTGTCAGAAATAGAAGGGCTGGCAATACTCTCAAATCCCTATGGGAGGCTTTATAGTGCTGCCAGCCCTCCAACGATATTGGGCGTTTGGTTTATTTCTAATGTGGTTTTCTGGTTCTTTCGTTTTTTAATATACGATCTATTTGGCTCATGGAATTTCCTCGAATAAATGCTCGGCGAGTACGATCAGGTCCTGGACGTCGACGACGCCGTCGCCAAAAGGCGTCGGGCCGATGTCACAAAGCGACTCGTCTGTGCCCCAGTGATCCACGATGATGCACATGTCCAGAGCATCGACGATGCCGTCGGCATTGAGGTCTACTATTGGTTCGATAGATGTTTGCCACAGGCCCACATCGACGATTCCATCGGGCGGGTCGGAATAAAAATAAAGAGTCGTTCCGTCCGCTGATATGCTTGGGGAACCTTCGTGGCCCGAAGTGTTAACCGGTAATCCGAGATTCACAGGGATCCCCCAATCATCATCTTTTGTTAGACGTGTTGTCATCCAGATATCATCTTCTCCTAAACCCCCATTTTTAAAGGAACTAAAGAACAACGTCAGCCCGTCTGATGAGATA
Source organism: uncultured Pirellulales bacterium (assembly GCA_964476475.1). GTDB lineage: Bacteria > Planctomycetota > Phycisphaerae > Sedimentisphaerales > Anaerobacaceae > JAFGTG01. The sequence goes on from CAYZAT010000073.1 coordinate 10,913, forward strand.
CTCGGGTAACCCTCCTTAGCCGAATTATTGAACGATAGATTCACCGGCTTGCCCCATGGATCATCTGTTGTGGCCCGTGTGGATACATAAATGTCGTCGCTCCCTAAACCCCCAGACCGTCTTGAGCAAAGAAACAGTTCCAGACCATCGGCGGAAATACAGGCGGCAGAGTCGTAAGCGGAACTGTTGACTACAGGCCCAAGATTTTCCGGTTCTTCCCATGGATCATCTGTTGTGGCTCTCGTGGACACCCAAATGTCCCACCCCCAGAGTCCGCCGGGCCGGTCGGATGTGAAATAAAGGGACAGTTCGTCGGCCGAAATACAGGGGGCAAAGTCTCTAGCGGAACTGTTGACTACAGGCCCAAGATTTTCCGGTTCTCCCCACGGATCATCCATTGTGGCTCTCGTGGACACCCAAATGTCCCAATTCCCGGATCCGCCGGACCGGGCGGATGTGAAATAAAGGGATAGTTCGTCGGTCGAAACACAGGGGGTAGCGTCGTAAGCGGAACTGTTGACTACAGGCCCAAGATTCTCGGGCGTGCCGAAGGTGAAATCTGCCAGCGCCCGTCCGGCTCCGGTTGCTAAAAATGCAGCGACTACAATGAGATGAGCGTTCACATTTCTCACGATGCACTTGTTCGATTTTGATACAGGTTTGATCACATCCCAGGTTTTCTTCCTATTCCAAAACATGATTGATACCTCCGTTCTTGTTTTGTTTCTCGGTTTGCAGTAAGATGATGAGAGCCTCGACTCGGGCGCGCAAACCATCCGCCCGGGTCAAGCTGGGCCGGTGAGTGAACTGCTTGGCGGCATAGCGCTCACCGGCTGCTTTTTTGTTATAGCGACTACTTGTTATTTCGCGTACGAGTTATAAAAGTGTCCAATATCCCAATAGTCTTTTGAGCAAACAAAGCTCTCGATCCGCTGTGACGATTCTTATATGGCATCACCTCCTTTCTTTGTTTGCTTCTGCCTGGCTCCCGGTCAACATCTGATTGGCTATCTTCTATTTTTTTATCAAGTCTGTTTGTTTTTAAGGATTGCACCGCCAAATTCTAATGACATTGCTTTCATCGGCTGATGAAATGTACCTGCCATCTGGGCTAAAAGCTATAACAGTAACTATACCCTCATGTCCACTAAGATTTATGAGTTCTTCACCCGTGGCTGTGTCCCAAATTGTAATGTCACCCAAACCACCTGAAACAATTCGGTCACCATCCGGGCTGAAGGCAAATGAAACGGCAACCCTCCCCTCATACTTACTGAAAGGAAATAATTCTTTACCCGTGATTGCGTCCCTCAACTTGATTTTAAAAGCCTTATAATTTAGAATTCCCGACACAATCCGCTTGCCGTCTGGGCTAACAGCCAAAGTTGGCTGCTGCACGTTTTTTTCCCCGTTGCGAAGAATTGAAAACAATTCTTTTCTTGTTACTATATCCCACATCTTAATGTCGCTATCACTGCACGAGATTATCCGCTGACCATCCGGGCTAAAGGCTACTGAAGTTACGCATTCTTCATGTCCCCGAATATTGCTCAATGCCGCACCGGTAGCTGCATCCCATATCTTGATATTCTTTTCCCAACCACCTGAAATGATCGTCTTGCCGTCCGGGCTGAACGCTACTGATGTTATTTTCTTTTCATTCTCAAGTTTCATTAGTTCATCACCAGTGTCTACATCCCATATCCTGACAGTCTTCCCAACGCCTGAAACGACACGCTTGCCGTCAGGGCTGAAATCCACAGACGAAACCGCTTCCTTATCTGCACCAAGTTTCATTAGTTCCTCACCCGAGTTTGTATCCCATAGCCTGATGGTATTGTCATAACTACCCGAGACTATTCGCTTGCTATCCGGACTGAAGACGAGGGAATTAGGTGGACTTTCATGTCCGCCAAGAATCATCGGTTCTTTGGCGGTATCCGTATCCCATACTTTAATGATCCCATCACAATCTCCCGACACGATATATTTTCCGTCCAGACTGAAGGCCGCAGATGTTATCGCATGTCCATGTCCAAGAAAGGTCATAAATTCCTTGCCTGTAGTTGCATCCCACATTCTAATGGTCTTATCATAACTACTCGAGACGATTCTTTTATTATTCGGACTGAAGGCTATAGAACTCACCTCGCCTTCATGCCCGCGAAAGGTTATTAATTCCGTACCTGTGTCCACATCCCAGAGCCTGACGGTTTTATCTTTGCTGCCCGAGGCAATCCGCTTACCGTCCGGGCTGTAGATTACTGAAGTAACCTCACTTTTATGTCCACCAAGGATCATCAGTTCCTCACCCGTGGACGCATCCCATATTCTTACAGTTTTGTCATTGCTGCCCGATACAATCCGCTGACCATCTGGGCTGAAAGTTGCTGTGAAAACGAAATCTTCATGCCCCGTAAGGGTCAACAGACCTTTACCTGTGGATACATCAAACACCTTAATAGGATCAAAAAAACGGCGGTTACCTAAATTGGAACTACCCCATATACCAGTGCTAACCGCCGCAATTCGCTTTCCGTCCGGGCTGAGAGCTATTGAAGTAATATTAATTTTTCCGGTAATCGAGTGTGTGTTAAAACTGGTCTTTAAATCGCCCGTGACGGCATCATACACTTTTAAAATATTACGTCCCGTCAAGATGATCTGCTTTCCGTCCGGACTGAAGGCTGCAGAACCAATATCATCTTTTTTTCCACTTAAAGTTACCAGTTCTACACCCGTATTCGCATCACATACTTTAGCAATTCGATCTTTTGTTCTATTATCAGTTCCAGTCAAAAAGATATATTCATTATCTGGGCTAAAAGTCACTGAATGAACACTACATCCTTCATATCCACGAAAAGTCCGGATACTTCGATCCGCCAGCCAGTTCAATCGACGCCACTCCCAATGACGAAACTCTTTGGGGCAGCGATTGAGATAGTCTTTTGGTGATGCTATAACAGGATGTTCGATAGCGTTTTGAGCCGCTTTTATATTGGATACATACAACCAATATTGCGATTGCTCAAGAGCGGAATCGGCTTGGAAGTACATTATGCTGGTGGTTACGAAACCTGTTACGATAGTTATAGCAAGCAGCAATCCGACTGTTACACCGACACGATGACGCCGAATGAATTTATCCAGTTTGTATGCCACCGTCGGTGCTCCGGCAAGCACAGGTTCGCTGCCAAGATAACGCTCAATGTCCATTCCTAACTCAGTGGCTGTCTCATACCGGCGGCTACGGTCTTTCTGCAAGGTTTTCATCACGATCCAGTCCAGATCACCTTTGATTAGTTTTGTCAGCGAATTCGGCTCAGTGTGGCGATGCCTAGCAATATCCGTGAGTGCTTCTCCTAAGGTGTTTAATTTTGTGGATGGTTTATCGGGTTCCTCCTCACGGATAATCCTTTGAATCTCGGCGTAACCTGCCTGACGGAGGATCTGGGCATTGAACGGTGTGGCTCCGGTAAGAAGTTCATACAGCAGAACACCCAATGAATAAATATCGCTACGCGTATCAATATCCAATCCGCTGAACTTTGCCTGCTCAGGACTCATATACTCCGGCGTTCCAATCATCTGGGCAAATCGTGTAAACACTGTTTTCTCTGTAAGACGCTGAGCAGTAGCCTTAGCGATGCCAAAATCGATCACCGTGGGAACCGGTACGTCGTCATGTAACATGACCATGACGTTCGTGGGCTTGAGATCGCGGTGGATGATGCCCTTCTGGTGGGCGTGCTGGACGGCCTGGCAGACCTGGACGAACAAATTGAGTCGCTCGTGGGTGCTCAGATTGTTCGCATCACAAAAGTCGGTGATCGAGGCCCCTTTGACGAGCTCCATGACGAA
>CAYZAT010000074.1:0-14743 GCA_964476475.1 uncultured Pirellulales bacterium
CTCAGAACCTGAGCGAACCAGCTTACAAGCTCGGCCACGATAAGTAACGCTACGGCAATCGCCACAAGCGTTCGCAGTTTACTGTCTTTCATGTTCTGACTCCTTAAAATACCCATTGACAAAAGAAAGCGATGCGCGTCCCCTCCCTGATAGTCCTTTACGCCATCTGAGTCAAAACAAATATGAATGTAATTTCTCTTTTTCGATAAATCGTATGCAGCAAGATTGGCTAAGATTCGGATGTCTCCGATTCGGGTTCGGCCAATCGCTGGATCAGCACTTCGCGAACGGATAGCTCGGCGGATGTCGATGCAGGCGGCTTTCCGATGTACAGCCCGATGTGTCCTTTGTCCGGCCCGTCAAAGCGCACCGACCCAATCTCCTCACCATTAAGCCAGACCTGGGCTTTATCGCCCTCGACTTTAACCGAGAGCGTGTTCCAACTTTCACGATCCACCAGATCGTCGCGCAGGTTCACGAGGGCCAATCCCTTGCCGGGCATCAGGACACTTCCGGTATAGGCCTTCGTTGCACTCGCTCCTGTCGGCTCGAATATTTCAATTCGCGGCCCCCGGTTGGAATCCTCACCGCGCAACCAAATGCCGGCATGAATGGGCCACGTGGCCCGAAATGTTACGGCCATGAGATAATCTTCGTATGTATCTCTTGTCCAAAGCGTATTGTCCTTTTTGTCGCCGGTCCCGATGATTCGACCGGATTTAACGCCCCAACACGAACCATCGGGAACCTGCCAGCCCGAAAGATCGCTCCCGTTAAAAGCGGCGATCCATTCGACGTCTTCCCCCGATGTTACATCGAGCGGCTTGCTGATATTGTGCGTTCCGTGACAATCCGTGCAAATCGAATTCGCATTCACCGCCCGCCCGTTCGGACGCATTCTTCCGGTCCACTTCTGGAAAAAGGCTTCCACGGCGTCCTGATCCTTATGATCCTGGCGGCCGTAAACGTCGCGCCCCTCGCCGGGTTTGTGACACGTCGGATCCGAGCACATTCGTTCCACTTCCTTGCGGCCGAACAAAAGATCGGGCCCGGTCATCAACATTTCGTCGTGCATGTGCTCCGTTGAGGCACCGTGACATACATCGCAGGTTACGTCCATTTCAAGGTGCATCGTGGAGATATCCTCCGTTTTCATATCGGGATGGCAGACGTAGCATTTACTGTTCCCGCTGGGTTTTTCAGTCTCTGATTCCTCGGCGGGACAAACCGCCAGGATGCCGACAAGTACCGCCAATATAATAACAACCCCAATAAGATACAGATGGTTTCGCCGATTCGAGCGCACTCTTCTCTCCTTTGATGTGGGATAAATCCAGATCCGCAGGGTGGGCTTTAGCCCACCGATTCTTCAACGGTGGGGCACTCGTCTCGGCGAAGGCCGAGCCGTAGCCGGGAGCCCCACCCTACGTTTTTGATTCTTCGTTCTTAGACCACTTCCCAGTCGCGCAGCCACGCGTATTCCTCAGGCAGATGCGCCCACTGGCGATCCGTGATTTTCTTCAGCCATTGCTCGTCCGCCGCCGTCATACCGAGCGGCCGGGTATAGGACGCCCGCGCGGCGTTCTCCGCTTCATACGGCGTGGATATCCCCGGCACCGCCGCCGTGATCGCGGGATTCGCCAGGATGCACTGAAGCGTCAGCCGGGCCAGGTCGTTCTCGGATTTGTTGCCCACCCCCATCACAGGGAACTTCACTTTGCCGTAGCTCTTGAACAAACTGCCGCCGAAGAAGGGCTTGATGGTCACAATGCCGACGTCCCGCTCCATGACGGTCTTGAAGATACTCTGCGTCTGGTCGGATCCGTGACCCGGATTAACCTCTGAAACATTGTCTTTCGTCGGTACATCGTTCTTGCTCCTGGTCTTCGCGCTGCAGGGGAAGATAATCATCTCGAATTCGGGATATTTATTGAGCACGTGTTCGAGCCAGGGACGGCAATGCGACGACATGCCGAGGTGCCTGACTTTGCCGGCTTTGCGAAGTTTCAGGAACGTCTCGATCAGGGATTCGACCTCGGCATCCGTATTGAGCTGGCTTGTCCCCAACTCTCCCGCCATCTTGGCCTGCGGACGCCAGATATCGAGGTAGTCGGTTTTCAGAAGACGCAAGCACGTATCGACGTTGAACGTTTGATCTTTGACGTTACAGCGATTCGATCCGCGCGGGCCGAGGTTATGGATGTCGGCGCCGACGTACATCTTCTCGCGACGCCCTTTGATAGCCTCACCGTAGCACAAACACTCCGCGGCGGTGGTGATATCCAGGTAGTTGATGCCGGAATCGATACAGGCGCTGACGACGTCCGTCCGGTTCTTCGCCACATCTTTAGGCACTTCCTCGTTGGCGAAGCTATCCCAATATCGACCGGCGTTCCGATTCTTCCAATGCCCGCCCAGGCTGATTTCGGAAACCATCAAATTCGATTTGCCTAACCGACGATATGCCATCTTCGGGTGGAAGTTCAGAATCTTCGACGTGCGCACGGACTCCGCCGCTTTTCCCTGACCGGTCACCCCTCCGACGACGGCCCCGGCCGCGACAAGGGACGTGTTCCGCATGAAATCTCTTCGTGAAAATGCATCGTTCTTCATCGGCGTTCTCCTTTTCAATTCGGGCCGCAGCCCCGGCACTCCCGCCAGTGATCGGGATGTGCCTGCAGGGGCGGCTCCCTGTGGCCGCCCTGATAACCGACAATAAGCGCCGCCATCAGGCGTATTTAAAGGGCAACCCCATCGGGCCACCCCTACGATCAGAACGTATGATGGCACAACGATGCTTCAATGTCAATGCTTTTCTCGTTCCCTCAAGAGTACGATACGACCTTGCCGTCCTGCAGATAGACCGCTCGATCCGTCTGCCGGCCGAGCGCTTCATCATGCGTGGCGACAATGATGGTGAGACGTTCCTCATCATTGAGCTGCTTGAAAACACCGATGATCTCGGAGGAATTTTTCGTGTCCAACTGCCCGGTCGGCTCGTCGGCGACCAGGAATTGGGGACTGGTGACCAACGATCGGGCGATGGCGACGCGTTGTTTCTCGCCGCCGGACATCTGCTTCGGCAAGTGGTTGATCCTGCGTCCCAAACCGACTTTCTCAAGAAGCGCTGTCGATTTGGTTGTATCTTGAGCCATACCCGCGAAATGCGACGCAAGCTGTACATTCTCCAGGGCCGTTAACGTCGGGATCAAAGAGAAATCCTGAAACACAAAACCGATCTGCCCTCTCCGGATCTTTACCAACCGGCTTTCTTTCATCTTCGAGACATCTTCACCCAGGATCTGAAGCCGGCCGCTCGTCGAATGGTCCAGACATCCGATCATATCCAGCAAGGTCGTTTTCCCCGACCCCGAAGGTCCCATGATCGAAACAAATTCCCCCGGTTCGATTTCCAGATCGACTTCATTGACCGCCGCTATCTCTTCCGCCAAGAGCTTATACGTCTTTGATAGTTTTTCCGCTTTTACAACCAATTTGCTCATGCGTTATTCTCCTCGACGAATCGCTTCAACCGGCACCATCGATGAGGCTCTCCAGGCGGGATAGATTCCCGCCACAATCCCCAGGACAATAGCCCCCACGAAAGCCCCTACCAATAGATCGGGTTTGATCGACACCAACTGCCCGCTCGGGGCATAAGGCAGAACCATTTTGATGCTCCGCTCGACAAGCCCACTGCCCAACACGGCCAGAATGTTTCCCAGCACGCCGCCGAAAGTACAAATGAGAACCGTCTCCGTCCATATCAGCTTGAAGATGCCGGGCCTGGAGGCGCCGATCGCTTTCATGACGCCGATTTCCTGTGTACGCTCGAATACCGACATCAAAATCGTGTTGACGACGCCGATCAGCGCGATAAAGATCGCAATGACGGCGACGGAGTTGGCCATTACTTTCGCCGACGATATCAGATTTAGAATCGTGCCTCGCACTTGCGCCATGCTGACGATTTGTATACCGGGTTCGTTATACAGATCCTCCTCGAACTGACCGATCTGCGTCATATCTTTGAGTTTGATACCGACCCCGGTCAGCTTGCCGGGCAGCGAAAACATCTGTTGGGCGGTTTTCAAAGGCATAAAGATGATGCCGTCGTCCTGCGTGCCGGTTCGGTCGAAGATGCCGACGACGGTCAAGATCTTCTCAACGCCCGGGACGAAGATCTGATCTCCGACGAGACGCTGTTCCACTTCGGCGGCTTCATAGCCCATGATGACTTCCTCCGCCGTATCGCTGGAAAACCACCCGCCGGATTTGAACGTGGACCAAGGTTTGAGCTCCAGATACGAATCCACGATGCCCATATACATCGCGAAGCCGCCTTGCCCCTCCAGCCGTTCTGGATCGTACACGGTGGAGACCAACTGCGGTGTAATCTTGTGGATCCGCGGATCACGGCGTATCTTTTCGTACACGTCCTGCTCCATATATCTGAGCCCGCCGCCGCCTTTGAGCATCATTGTGGCCGCTTCGTAGGGGCATCCTTTAGCCGTCACTAACAGTTGGTATCCCATCTTGTCGATGTTACTCGTCAATGACTTCTGATAGCCCCGGTCGAATCCCACGAGACTGACCAGCACCGCCACGGCAATCGCTACGCCGCCGACGGTCAGGGCCGTCCGGATTCTCTTTCGTCCCACGTTCTTATATGCAACGGATAGAGTATTCATTTGATCTCAACTCCCTTTCCGATGAGAACAGGCTTATTGTTGTCCACCGAAACCTGTCCTTCGACCATGACCATCTTGCCCACCTTTTGAGGAATCGCAAAACCGGAGGGTTTGATATCCACGTGTATCATTCCCGCGTCGTCTTTGATATCGAACCAGCATCCGGTCGGACATTCCTGTATAATCTTTCCCTCAACGGTGACTGTTTTGCCCTCGAAATTTGCCGGCTCGCTCAATATCGCGTTGAGCTTCGTTATATTCCGTTCGGATATTTCCTGCCCGTATACATCCGTCCCTTTTCGTCCGCAGCCCGAAAGAGTAAGGGCGAAACTCAGGATCGACATCGCGATCCATACCTTATTCTTGTTCGTTCTTCTTTTCATTGTCGTTGTCCTTTTTCTCTGAATGGAAGTGCTCATCATACTTGTTATCCAAATTGAATTCGTCGTGAAGAATTAAATTCTTCTTCAGACCCCGCAACGTGGCCAGATAATCCCCGGCGCTTTTCTTGCTGGGGTCTTTGATCTTCTTCGTCAAATCGTGCTCGTAGAACTCCGCTAATGTCAAGCCGACAAACTGTTGCGTAAATTTCTTGTCCCGGAATCTCTTGGATTCAGGAGAGCTTATCTTCTGATAGTAGAAATCCAGGATTTTGCCGTTCGGGTCCGTCGCAAGGATAAGCTGCAATCCCCCATACAGCCCCTTCTGGTTGACGCCGTGTACGTATCCTATTGTTTCCTTGCCCCTCAGAACCGTGTAATAGGCATAAGGCACGTCCAGCGATTCATATCTGGGCTCCAGCTTGTCCTTGAGCTTGGCTTCGATTTCCTTTGCTAATTCCTCGCCGCCCCGTTCTTTGATGGACATAAATTCCGTTTTGTAGTTCGTTGCTTTTAGAAACAGACGCTTGATATCGCGATCGGGATTGTTCAATGTACACCCCACCGCCCCGAAAACACTTTTCGTCCCGACCAAAACAACGAACGCTATGAGTATCCATCTTCGCATTGGTTTGTTCCCCTTATTTCCCGAAGTAATAAAGCTGTAATAAAATGACTCTGTCCTCATTTCCGTTGCTCGCCTCGAAATCATGGAAGTATCCCAGACGCGCCGTCAGAGATGAAGACACTTCATATTCCAACACCGGCGCGACCGTCACATCGCGAGCTTGTCTTTCATCCCAATCGTTGGACCAGTACGTTCCCTGAAGCTTGACTTTCAAACTCTGCAAGTCTGGAACAACATAATCAAACTCAACCAACGCACCCGCAACCGTTGTTCCGTCATCATCACCCGCTGCGATCTCGCCTTTGACTCCGAACGGTCCGACCGGGCGCTGCACGTCGAAACCGATTCGCCTTTTGCTCACAGTTTCTCCCGTTACCAGGTCCGGCACGGGAATCGTTCGCATCTGCCTACTGGCCAGTGTCCGGCCGTACAGGAAGGAAACACCATACTGCGTCTCCATTCCCTGTGGCGTACTTATCCGGCTGCTCAAGAGAAAGCTTCCGTCTCTTCTGCGCAGGCCCATACCGGAGCCGATTTGAGCGGCGGTCTCGATATCGAAATCCCCCAACAGGCCCCGATATCCGACACCCCAGTCCTTCTTAAATCCGATATTCTGCGGTGCAAGCGTTTGCAGCAATGTGCCATGGGTATCCAGGACAGGCTCTAAACCAAAGGCCGGATCAAAATGCCCGATCCGGACAGCCTTTCCCAGTCCCAACGGATGTTCGAGCCAGGCGTTATGAATCTCAACGGCCCACGCATCCTCCGAATTCTCACTCGTATCATACGACACCCGCGCCTGCAAATTCGCCTTTAGAAAATCCCCATATTCGTTCGAGAATGTCTGAAAATACTCGAATCCCAACGCATTCTTCAAGCCCATTCCTCTTTCGCCGACCCACTGATCTTTGTCAGAATAGCCCCCCACCCCTATTGCTTCCTTGTAAAAGTCCGCCCGGATACTACCTTGGAATATCCCTATAAGAATAAGTACTAATGCAGAGATAGTTCGCTTTTCGACAACCATGCTACCCTCTACGGGTTTTTTTGATGAGCGTTAGAATCTCATCCAGCTTTTGTTCTTTTTCCTTCTCGGAGCTTCCTTTGACGGCGCCCGTGACGCAATTCCGAAAGTGCTTTTCCAGAATCTTCTCTTCCACTCGCGAAAGGGCGCCTTTAATCGCTCCGATCTGATTGAGAATATCAATGCAATATTTGCGGTCCTCAATCATCCGTTGCACGCCGCGTACCTGCCCTTCGATTCGCCTCAGTGCAACCAGATTATCTTCATGGCTCGGATGTGTTTTCATTTTTGATCCCCTAAATATAGCTGCATTCTCATATACCCCCTTGGGGTATATCAGGTTCGAGAACAATCGGATTTTTTCTATTCAGGAGATATCGAGGGGGGGGAAAGATTGAGGCCGATAGCCTAACGTTTCGACAGATTATCCCCGGGTGCGTTTTCGGTGTTTGAAATAAAAAGACGCTCGAGTTCATTCATATCATTCACGGGCTGCCGGCAGGTATAATTTTCACACACATAGGCAGTGGCCTTGCCGTCCAATGCCACCTGATGCTTGAGGAATGGAACGATTTTCTCGATGGCTGAATCTGTTTTGCCCTGATCGTGCAGCATCACAACGGCATTCGGCAGGAATCTGGAACGAACCAATTTCAGCATTTTTTGCGTATCCTCTGCATGTGGATCGCCGGAAATGATGATTTCCCGCCGGGGCCCCAGCCAGAAGTCCAGCGCAATCAGCATAGCGGAGGAATAAACCGGGGATTGCTCCAGTTGCAGGGAAAACGCCTCAAGGATTCGGCCACCTTGTTCTGAAAAGCGTTGATCCATCGTTAGCTGACCCAACTGTAATAACGCCAGGGCCGCAACCGAATTACCGGAAGGAATCGCTCCATCGGAACCGGGTTTGGATCGGGCTATTAGCTTTTCGCTATCCCGACCCGTCAGGAAAAACCCGCCGCCTTCATCATCAGCAAACAGTTCGATCATCTCCTCACTGAGCTTTTTGGCCTCGATGAGCCATCTCGTCTCGAAGGTGGCCTCATATACATCCAGCAGACCGGCAATCGTAAAGGCGTAATCATCGAGAAAACCTTTTCCGATCACCCGACCATTTCGATAGTACCGTCCCAATCGCCCGTCATCGTACAACCTATTCAGTATAAACTCAGCGGAGCGCACTGCGGCCCCTGTGAATTTTGGCTCATCCAAGACCATTCCACCGTAAGCGAGCGATGAGATCATCAGACCGTTCCAGCTCGTAATCACCTTGTCATCTCGATGGGGCCGGTTCCTCTTCGAGCGCGCCTTAAAAAGCCTCTTCCGCACAGAAGCCAGAGTTTCTGCGACCCCGCCCGGATCGGATGGGAATTGTTTCGCCAATTCCTCAATCGAGCTTGCGATGTGGAGGATCGTTTTGCCTTTCTCGAAGTTGCCTTTATCCGTAACGCCGTAGTAGGCATTGAACAACCGGGCCTCTTCCTCATCCAAAACAGACGAAATCTGCTCTGCGTCCCACAGATAAAACGTCCCTTCCTCGCCGTCGCTGTCGGCGTCTTCGGCGCTGTAGAAGCCGCCGGCCGGATCGGTCATATCCCGCAAAACATAATCAAAGATATCCCTCGCCACATCGACATAGCGTTGATTCCCTGTAACTTGGCAGGCTTGGAGATAGACCTTGCCGAGCAGCGCCTGATCGTAGAGCATTTTCTCAAAATGGGGAACACGCCATCGCGCGTCGGTCGCATACCGATGGAACCCCCCGCCCAGATGGTCGTGGATGCCGCCTTTCGCCATCGCATCCAGTGTTTTCTCGACCATACGAAGCGCCTCTCCATCGCCCGTGCGATACCAATAGCCCAGAAGCATGGATACATTCGTCGGCTGCGGAAATTTCGGGGCGGTCCCGAGGCCGCCGTTCACAGGGTCAAATGAAGAACAGACGTGTTCAAAGGCTTTATTCAGCATGACCGACGACAGGCGGGTTTGTCCCGTGTCTGTATTTGGATGCCGGAGGTATTCACTCAACTTGCCCGCCGACTCGATAAGTTGTTGCCGCTTGTTCTTCCACGCCTCGGCGATGGCGAGCAGGACCCGTCCAAAACCGGGCCGCCCGAAGGCATCCTTAGGCGGAAAGTAGGTGCCGCCGTAAAAAGGCTTACCCTCGGGCGTCAGAAAGACCGACAAGGGCCACCCCCCCGAGCCCGTCGTCATCACCACGGCATTCATGTAAATTTCGTCCACATCGGGCCGCTGCTCTCGATCGACCTTGATGCCCACAAAATGCTCATTTAGAATACGGTCAATCTCTTCATTCTCAAAACTCTCGCGCTCCATCACGTGACACCAGTGGCACGTCGAATAGCCGATCGAGAGGAAAACAGGCTTGTCCTCCTTTCTTGCCCGCTCGAAGGCTTCGTCCCCCCAGGGATACCAATCGACCGGATTATGGGCATGCTGGAGCAAATACGGGCTCGTCTCGTCGATGAGTTTGTTCGCATAGGCATAGTCTATGGCAGTTGACATCGGCTTTTCTCCCGGCATGGCATAAACGGTTAAAGTAAAAAGGCCCATGATGGCTATACCCCCCTGAACCATCCGGGACCTTTTAGAGATTAGAAGCATTTCTCAATTTTGCGGCACATATTCTAATCAATACCCGATCTCAGACTCTACGATAGCCTTCGATTCTTGCAATGGAACAAGTCCCAGGGCCGTTAATTTGATCGTTCCGTCCTTACCGATAAAAAAGGTGGTCGGTATTGAGGTAACCTTGGAAAATGGTTCCGACAAAGCGCTACTGAGTCTTGCGACGGTGTAGTTGATCCCATTGTCAGAGGCAAACGATTTCAAATCGTCCGCAGACTCGTTCGATATGGCCAGAATGCCCAACTCGTCTTCGGAGTACATCTTGCGAAGCTCGATCAGGTGAGGAATCTCCGCCTTGCACGCCGGACACCATGTCGCCCAGAATACCACTAACAGATTCTTCCCGCGATAATCACTCAGATTGTGCGTCTGGCCGTCAATCGCATTCACAGTAAAATCATCGGCCGATTGACCATTCCAGGAAGGGAACGCCAGGTCCCATGTCGTGCGTGCCTGGATGATGCTTTCCAAGCTCGCCGGGGACGTGATGGTCGCCGGTGCGCCAACGGCGGATTCGGGAGCGGGTGATTCATTCTTGACTGTCGCAAAAACCGCTACAACGGCAACCGCTATCAGTGGAACCATGAACCAGCCTGCTTTTTCTATTATCTTTTGTGTGCTCATTTTCCGACCCTTTAATCAATCTTTAAGTTATAATTCTCCTTCAAGTTTCCCCCATTTGACCCACGACCTCGGCGAGGACTAATGTGTTCGGTCCTGTCGTTGGTTGTTATCGTATAAACGTCTCCATCTTACGGATGCAAGACGACGGGATGCGGAAAACCGCTCAAACCTTGCTCCCACCCCACTATGTCCGTTTCCGTCCGACTATCGCCCGTCATTGTATTGCTTCGAGCATGGCCTTCATTGCACCCGGCCAGCATCATTCCAAAACACAGCAACATCACGACTAACAAAACACCTTTTAACGCCTTCATAGTTCATTCTCCTTAATTTGCAGCCTTATCCACTGCCGTATCAATTGAAACATCATGAATCCCAATACGTTGTCAAATAATTAATATACCCTATTCATATGTACGACTGAATTAATCCTATATGTTCATATAAAACCCGAAATCTCATAGAAATTTAGAAAATTCCCTATAATATACGGACAGACACCCTGCAAAGAACTGTGTTGAAAATACTTGGAGCTTTATCAGGTAGTGTTTGTCTGCCTTTTTCTTATTTCCTTACCCGAAGACTCACCGATCTATCCGAGCATGTCGGCCAGGTCTTCATCCACGTCGCCGATCGGCTTGATATTGAATTTCTCCACCAGGACATTCAGCACGTTGGGACTGATAAAGGCCGGAAGGCTCGGCCCGAGCCGGATGTTCTTAATCCCCAAATACAGCAGCGTCAGAAGGATCGCAACGGCTTTTTGTTCGTACCACGAGACCACCAGCGAAAGCGGCAAATCGTTGACGCCGCAATCGAACGCCCCGGCGAGGGCCGTCGCGATCCTAATTGTGGAATAGCAATCATTGCATTGCCCGGTATCGAGCAGCCGCGGAATCCCATCGATATCGCCATAATCCCGCGCGTTCAAGCGGTACTTGCCGCAAGCCGCCGTGAGAATCACGCAATCGGCCGGGACCTTCTCGGCCAGCTCGCTAAAGTAATTGCGCCCGGGCTTGGCGCCGTCGCAGCCGCCGATGAAAAAGAAATGCCGAATTTTACCCGCCTTGACCGCCTCGACGACCTTGTCGGCCAAACCGAGCACCGCCGAATGATGGAATCCCGTGCTCAACGTGCCCTGGGAATTGTCAGGCAACGGCGGCAGGGCCAGGGCTTTTTCGATCACTTCGCTGAAATCTCTGCCCTGGACATGTTTCACCCCGGCGCAGCCGGCGATCCCACAGGTGAAAATTCGATCCTTGTACGATTCCTTCGGAAGCATAATACAGTTGGTTGTGACCAGAATCGGCCCGCTGAATGCGTCGAATTCCTTCTTCTGGTTCTGCCAGGCCGTACCGTAGTTGCCCACCAGATGCTTAAACTTCCGGAGCTCCGGGTAGCCGTGAGCGGGGAGCATCTCGCCGTGCGTATAGATGTTGATGCCCTTGCCTTCCGTTTGCTTGAGCAGCTCATGCAAATCGAGCAAATCGTGGCCGGTCACGACGATGCCCGGCCCCGCCTTAGTGCCGCTCGGGACCGTCGCCGGGGTTGGATTGCCATAGGTTGAGGTATGCGCCTTGTCGAGCATCTCCATCACGCGCAGATTCATCTCGCCGGCCTTGAGCACCAGTTCCAGGTGGCGGTTCAGATCGAAGTCCACGTTCGTCAACGTCGCGAACAACGCCTCGTGCATGAACGCATCGACCTGCTCATCCCTCTGCCCGAGCTCACGCGCGTGATACGCGTACGCGCCAATACCTTTTAGGGCGAAGATCAGGGTATCCTGCAAACTCTGAATATCCTCGTCCTTTCCACAGACGCCCACACTCGTACACGCCGTTCCCCCTGCGGTTTGTTCACATTGATAACAAAACATAGATTTTCCTTTCACTTTACGGTTGGTTTCACGGTTCAGCCTTTTATGAATAATTCTCTGCGCTCTTCTTCTTTCCTTAGGCGCGGATCATCGTCAGAATCATTTTGAATCGGCTCTCAGCATTGACCGCGTGAGGCACGTTCGCCGGCATAACAATGAGCTGCCCCTGCGCAATGGTCTTGTCCTCTCCACCAATAGTAAGTCGAGCCGATCCGTCGAGTACCTGAACGACGGCATCGTACGGCGCGGTATGTTCGCTCAAGCCCTGGCCCCCGTCAAAAGCGAACAAGGTAATGGTCCCCACGGACTTGTTCAGGATCGTTTTGCTGACAATCGAATCCTTCGAATACTCGACTAAGCCCGACAACGACTGTGCCTTGCCAAGGCAGTCCGATAATACATTTGCCTTTTCCTCTTTAGTTTTCATCCGTTTCATCCTTTGCGTTTCTTTTAAAAGGGGCGTACACCCGAACGAAATATAAGACTGATTATGTCATATATAACCAATATAGTCCTATTTGTTCGCCCGATCAACCAAGAAAAGAAAATTTCTAAAAAATTTTAAATATCAAATATGCTCGACAACGCCCCTGAGAACGTTCATTTTTCCCACTGTTTCAAAATTTCGAGGCATTCGATCATGGCCCGGCCGTTGTGATAGCCCGCCTTCCAGGGGCTGGCCTTGTCGCCCTTGATTGTGCCCTCCGGCGTGATATAATGATGCCACTCGCCATTCGCCCAATCGACCATATTGTTCTCGATGAAGCCGCTTGTTTTCTCGAAGACGGACAGGTACTTCGGTTCACCGGTCACACGATACATATGCAGGGCGCTGGCAATCGCCTCGGCCTGGACCCACCAGACCTTGTTGCGTCGATCCGCCGACTGGTTGAACGGGCCGCTATCATAGAATCCCCCATTCACTTCGTCGTAGCCGTATCGAAGCGAATAGTCGAACAAGGTATGATACAAATCCATGAAGGGATAATTCGAGACGCCTGCGGCATCACACGCATCGATCAACAGCCAGACGTTTTCGATATCGTGACCGTAGGAAACCCGTGCAAAATCGCCGTCCAGCCTCGGCGTCCAGTCGCGCTCGTATTTATCCGTGCAGGCGCCGAGGTTTTTGCGTATGACGGCGTTACTCTCGATGTTAATCAATTCCAGCAGACGCTCGCGGGCCAGGGGCAGTTTGCTGGCGCGATAGAAGGTCGTCATCGCCTCCAGCAAATGTAAATGCGTATTCATCAACTTGAGTTCCCCCCCTGCCCCCATATAAGAGCCTTCCTCCGCCGGCGTCCAATCCGAGTCGAAGAATTCGATGTAGCCACCCTGTACCTTGTCATGACATTTATCTTCCAGCAAATGGAAGAAACGTTCGGCAAATTCGAGCACATCTTGCCTCTTCGAAGCCAGGTAGAATTCGGAAAGGGCATAGAGACCGAACGCCTGGCCGTAGAGATGCTTTCGAGGCTTCAGCTTTTGATTACCTGTGGCATCGACTTCCCAATAGAAGCCTCCATTCTCCGCGTCCCACATCTTGTCTTTCAAGAACCTGTAGCCGACGTCGGCGGCTTCGAGATACTCGCTCTTCCTGTAGCCGGCCCGGGCCATCCGCGAGAAAAGCCACACCGTCCGGGCCTGTGTCACAATCATCTTCGTTCCGGGCCCTTTCGGCTCGCCTTTCGTGCCAAAGTTAATCGTGTATCCTCCGTTCGTGCGGTCAATGGTCTTGTCATACCAAAAGGAGGCGATATTCTCCGTAAGGATCTTCTCGAACTTCGAGACGTAATCCTTCGCCAAAGCTTTATTCTTCCCGGTCGGATTTGCCTTCACATTGACGAACAGTAGAACGCTAAGAGTCAAAAGAAAACGAACTGGAACTTTCCGGATTCTTTCGGCGATCATTGTTATTTCTCCTTCACAGTTTATTAGTCAAAGCTCACCGTTACCTGCCCCTTTTCCTTGCCCAGAAATACTTCCTTCGTTTGTCCCCCGCACGTCACGGCGTGTTTGCCGTAGAAGGCTCGAATGCGGCATTGGCCGTTCGCGTCTGCCTTGCCCTCCCAGCGGGTCCACCATTGGTTGAAGACCAGATCGCGATAGGCATCGGCCGCGGGGGTGGGCGTCCAGTCCCGTCGATAGAGCGAGGATTGGGGGATCCAGTTCGCTCTTTCCCAGAAACCCCACATGAGAATTCCGTGAACCGCCGGATGGGCGAAACAAATGCGATAATACTCCGTCAAATTTTTGGCCTTGGCCTGCTCCTGCTCCGGCGTCAGTTTCAGGTTTCGTTGCCGCATAAACGGCGATCGCTGGCCGGGCATGTTAAACTCGGTGATACGAATCGGCAAGCCGATCTTGGCCAGCTCGTTGAGAGCATGTTGCAAAGCTTTGGGATCGAAGGATTCGCCGTGCAGATGGCCCTGCACACCAATACCATCCATCGGCGCGCCTTGTCCGAGCAACCCTCGAATGTGCTTGATATAATCACCCAGGCGTCTGCCCGTAAGGATGTCATAGTCGTTAAAGAAGAGCTTGGCGCCGGGATCGGCTTCTTTGACCCAGTCGGCCATTTTCTGAGTAATGCCGGGTCCGAGACGGTCGGTGTAATAATTGGCGTGGATCATTTCATTATTCAGATCGAATTCGGCAATTCGACCTTCATATCTATCCGCCATGGTCGTCGCCCGGTTTTTCAGAACGTCGCGCAGTTCTTCATCGTTCAACTGCTTGATCCAATCCTGGACCCGATTCGGAATCCCCCAGAACAGGCAATGCCCTCGCAACGGGATGTCGTGTTGTTCCGTCCATTCGAGGATCGCATCCACGACGCGATAATTAACGTCTCCACGCCGGCGTTCCATG
>CAYZAT010000075.1:0-14492 GCA_964476475.1 uncultured Pirellulales bacterium
ACGGCGAATATGATTTTCTGAACATCACCGAGACCGCTTCTTTGGGCGGAAATATTAATTTCTCGTTCCTGCCCGGCTATGACATCGTCACAGACATTGGCCCCGGCGAGACGTGGGAATTGAGTTTCTTGACGGCCGGTGATATCGACAGCCTTTTTAATCCGGTATTCAATTATAACTTCGCGAGCTTGTCGTACTTTGCGTTCGATACGTTCCAGCGGGGCAATGATTTGGTTTTTCAGGCTACGAATGTCGTTCCCGTTCCTGGTGCCTTTCTTCTCGGCAGTTTGGGCTTAAGCCTTGCCGGTTTGTTACTACGAAGACGCAGAGCAATGTAGAGGCGACCCCGTGTGCCCGCCCGGATAATCATCACTGTGGATATGTGATCGCCGCGAGGAGGGCTCTGCCGTATTTCCGCCAGAGGCTTTCGGAATCGAGGTCCGAGTCTTCTGCCAGCATTTCGAATGTGATGATGGGGATCCCCTTTGTCACACCGGCGTAGGAACCGAGTGAGCCGGGCCGGGCGCCCAGTTTTTTCACGGGCAGAGCGCAATATTGGGCCATGTGGTTGGCTAATTGTTGGCCGGGACCGTCGTAGTCGATGCAGTTCAGGGGCTGGTGGATGCTCACGATGCGATCCGGATTATGTTGCTGAATAATCTTATAGATGGCGTGGGCTTCCGGTTCGGAAAGCGCTTCCGCTCCGCCCGGTACTTTGTTGCTGCGGTTGGCCGCGATGAAATTGCGATTCAAATCCACGTTGTTAACATTATGGCGCGTTCCGTTCGCCAGACCGTCGGGATTCGCCACGGGTAAAAGCACGACCGCCCGCCCATTTAAAATCTGACGATTTTGCTGAAGATGCCGGGTCAGCCGGCGAACGAGCGGTGTCCCGGCCGGTTCGTTGCCGTGAATCGTTGCAAGAATGAAAATCACATCGGGGCCTTCGCCAAGCACAATGTACAGCATCGGCCGGCCTTCAACGGATGTTCCGGCGATGCGATATTGTGGCGGGAGGGTGCTTGTCAGCGGTCGAGGTGAATCCACGATCTGGGGAAAGCGGACCGGCTTGCCGCAGCCGGCGAAGACCAGAACCGTTAGCAGAATGCCGATATTTAAAACAGCCGTCCATTTGTGACTCATTTTCAAATTCCCTTCAGGATTTACGACCCGGCATACGATATCTTTTCAGGTATTATAACCTTCTGTCGTCCTGGTTAAAGAAAAACTCGAACTTATTAGGCTTTGTTCCTGATCAAAGAATTTACATCGCCCTACATTTCAATTCGGGCCGATGGTCGAAAAAACTTGAGCCAATCGGCTCGCTCTGTTAGACTGGGCGACATCGTTGCGATTTTTTTAATCCATTCAAGAATAACAGAGACTATAGGACCTTAATCTTAGGTGGCACATGAACGTATTGCTCATCGGAAGCGGCGGTCGCGAACATGCAATCGCCTGGAAACTCGCTCAATCGACGCATTTATCCAAACTCTTTACCGCCCCGGGCAATCCCGGCACGGCTCAGTGCGGTCAGAATGTTCCCATTGACGTCAATGATACGACAAAGCTTCTTGAATTTTCGCAACAGAACAAGGTAGAGCTTGCGGTGGTTGGGCCGGAGGATCCGCTGGCGGAGGGGATCGTCGATGCCTTTGAAGCGGCCGGGATCAAAGCGTTCGGCCCGAGCGGCAAAGCTGCACAACTCGAGGCCGATAAAGCCTTCGCAAAGCACCTGATGCGCTCCAGCAGCGTCTCGACCGCTGAGGGGCGCTCCTTCGACCGATTCAGCGACGCAAAGGCTTACATTGCAAGCCGGGATGAGTCGGTCGTGATTAAGGCGGCGGGGCTGGCCAAGGGCAAGGGCGTCTATGTGTGTGATGAGCCGTCGGACGGCATCTTAGCGGCGGAAAAGATCATGCAGGACAAGATATTCGGTTCGGCGGGTGATGTACTCATCGTCGAAGATAAGCTGTTGGGTGAGGAAGCCTCCATACTGGCCTTCGTGGATGGCCGAAATATTTACGTGATGGAGTCTTCGCAGGATCACAAACCCATCGGCGATGGTGATACCGGGCCGAATACCGGCGGGATGGGGGCCTATAGCCCTGCTCCCGTGGTAACGGACGCATTAATGGGTCAGATTACGCGGGAAATTCTCGTACCGGTGGTGGACGGCATGAACCGTAACGGCACGCCCTATAGAGGCGTGCTCTACGCCGGGCTGATGATGACGGCGGGGGGGCCGAGAGTGCTGGAATTCAATGTTCGGTTCGGCGATCCTGAAACACAGCCGATCCTGATGCGGCTAAAAAGCGATTTACTTGAAGTGCTGTTGGCGACCTGCGACGGCACGCTGGATCAGGTAACGCTCGAGTGGGATCCGCGGCCGGCGGTGTGTGTGGTTATGGCCTCGGGAGGGTACCCGGATGATTATGAAAAGGGGAAAATCATCACCGGTCTTGATGACGTGCGAGAGCTTGAGGACGTGATCGTATTCCACGCCGGCACGAAAGAGCAGGATGGGGATGTCGTTACCAGCGGCGGCCGGGTCCTCGGCGTGACCGCTCTGGGCAAGACGATTGCGGAGGCCAAAGCCAACGCTTATGAGGCGGTCGATAAAATTACGTTCGACGGGGCGTACTGCCGCCGCGATATTGCCGATAAAGCCATTAATGCGGTTTAGAACAGATTCCCGTATAGAACGTATGAGAAGCAAGGCTCATCGTAATCGGTGTTTTCTATGGCCCGACTTAGAATCCGACAATTAAGACCGAAAAGAATGATTCGCTGGCTTCTGGGCTGTGCGGTTCTGGCGGTTCTGTTGTGGGTCTTTTTCATTCTGGCCGGGCGCGCTTTGTGTTATGTCGCCATTCGGCAAATTGGCGACCTGACCCATACGAAGATCAGAACCGAATCGGTTGATTTCCGGACCAATGGGTCCGTTTATATCAAAAATCTTGTGATCCGGCCCTATGAAGAGCAAGGGGAAGAGGATGCGATCATCGATGCTGAAATGGTTTTTGCACGTTTCAGTCTCGGCAGCTTGCTCAAACTCCGGCCCAGACTCAAAACCATCGACGTGAATGATTTCGTCGTCAACGCCCAATACAATCAGGACACCCACGATTGGAACATCTCCGCCCTCAAGCTCAAGCCTCCCAAAGGAAGTCCCGACCAAATGCCTCGTGTGCGACTTAATGAGGGAACGCTGCAATACACCAAGATATCGAACGGCCAAACCAGGGTCGCCGTTTCCGTGCCTATCAAGGCACAATTCGAATCAGGCGCCGATACCCAAGACGGCTACAGTTTTGATATTACGACAGCCACGATGGCTTCCGGTTACGGCCAAAGTCGCTTGAGAGGGGCATGGAGGCCGGGGAGCGTAACGATCACGGGCGGCATTTCGTCCGTTGATGTTCCCGAGCTTGAGATGGCGTGGATTATCGATGTCCTGGCCGCCGAGTTCAAATATGATCAAAGCAATGCCTTCTCGCTGAGACTGAATATCAAGGATCTAAAATCCAAACGCAGTCCGTCTCTGGAAAAATTATCGTTAGTCGGCCCGGCGTTCCTGGAACGATCCGGACCCTTTGCCGCCCTGCAGAAATTTTTTAACCGGTATGAACCACGGGGGCAGGTCGATATCGAACTGAAGGCCTCCGGTCATTTGAATCGGCTTAATGAGAGTACCTTGAGCGGCGACGTTTATTGCAGGGACGTGGAAGTCTGCCATTCCCAGTTTCAGTATCCGATCGAACATTTAGCCGGGCGGATAGGCTTTACGGAAAACAGCGTTACCTTGTGCAATCTTCTCGGTAAGCATGGGGATGCCTCACTCATCTTCAACGGTTGGTGTCGGGATTTCGGCCCTAATCGAAAGTACCAAATCCAGATTACAAGCGACAATATGCCGCTGGATGATGATTTGTATAATGCGCTGACGGCCAAACAGCAGAAATTGTGGTGTCAATTTTACCCGACCGGGCAGGCGGCCATCGACTACTGGTTTACCCGTGAATCGCCGACCGGCAAACGACAAAAGTTGGACGTTGAGCTCCTCGGCGTCGGGGCGACATACGAGCATTTTCCATATCCCCTGGAGAATCTGAGCGGCAAGCTCACTTTTGAGGAGAGCAATGTCGTCTTTTCAAACGTTACTTCAAAGGTGAACGAGCGTCGGATCACCGTGAACGGCCAGTTCACGACCCACGGCGATGATAAGCCGACGTATGATATTTCAGTGAACGTGAATAACATGCCGATGGATTCAACGCTGGAAGCCGCCTTACCCGAGAGACAGAAAACCTTATATACGCGATGGCATCCGGCGGGCCTGGCCGATGGATGGGTGAGGGTCATGACGCAGGATGCCGGACCGCCGGGATTCGTTGCCGATTTGTCTTTTAAGCAAGCGTCTTTGAAATCCGACCGGCTCCCCCTGGTCGTCTCCGGTGTAACGGCCAAAGCCGCTTTCATGCCGGATTTAGTCACGATCAAGGCCTTCTCCGGCCGGTACAATGACGGCTTGATTTCCTTAACGGGCCAAATCCAGCCCGCTCAGCAGCAAGGCCAGTCCTTGTATGACCTGGCGGTAGAGATGGAACAGATGCCGCTCAATGACCATCTCTTCAGCCTCTTACCCGAGACGCTTCAAGAAACCGTTTCCGACTTCCAGCCGGAAGGAAAGGTCAACCTCACAGCGCACTTGAGCAAACAGGATCCGGCGGAATATCCTGATTACGATATTCGCCTGGAGTGTCTCGGCAACAGCATGTTCCTCCGGGATTTCTGTTATCCGCTTGAAAACGTGACCGGTAATCTCACGTTGGATCCGAATCGTGTTGAATTAAAGGATGTCAAGGCGGTCCTGGGCAGTGATGTCTCGACGGTGATGTCCAGGGCAACCATCGATCTCAACGGTGAAGTAACCCTCGGTGATGGAGGATTCGAGAGTGCTCTATTGGATCTTTCAGCCCGGGATGTCCCTTTTGACGATCAATTTGGCTTGCTGTTACCCCGGCACATTCGGCCCTCGTATGACAGGCTATCCCCGACCGGATTGCTCGACCTGAATTTTGATCAAATTCATCTTATCACAACGCCGGACGGCCAAAAAACGATCGATTTCGCCGGCGATGTTCACTTGAGGAATTATCGTTTCAATACGTCCGGCTCCGGCATTCAATTAAGCGCAACATTTGAAACAGAAGGTTTGTACAAAACCGGCGAGGGGTTTATTCGTTGTCAGGCGACTCTCGATAACGGCACACTCTGGGTTCGGGGCAAGTCCTTTACGGATCTGACGGCAGGTGTTTCTTACAATCCGGATTCCGGATCCTGGACCACCGAAAATCTGATGGCGAATTGCTACAACGGCAAAATGACGGGACGGTTCCAGTTCCAGGAGCCTGACGAGCAGCCCGGCCAATACTTACTCCAGGCAGGTTTAGTCGATGTGGACCTTAGGCAATTCCTTTCAGATACGCCGCTCGAACGGGCGGCGACCAGTGGCCACACGAGCGGGAAGATGAACGGCTCATTATGTATTCATGCCGAAACCGGCGACCAGGCGTCTCGTGTCGGCACGTGCAAGCTTTTAATAAGCGATATGCAGGTGGGTAAGCTCTCGCCGTTAGCCAAGGTTCTGCAGGTGCTCCGGTTCACGGAACCGACGGATTTCGCCTTCGACCAGATGGTGCTCGATTCCTACATTAAGAGTGACGGATTGTTCGTGAGAAATCTCGATTTGTCCGGCCAGGATATTGCCTTTGTCGGCTCGGGACGAATGGACCTGCAAAAAAACAATCTCGATTTGACTCTGACGGCGCGCGGCCGACGTCTCGCATCGGACACGCCGTCGGTCCTTCAATCCCTGACCGAAGGGCTCGGGCAGGCCGTTGTTCGAATGAGCGTCACCGGCGATTTCAACGATCCGAAGGTCAAAACCGAACCTTTGCCCGTTATTGAAGGAACGCTCCAGGTCCTCGGGGCAAGATCGGCTTCGCGAAATTAAGCACGAATATCGAGATTGAGCTATATCTGTGAATACGACGTCGGCCGGAGAATGATATCGGTAATATTCGAGACCGTGTCCTTATAAACCGGGTTGCTCCTCAGTTTCTTCCAGCCCGGATCGACGCGAAATACATTCCATTTGGCGTCCCGGTCCGCCAGGTCGTTGAATACGAGCATATAGGTCAGGTTCGGCATTTTCGGTCCGATGAGCGTTTCACCGAAGAAAACCGGCTGCAAACCGGTTTTACGGAAAATTGCTATCTCGCCGCCCTCGTTAAACATGTCGATCTTCTTCTTGTTCGCCTTGATGCTGTGGCTTTCATACGTGCGCAGCTCGAAGATGCGGGATTTCTTTTCCGGCGCCTCTAACGTCGGCATGTTCTTAAACGCGACCATCAGCGAACTTTCCATCCGCACGTAAGCCGGCTCGGACAGCGGGGCATCCACATAGTCCGCCCCGGCCTTTCGATATTCGTCATCGGCCATCAATAGCGATGCCGAATTCACGACCGTCTCGATGGACTTATGCACGAGCAGGACGTAAAGAGTGGGCTCACTGGGTCCGTACACCGCGGTGAACACGCCGACCGGCCCGATGCCGATACGGTTCATCGCAGGGATACCCGCGCGACGCAGAAAATTGCCGACCTGGTTTTTCTTCGATCCGACGTGCAAGTGATATTTCCTGAACTCAAGATACTCTCGTTCGCCGTCGTCGTTTTGCCTGGCGATAACAGAAGAACTCATGCCTGCCATGCCCGTAATAGCCGCTGCTGTTAGGAATTCTCGTCTTTTCATTTCGTGTTTCTCCTTGGACATAATCACATAGGTACTGATTGAAGGTGTACAATACTTGATGCTACCGGGAGCGTCAATATTCTACAGGGTCGCAGCGATGGAAAACCGGCTGCCGAATGCCTGATGTTTACACGGGTGTGTCTATCTGATCGTGGGAACAGACGTGAGCCGTTGGCTCAGATACAATCGTCTCTGAGACAATCTTTTCGTCATTTGGAGGCAAACATGGCTTCGGTTGCCAACTGTCGATGTCGGCCTCTTCAAGGCTTTTGTCGGTGATTCTTGCGATTTCAGTCGAGGGGAATCGGAGCAGCTTCAGGTATTTCTTTTCTTCTTTTTGGGCCTTGCGCCACGCCGCCTCATGTTCGTTCGCCAAATGCTGAACATACTTGTAAAGCGGGGTCTGGCCGTTGGACAGGGTTTCCATCGCATCCAGGGTGGCCCGCGTCCAGGCCGCATAAGCAACCGAAGTGACGTGCCAGGCCCAATGCAGTGCAAAAGCGAGTTCCGGAACGGGCTGGATCTCATCCCGGCGGCGAATGATCTCCTCCGCCGCCTGAACGAGCCGATGGGCGGCGATGGAGACCTTACGTGCCGCCGCGGGACTTTTTTTGATGACGTCGTCATATATGACCAGCACGTTGTTGAATAAATCCGCTTCCCTGGCTTGGAAAGCCGTCACGCTGGTTTCCGCCTCATAGTAGTCCAGGCATTGCAACCGTTCGGCCCCTTTGATTTCCGTACTGCCCAATAAACCCATCGATTCAACTCCTTTAAGTCCGAAAAAAGTCTGTGCATCCAATGATTAGACGCCTTTCTCTTATCGACGTCACAGGCTTAAAAGTTGAATAAGTATTCGCGATTATCCCGGAAAATACGGCCGTGAGGCCATTCATAGGTCTTTTTTACGAACATTGCCAGTTTCGCAGATGCCTGTTTCAGTGAAGACAGATATCGGTTGCTCGAAAAACAGTGGGGGGGCGAAACGGCTATGAAAATCATGTATAACAACAGAAGGAGTTAACATCAATCTCACCAACTTTGCTGTTTCGCTTACCTTCATGTCTGCTATAATTGCCTGGTATCCATCCGGTTAAGAAGAAAGGCACAAGCATGATGCATAGACGAGATTTCTTAAAGGTCGCGGGCGGTATCGCCGCCCTGGCCCATGTATCGCCTTCTGGCAGGGCGGCAACGAGCATCCATGTATCCGAGAATAAACAGGCATCAATGCGTGTGGAAGGGCCTAAGATCGTTATTGACACACATACGCAATCGGCGGTGATGGAAAAAGGATGTCTGACGTCGCTGATAAGCAAAAAGACGGGTGAAGAATTCATACAAGGTGTGGATGTCGATAAAACCGCCGCATTGCAGTTGCTCTATCGAGGCAATGAAATCATTTCCATTGATGAAAGTAAATTCGGCAACATCGTCACGCGTCAAATGGCCCCGCTTAAGGCGGAAATCGTTTTCCACAGTTGGGACGGCGATGGTGTCATTGCCGTTTCTGTGGAGCCTGATAGCGGCGCTATCCTCATCGAGCCGGCGGCTTACTCGTCGCGGCCCGGCGTGTTGGCCTGTCGATGGAACCTGGCCGGGATTCGTTCCGGCCTGGACCTTGTCGCCCCTTTCTTTCAGGGCGTCAAGCTCAAACTGGACGATGCTTTGATCGCCAACAGCCATTGGGATTGGCCGCTCTACTGGGAGGCGGGCCTGGCGATTCTGCAATCGAAAAAAGGGGGCTTCTGGGTTCATACTCAAGACAACCGTTATCGATATAAAGCCCTTCAAGTGGGATCGAAAGAGCACAAGAATCAATTAGGATTCGACGCGCAGGCTTACGGCCCGATAGATGATAATTTGAGCGCCGGCGGGCTTGTCTGGCGCATCAACGTATTCGAAGGGGATTGGAAGGTCCCGGCTAAGCAATACCGGAACTGGTTATGGGATGCCTACGATCTCCAGGCCGAAGAACGAAAACGCCGGGCCTGGACGAGGGACGTTAAATTCGCGGTAAGCTGGTGCCCGGGCCGGGAGAGTGTCCTGGATGCAATCTCGAAGAAGATCGATCCCAAACATTGCCTGATTCATTATCCCAATTGGCGCACGGATTCTTATGATGAGAACTACCCCGCCTATGTGCCCAGCGAACAGGCGAAAGCTTTTGTCAAAAAAGGCTTGTCCATGGGTTTTCACATGATGCCGCACTTCAATGCCGTGGATATGGATCCTTCGCATCCCGCCTATGCGTATCTGAGAGATTTTCAATATCGTGGCATTGAGCGTAAGGATTTGCGCGGGTGGAGCTGGTATCGGGGGCGCGGTCTCGGCGTGCCGGAATCCAACGCAAGTCGTCTAACCAATCGAGACAAAAAAGTCATGGTCAAAGTCCATCCCGGCCTGAGTATGTGGCGATCCATCCTGGGAGAAAATATCCTCAAAGCGGCTCGCGAATTGAAGCTCGATACGGTCTTCATCGATGTAACGCTTGTTTCTCATAACCTGCATAACTGCTTCGTCGAAGCGATGACACCAACCGAAGGCATGAAGAAAATCATCGCCCATGTCGCTTCTCTCGGAAAGGGACTCGTCGTCGGAGGCGAAGGACTCAATGAAATCACGATGCAAGGTCTGTCCTTTGCGCAGGCGCATCTGTTTAAGAGTTGGCACGATTCCATCGAGGGACTGGAACGGACCGGTGGATGTACTCTTAATGATTTTCTTTTCGGGAGACTCTGCCGAACATTCGGATACGCCAATCTGTCGGGTCGGGATGAGAGTCAATCGTTGCGGATGAAGATGCATCTGGAACACGGAGCGATTCCTACTGTTACAATTCGGTCGGCGAAGGATATCGAATCGCCGAATCCGTCTGTAAAGCAGATGCTGGACATGGCGGCGAGCTAAAACCAAATGCATCTTGAGTAAGGAAGAGGTAATGAATGCTCATCGGTTAGTCGTTGCAGTCAGTATTTTATTCGGTTTAAGTATTATCGCGATACCGAAAGTCTTTGCGGAAGTAAGCGGTCGGTTTGATGTCGTTCCCGTTGAGAATCCGCGTTATTGCGGAAACCAGTTGTTTCGGGCGTTCGAGAATTATTACAGCCCGCGCGTTCGCGAGTTACGGTCGCGATACGGATTGGATGCCGTTGTGGCTGGTGAAACGGATGAATGGAGACGGATTCTGCTGCTGCGTCATTGGATTCGCTCGAGTATCGAAATCGAGAACCGCAATCCCACACAAACACGGGGCGATACGTTCGCCATCCTCGACGCTGCGCTGAAGGGCGGCAAATTCCATTGCACGCACTTCAGTATCGTTCAACACGCCGTACTGAACAGTTTTGGTTATGTAGCCCGGCGGTTAGGCTGCGGGCCGGGTTTGAAAGAGGACGGCGGGCATCACGGCGTTAACGAGGTCTGGGTCAATGAATTTAGCAAGTGGGTACTGATCGACGCCAAGTACGACGCTCATTTCGAGAAAAACGGGATACCACTTTCCGCATTGGAAATCCGGGATGAGATTTGGCGTGATGGAGCACAATCGGTGGTTCGCGTCGTCGGGCCGGATTGCAAGCCCATGAAGCCGAATCCCAAAACCGGCGCCTGGGAGACGCGGCCGGATACCTATCGCTGGTGTAGCTGGGAAACGGACACCAATCGTTTCACGACGTTCCCCGCCAGAAACACCTCGACGCTTGTTATGCTCGATGACGAGATTTTTCGCAGCAATACGTGGTATCGCGATGGCAAGCCCCACTGGGCCTATAACACGCCTTACCTTATTGCAACGGCCCGGCGAGACTGGATCGAATGGACGCCTAACGTGATTACCTCGAACGTAAGCATTAAAGGGGATCAAGCCCGTGTGTTCCTTGGTTCGTGTACGCCGAATTTCCGAAGCTTCCAAAAAATGGACAACGGTTCATGGCGCGACTGTGACGAGCACATCGAGCTTTCACTCGACAAACGCAACCGAAACCGCTTTCGGTTCCGGACGATGAATCTTTTCGGTGTGGCCGGGCCGGAACATTGCATCGAGATTGTTCATTCACCATCCGGATGACAATTGTTTCTCGCACTGGATTTACGAGAATGTAAGCGTTAAAATGATAAAGGATTAAGATGGATCGAGGAGCATCGAAATCACGTAGCAGCGTATCGGAAGGAAATAGAGTGAAGGCGATGGCTTCGATACTGGCAGTGATTGGGTTTGCATTGAGCGGTTGTTCGAGTCCCCGCCACTATTGGTATCATCCTGAAAAAACGCTTAGCGAGGCCCGCCTGGATTGTCGCGCGTGTTACAACCGGGCCGTAGAACAAGCGGCCGAAGATGTCGCGGACGAATATTACCGGCGTCCCCGTGAAATGCAGGAGACACCGCCCTGGTCGTCGCGGAGCGACCGCTGGAGCGGCGAGGAATTCGAAGCGCTGAACGAATCCACACTATGGGGATCGACCCATCGGGAGAACCTGTTTCGCGGTTGTATGACGTCCAGGGGCTACTCTCTGACTAGTGAAAAAGAACTGGACTCGACGATCCGTAAGAGCAGCCTGAGAGCCGGCAAGGTGGCGGGTCAATAGGCATAGCAAAAGAGGCTTTTCGACGTATTTGCCCTACTTCGCGGACGTTTGTTTTGCGAAAACTCGCTGATCCTACCGGAATACTTTTGATAATGAGATGAAATGTTGTTATTATAGGACCTGGAGCCTGCAGGAGTGTTTCAGTGACGTGTATAGGGCAAATCCAAGTTCACATTTGTTTTTTAAAAACCTGTTTTTCTGTTGGAGGAGAAGTAAAATGAGGACGGGCAGTTTCTCAGTTGTAAAATTTATGTATTTGTTGGCTGTAGTCATGGGGATCATTGCGGCGCCGGCATTGGCGTCCATTGACTGGACCAATGCGAACGCCAATAACGACTTCGGCGATCTTGACAACTGGAGTCCCGTTCCCACGAGTTTGCACGGGCAAGACTGTTATATCAACGAACTTTCCGGTGAGAACAAGGCAGGGATCTCTTACGCCTTGTCGGGTCATCCCGATGATTTGTATGTGGGCGTGGTCGATGCGAATACGGGGGAATTGCTGATTTCCGGCGGAAACAATACAATCACCAATCGCTTGAGGGTCGGTCGTGGTCATGGAACGGGAATCGTGACCATCACGGACGGGACTTTGAACGTTCCCAATACCTACACCACTTTCGGCGATACCGGCACAGCGGTTCTCACCATGTCCGGCGGCACACTCAATCTTGACCGCATTACCTTTGGTCAAAAAGCCGGCGACAGCAGTACATTGAACATGAGCGCCGGAACGATCAATATTAACACAAGCGATGCAACCCCCGCATCCTCCAGCGGCTCCCTGAGGATGGGGCTCGGTGACGCTAATCTCAATATTAGCGGGACTGCTGTGATTATTGCGGAAAAATTGTACATTGCCGAAGGCGGACGGATCAACATGAGTGGCGGAACGGTTCGTATTACCGGGGCTGAAGACGCGGAACCCACTTTCAATTTTGCCGAAGCAGCCATTGGAGACATGGCCGGAGAAATAGTATTCAATGGGGGACATTTTCTTATTACGGGCAACTATGAATCGTTGTTTGAAGCCGCAATCGGCGCCGGCCGTATTTACACGACGACGGTTGCCCGGGCCGTTCATGCGGAATATTTTCCCGAGGAAGGGCTGACGAAGCTTGTCCTCGTATCCTCTGAGAAGGCCTATCCTGCTTACCCTAAAGATGGACAGGAAGACGTACCCGGCAATGCCGTCCTTAAATGGATAGCGGGAGACTATGCGGATACGCATGATGTGTACCTCGGAATGGTTTTCGACGATGTCAACGACGCCGGCAGAGGCAATGATCCGAACGGTATTCTGGTAAGTCACAACCAGGCCGAAACGACGTATAACCCTCCCGGCGTTCTCGAATTTGGCCGGAGTTATTACTGGCGGGTTGATGAGTTCAACGATCTGCATCCGAATAGTCCGTGGAAAGGCAATGTCTGGAGCTTTACAACAGGCCATTTCGTTGTCGTAGACGATTTTGAACACTACGATGCCATGAGTCACCATATCTGGTGTGCCTGGCTTGACGGGCTTGGCTATGGTGTTCCAGGCACTGCGGATTATTATGCCGGTAACGGTACCGGTTCGGCTGTCGGAGATGAAAGTACGGCGTCTTTCACAGAGGAGACGATCGTCAAGAGGGGTCGTCAGTCGATGCCGCTGTCTTATGACAACAACAAGCAGGGCTGCGCCCATTATTCGGAGGTGGAGCTTACGTTGACATCACCGCGTGACTGGACACAGCAAGAAGTTGCGGAATTATCGTTATGGTTCACAGGCTCACTCAGCAACGATGCGGAACCCTTGTACGTGGCCCTGTCCGATAGCGCCGGCACATCGGCCGTCGTGGTCCATGATCATCCGGGCGCAGCGACGGTAGATATCTGGACGGAGTGGGTTATTCCGCTGCATATGTTTGCCGATCAAGGAATCGATCTGACTGATGTTGATAGGATTTCGATCGGCTTAGGGACGAAAGGCAACACAATGATACCCGGTGGCTCAGGTAAGACGTACATTGATGACATTCGACTGTACTGACCGAAAGAAGCTGCTAAATAGAAAAACCGCATTTGTGGAGATATAGACAGGTTATGTATCGATAATCAGAGCGGATTAGCATACCAACCAAGAGAAGGAGAATGGTTATGCACAGACAAAAAGGCTTTACACTAATAGAACTTTTGGTCGTTATTGCCATCATCGCCTTACTGCTTTCCATACTTATGCCGACATTGCAGAAAGTCAAGAAGCAGGCGCGCTCGGTGGCCTGCCAGGCCTCTTTGCACCAATGGACGCTCATTTGGTCGATGTTCACCACGGACCGGGACGGCTATTTTCATCAGGGCCTGGGTGGCGAAAGCCAAACGAGCGAGGGCCGATGGCCCGTCGTTATGCGGACGGAGTATCGCGATCTGGATATGCGTTTGTGCCCCATGGCGACGAAGCCCTTATCTGAAGGCGGCCTGAATCCGTTTGCGGCATGGGGCATCTTCAACGACGGTTCCTATGGTAGCTATGGCTTTAATGAGTGGTTGTGCAATCGGACGTCGGGCAGCAACGCGGATAACTATTATAGGCATGTCAATGTCAGACCCGCGGACAAGATACCGCTCTTTACGGATTGTTTTTGGTACGACGTCTGGCCGTTCCCTGAAAATCAACCCCCGCTACACGACGGCGCCACGGAAAACCTCGCCGGGAGCAATGAAATGCGGCGGGTTTGCCTGAATCGTCACGGCGGGGCGGTCAACAGCGCCTTCCTGGACTCGTCCGTGAGAAAGGTCGGGCTAAAAGAGCTTTGGACGCTGAACTGGCATAAGAACTTCAATCCGCACGGTCCTTGGACGAAAGCCGGAGATGTCCAGGCCAGTGACTGGCCGGAATGGATGAGAAAGTTCAGAGATTACTAAAAGACTCTAACAAGACCTCTCCCTTGTCACCCTGAGCGAAGCGAAGGGTCTCTAATCGGCCGCAAAGACTGAGATTCTTCGCTTCGCTCAGAATGACAAGCCCGTAAGGTCTTGGTTGGGTTAGAGTGCATAAATCTGCATGAATCTTAACGATAATCACCTCCATTCCCATATGCTATCTG
>CAYZAT010000076.1:0-14475 GCA_964476475.1 uncultured Pirellulales bacterium
TGGCCCCGTGTATTTTTGCCAAGCGTGGCACGATCCACATTATCGACGTCAAAAAAACCCTTAAGGGGTTGCTGATTGCCAAGAAACTCCTTGCCGAAGTGGTTTCTTCCGGTAAAGACGTTGTTTTCGTGGGTACGAAGCGCCAAGCCCAAAAAGCCATCGAGTCGGCCGCTCAAAAATGTGAAATGCATTATGTGTCCCAGCGATGGCTCGGCGGAATGCTGACCAACTTCAGGACGGTACGCGCCCGGCTCCAGAGACTGGAGCAGTTGGAAGCTATGGCCGAAGACGGAACGCTTGACATTGAGAGCAAAAAACAAGCATCGAGGCTCAAACGCGAGATGCGCAAGATCAAATCGAACCTGGAAGGCGTTCGGAATATGTCTCGCCTGCCGGGGGCCGTGATCGTGGTCGATGCGAAGAAAGAATATCTCGCGCTGCGGGAGGCCAGGAAGCTGGATATCGCGACCATCGGACTTCTCGATACGGATTCCGATCCCGATACGGTCGATGTAGCGATCCCGGCCAACGACGACTCGATCCGGGCCGTTGACCTGATTCTCCACGAGCTGGCCGACGCCGTGGCGATCGGCAAAACCATGACGGCCGCCCGCCAGGAGCAACCGCCTCAACGACCGCCAAGGCGCGTTCGTTCGAGAAGAACCCCGACGGCCCGCGCCGATGAAGACCGAAGCCGCCCTACGGACGATCAGAGTCCAAGTCCCGAACCCAAGGTAAGCACCGTTTCGTTGGAATCTCCAGCCGCTCCGCAAGAACCTGCGGAAAAAAAGGAGGAAACCACAACGGAGAATCCATAATATGTCGTCCGGCGCCCGAAACCCCGGGGGAAATGCAATACCAATAACAAGTCGAGAACTACGAAAGAACAGGAGTTGTAAAAATGTCGGAAATCTCAGCAGCCATGGTCATGGAACTGCGGAAAATGAGCGGACAGGGAATGATGGATTGTAAGAAGGCACTCCAGGAAACCGATGGGGATGTCGAAAAAGCCATGGATCTTCTGAGAAAAAAGGGTCTGGCCACCTTAGCCAAACGCGCCGGGCGAGATACGTCCGAAGGTTTGGTCATATGCAAGCGCAGCGAAGACGGGAAAACCTCTGTGCTGGCTACCCTCTGCTGTGAGACCGACTTTGTGGCCAAGAGCGATGATTTTGTCGCGACGGCCAAAACGCTGGCGGATTACGCCCTGGCCTGTTCGGCCGA
Organism: uncultured Pirellulales bacterium; assembly: GCA_964476475.1. Classification (GTDB taxonomy): domain Bacteria; phylum Planctomycetota; class Phycisphaerae; order Sedimentisphaerales; family Anaerobacaceae; genus JAFGTG01. The sequence continues at coordinate 1,225 of CAYZAT010000076.1, forward strand.
CGAAGGTGCGGATAACCTGCTGGAGACCTCCGTGGGCGGAAAAACGTTCAATGATATTCTTACCGAAACCGTCAGCAAGACCGGTGAGAAAACGCAAGTGGGAGACTATGCGAAATTCACACTCGACGGTCCGGGACTGATCGGGTCGTACATTCATTTCAACGAAAAAGTCGGAACCATGATCCAGATCGAGACCAGCGATGACGCCACGGCAGGCAATGACGCGCTCAGGCAAGCCGCGACGGATATTGCCATGCACATCACCGCCACCAAACCCCTCGCGCTGGACAAAGATCAAATCGATCCCGAAATCATTGAACGGGAAAAGGCCATTTTCGCCGAACAAGTCAAAGGTAAGCCCGAGAATATCATCGGAAAAATCGTTGAAGGAAAAATGCAGAAATTCTATGTAGAAAACTGCCTCCTGCAACAACCCTTCGTCAAAGACGACAGTAAAACCGTCGAACAAGTCATCGCCGAAGCGGCCAAACAGGCTGGCGGCGAGGCTCAAGTAAAAAGGTTCGTTCGTTTTGAAGTCGGATAGCGGATGGTCCTCAACAATGATGGAGCGTGATTAAGATCTGTTTCACGAGAGGGAGCGAACAATGGCAGAGAGTTTATATCATCGCGTGCTCCTGAAACTTTCAGGCGAAAGTTTTTGTAAACCGGGCCAGTTCGGCATTGACGGCTTCGCGCTCGAATCGATTGCCGAAAGAATCGTCGAGATCTGCAAACTCGGCCCGCAGGTGGCGGTCGTCGTCGGCGCGGGCAATATCCTCAGGGGTGCCAGCTTCTCCGAATCGAGCCACATTCCCAGAAATACGGCGGACTACATGGGCATGCTGGCGACGATTATCAACGCCTGCGCGTTGCAGGAAACGCTTGAAAAACTCGGTCAGCCCACCCGCGTGCTCAGCGCGATCGAAGTGCCGGCCATGTGCGAGCCGTTCATTCGCCGCCGGGCCCTCCATCATCTCGAAAACGGGCGAGTCACCATACTGGCCGGCGGGACCGGAAATCCCTTTTTCACGACCGACACGTGCGCGGCGCTTCGGGCGTCGGAACTCGACGCGGACCTGCTCATCAAGGCCACAAAAGTGAAGGGCGTTTACAGCGACGACCCGGCGATCAATCCGGATGCAGAACTCTTTGACAAGGTCTCGTACGACCAGGTGCTGTCCAGGAAGCTCAGAATCATGGACCACTCCGCGATCAGCCTTTGCCGGGACAACCACATCCCGATTACGGTCTTGAACATTTTTGAACGAGGCAACATCGCGAAAGCCCTGTGCGGCGAACATGTGGGAACGAAAATTGGAATGATGTGAGGTTGATAATGCCTACCAAAGCAACCGTCTCAGACACCGAATCGAAAATGAAAAAAGCCGTCGATATTCTGCACGACGAATTGAAGACCGTGCGCAGCGGCAAGGCATCGACCGGCCTGGTCGAGAATATCAGAGCCGACTTCTACGGCACGCCCACTCCGCTCAAACAAATGGCGACGCTGGCTACGCCTCAGATGGACATGATTGTGATTAAACCCTTCGATCCCGGCTCCATTAAAGAGATCGAAAAGGCCATCAAGGCCAGCGATCTGAGCATCGCGCCGATCGTGGACGGCAAAGTCATCCGGCTCAACATCCCGGCCCTGAGCGAAGAAAGAAGGAAACAGCTCGTTCAACAGGCCAAATCGACCGGCGAGCAAACAAAAGTCAGCATTCGCAACATCCGAAGAGACGCCAACAAACACCTCGAAAAGCAGCAAAAAGACAAAACGATCACGGAAGACGACCTCGAAAAAGGTAAGAAGCAGGTCGATGACATCACCAGGCGATACATAGACAAGGTGGACGAACTCATCAGAAGCAAATCAGACGAAATTATGCTCGATTAATGGAATGGCGTGAGTTATCGCGCCCTATATTTTCAAATCTTTTGCCTGGTTCGAAATCCCACGCCATCGGTAGAGTGTGCATTGCACGCCCTGTCTTTTCGCCGGACGTTCTCAGACTTTTGATGTTGTGCAATGCACAACCTTCCAGGCTATTTGGCCAACAAGCAGTGCTCCGGCGAGCAAGCGTCCAGAAACCACTGGCCCACCGTGCACAACTCCGGTATCGTAACGTATGATGCTCTTGGGTGATAAGAACCTGATTGTATTTCTATTATTTAAGAGGTCAGAACCATGCGAGCCGAAAAAAGACCGAACATTAAACCGCAGAAAAAGACCGGGACGACAATTCTCAAGCGGATTCTATTCGTCTTCATCGTTTTGGTCCTGATCGTCATATTTCTTGTACCGGCCGTCATATCGTCCGACAAAAGTCGGCGCCTCATACTGACGAAGATCAATGATTCGATCGCCGGACATACCCACTTTTCGGATCTGTCCGTGGGCTGGCTCAAGGGCGTCAAGGTCGCGGACTTCAGTTTCGATGACGACGCCGGAAAAATCTCCGTTCGCGCCGGACAAATCGAGACCACCCCCCGTTACACGTCCTTTCTATCCGGCGACTTCTCCTTCGGGCAGACCGTGATTGATCAACCGAACGTAGAAATCAATCTCCAGGAACAAAAGCAAATCACGAGCGATCCCACCGCGCCCAAGTCAAAACGCATCCCGAAAGAAACGGCGGGAATCGCCCTTGTGACCGACATCGTCGTTAAGAACGGCAATTTCAGGATAACCGATCGGAACGCTCGAACGGTCGAAGCGACAAAGATCAATTCAAAAATAAGCTTACGCCCTCCGGGCCATCAAAGCCGCTTCAATCTGAATATGAACGTCGGCGACGACAACCTATCTACCATTCGGGCGGACGGCCAAATCACACCCGGAAAATCGAAGACCGGCTGGAGCCTCAAAGGAACGACCGGCGAGGTAACCGTTGAAGTGAACGACCTCGATCTCGAATCGCTCGCCCCGTTCCTGGCCCTGGGAGGTGTGGATATCCAGACCGAGGGTCTCGTCTCCGGCGATGCCAGGGGCGAAATTCAAGACGGGCAACTCGGAGGTCTGGCCGGCACCATCAACGCGAAGGACCTGGATATATCGGGACCGCTGCTCAAGGGCGACCGGGTGCAAACCAGCGAGCTGGACGTTGATGTGAAGCTGAGCCGGAAAGGCGAAACGATTGATATCGAAAATCTGCGAGTCAAAAGCGACTGGGCCACGGCGTCGGCGAGCGGAACAATCCCGACCGCGTTCGGATCGTTTACGGATTTCCTGGAAGCCGACTCAAGCTACGATTTGGAGGGTGATTTCCAGTGCGACGTAGCCGCGGTGCTGTCGCAGATGCCCAAAACCTTAGGCCTTAAAGAGGGGATACAAGTCACTTCAGGCCAGTTGACCGGCAGCGTTCAGACCTCAACCTCGGACGGACACAGACAAATCCGTACCCAGGCGACGCTCGCCGGATTAGCGGGCACGATGGAAGGAAAGGAGATCGCCCTCTCGGACGCGATCCGGGCCGAATCACACATTTCATCGGACACGTCCGGCGTCAGCTACGATAAGCTAACCGTCTCGGCCCCGTCTGCCCAGGTCAACTGCTCGGGCAAAAGTGAATCGCTCCGGTACAATGCCGAAGCGGACCTGACGAAACTCCAATCGGAGTTGGGGCAGTTCATCGACATAGGTCCATACGAGTTAGCCGGCGAATTTCAAAGCAAAGGCCGGATCGCCATCACGAAAGACAAAATCGCGACGTCGGGCGCATCGGTGATCAAAAATCTTAGCATGAAATCACAGGACGGGCCGAGCGTCACGGAACCTATGGCCGAGATCCATTCAGCCGTCGAGATCGATACCAAAAACGGTATTGTATCGATTCGTTCCGTAACCGCCGATGCGAGTTTCGGGCAGATCGGCATAGAAAACGGCGTCGTGCCGCTTAACAGCGACTCGGGCAAGCCGATGGACCTCGATATCGCCGCAAACCAGGTCGATCTTGAGAAAGTTCGACCGTTCGCGATCTTGTTTAGTTCGTTCCCGGAGGAAATGCAGTTAGCGGGCATGGCCGACGCGAAGCTCTCCGTCACATCTGAAAAGAGAATCTACAGAATCGCAACGGATTCGACGAAGATCAAGGGCTTAAGAGTCACTTATCCCGACAAAAAACCGTTCGAGCCTAATGACGTCACGCTGGCTTTCAATATGGAGGTCAATCCCGAAGAGAAGGCGATCAATATCAAGACGTTGCAGTTGGACAACCCTCAAATAAAGATTCGCAAGGGTGAACTCAGCCACGTCAGCAAGGGCGAGAAGACCCGGCTGGCCGGACGAGCCGAATGCGAATACGACTGGGCGACGGTTAGCACCGTCGTGACGCCCTACATGCCGGAAGGTTTGTCACTGCAAGGCAAACGAACGGATGCTTTTAATTTCATGAGCGAATTCCCGACCGGCCAAACGGACCAGATCATGCCCAATCTCAGGGCCAGCGGCACGCTGGGCTTCGAGCGGGCCGACTATATGGGATTGAACTTCGGCTCGACCGAGACAAACATGCAGATCGATAACGGCGTTTTGACCATCGCCCCGTTCACGACGACCGTGAATGAAGGTCAGTTGAACTTCGGCGGACAAACCGACTTCAACCAGAAGCCCCCCCTGCTGAAAACCACCGAACCGATGCAGATCGCCAGGGGCATCAAAATCAACGATGAAACCGCCAGGAAACTTCTGAAGTACATCAATCCCATTTTCAACGACGCTACGAATACCAGCGGAATTGCAAATCTCCACTGCGAACAACTGGCCATACCGATGAGCGACGAGGCCCAAAACAAGGCCGTCGTGATCGGAACGATTTCGATCGACCGGTTGCGTCTCAAAGCCTCGGAGGTGCTCGGACAGATTCTCACGATAGGTGATAAGAGCGCGGATATGAAGATCCACCCGACCCGGTTCACATTGCAAAACGGCTTCCTTCATTACGACGATATGCAATGGGACGTCGGCGATAATCCGGTGAACAGTAGCGGGACAACCGGCCTGGACGGCAGCCTCAACTTAAAGGTGACCCTACCGTACACCTTCGTGGGCACAACGGTACGGATCGGCAGGGAAACATCCGGCAAAAGAGTTACGATCTGGGTCACGGGCACGATAGACAATCCACAAATCGATGCCGGCAGGTTCATCGAAGAGCAACTCAAAGACCCGGAAGTACTAAAGGATATTTTCGAGATATTTAAGTGACACCGTATAACAGCGATTAGAATGTCTTCGTCATTCGATAGAACCTCAATCCCGGGATGGGCAAACGCTTCGGCCACTGCGACTCGACGGTCATCCCGCGACGCTCGTAGAGTCGGCGTGCGCTCTCATTCTTAACTGAGACGTCGAGGGCCAGTCGAGTCGATCCGCTTGCGCGAGCCCGCTCTTCCAAAGAGTCTATCAAGAAGGAGCCGATGCCCTCCCCCCGAAGTTCCTTGTCAACAGCAATAGCCTGGAGATAGTAATCGCCGTCGGCAACCGAGTCGATAATCCGCAGGGCGGGAGCACACAGTATCAGCACGACGTTCATTCGTAGATGATGCCTGCCCGCCGCCTGCTTCAAGGGTCGGAGCGAGGACCGGCGATGCTCCTCGGCGGTGTAGCCCGAAACCATTCCCACAATAACGTTATCCCGCTCTGCGAAGGTAACGTTCTGGTGAGAGAGGTCATGGCCGGGCACGACGAACGCTCTGGCGATAATGTCCCCGGCGTCGCGACCAAGCATAAAACGAAAGAAACCCTCCGCCGCCTCATCGAGGAATCGGGCAAATACACGCCCCTCATCCAACGTAGCCTTGGCCGCACGAAGAGTTATCGAATGTCGATCCATTGGGTCTTTCTTAATCCTAACAGTTAGATCAGAAGACACAAGATCGTATAGCGATCATCCGATCTCCTGCATTGCCATGTTATGCTTTACACCCTATATATTGAAAAGCTTTCGCCTTATTCCCATTCATTGTAGTTACATCGATTTCTCTGAGGCTTAGTTGTTGGAATTGCTTCAGTAGAGAGTGAATCCAAGTCATTTCATGATGACGCATGACTCCGCCATCAGGCAACTCAAAGACACCGTTAATTCCATATTTGGAGGAAAACTTCTCGTATCGATCCCGGTTCCGCTTGTCATTCTGCAATGGCATATCACTGACGTAGAGAATCCCGCCTTGCCGAAGAACGCGTTCGCTCTCCGCGACTATAGCCATTTGCTCTTCATTAGCCGGTGTACTGGTGAGTACAGTGAAAAGCAATACAACATCAAAAGCCTCGTCATCAAAAGGAAAAGTGGAATTCTCGATAATCCTGAAATCAAGCGTTGGATAAGTATGCCTTGCTATTTCAATCATCCTGGTGGAAGAATCAACACCGATAACATTCTTGAAACCATTGTTCCACAACTCACCACATAGCCTGCCGTGGCCACAGCCGTAATCTAATACTTTGGCGGTTCGGGGAATGAGGTCCTTCAATTGACCCCAATCTATTGGGTGACCAAATGCCTTTTGTGATGCAACCTGATTCCAGTACGTGGTCTGATTTCTGACGATAGACATATTCTTGCTGTGCATAACAAGTTATTATATAATTTTCCTGATATCTCCGGAATGAGATATCTGCCCTCTTTTCAATGCTCCCCACATATGACAAGCTCACTACTGCTTTAGCTCGTTAAAACGACAACGTGCCTATTATCAGGAAACTCGTTTTTCTCTTGAGACCTCTTCCACTTTGCTCTGGATTAAATGTACCACAATAGCCAAGCCACGGCAAGTTTTCTTGCTGAAATGGCAGATTATGGTATTGTTATCAACCGATATACTCGTAGGTTTAGACTCAACAATATCCGGCCATGTCCGCATGGTCGTGTTTGTGAAAGGAAGACGTCATGCTATCGCTCAGGGCGCTGTTATCCACACCGACGACGCAGCTCGGCAAGGCCGGTCGGTTCGTGGTCTTTCAGATCAAGCTGTGGTCGCATTGTGCGCGGCTTTTGAAAAAAAACCGCTCCGGCCAGCAGGCCGCCGCCCTGTCGTATCATACCCTGTTCGGGATGGTCCCCCTGGCCATCGTCATGCTCCTGATCTTCCAATCGTTCCCCGCCTACAGTGACATTGGGGAAAAAATCAAAAACTTCGTTTACGACCAGGCGAATTTCACCGCCTTCAAAAGTCCAACGCCCAACGAACAAAATGCCGAAGAGACGATAAGCCCCACGCCCGACGAAGAGAATTCCGAAGAGATGATCGCCCTGACGGAACACCTTGACAGGTTGATCGCGCGGTTCTTCGACGAAACAAACAAAGGGCAGATCGGGCTGTTCAGCGTCGTGATTGTGGTTTGGGCCGCCCTGGCCCTGTTAGCCACCATCGAAAAATCATTCAACAATATCTGGCACGTCACTCGGGGCAGGAACTTCCTGCAGCGCATCATCAGCTACTGGGCGTTGCTGACCCTCGGCCCGCTGCTCCTGGGATCCGGCATCTACATCGCCACGCGCCATTCATCCATCGGCCGTCTCCAGGAAACGATCCTGTCGAACGTCGCCCCCGTCATTCTGTCTTATCTCATCGCCCTCGTTGTTCTCTTCTTGTTGTACTTTGTTCTGCCGAATACGAAAGTCAAGGCGAGGGCCGCCGTTTGGGGCGCCGCCGTAGCGGCCCTGGTTTGGATCGGGGCCAGAAACGCCTTCGGCCTCTGTATTACTGAATTAAAACTATACACCACGGTGTACGGCGTCATGGCATTGATTCCGATGACGGTCGTCTGGATTTACATTACCTGGCTGACCGTATTGTTCGGCCTGCAATTGACGTTTACAACCCAACATTTAAAAAGCCTGGACGCCGCGGAGATCGCCGCCGCAAAGAAGAACGACGACTGCTTCATCGCGAACGACCTGACCGTCATCAACATCGTCGGGGAGATCGCGGCGGCCTTTCAAGACAACCAGGCCCCGGTCCCCCTCGAAGTGATCTGCAGCAAATTAGGTGTCCCGGCCGAGTTCGGGGAAAAGATGCTCAACCATCTGGTCGCCAGCGAATTGATCCTCAGAACCTCCGAACCCACCGAGGGATTCGTCCCGGCCAGAGATCCCGCGAACATCAAGCTCTCCGATATCACCGAAGCCGTCGCGAGCGCGAGTATCGGTCAGTCCCACATGGGCCAGCCGGACATCATACAAAAGGTAGCACATTCTCATCGCCATTCCCTGGACCAATACAACCTCAAACAACTCCTCGACACAAGCCCTATTCCTCAAGATGGGTGAAACAAAAGATTCGTCGCCCTGTAAATAAAAAACAAACCAAAAACAAGCAGCGCCGCCGAACAAAACATCAACACGATTCGCAATCCTCGCGGACCTAACAATACCGAGCCTTTGAAGCTGGCCCAGGACAGGATTTGCAACCAGATCAAATCCATCGAGAAATGGGTTAGGGCAAAAAGAACAAAAGCCCAGATCCCCCACTGCGCCGCCTGAGTCGCCAACGCCAAACCAACAGTGGCCCACCAGATCAGAAAGAACGGATTGCCGGCCGACAATACAATCCCGGCCAGAATCGGTTTACCACTGAAGGCCTTCGGCTCGACATCGGTTTTAGCTCTCAGGCTGTTCAAACCTTGTATAGCCATGAGAATGAGAAACACCCCGCCGGCTAAACCAATTGAAATCTGGACACCCCGCAACTCGAAGAACTTTCCCACGCCAAGAACGATGACGATCATCAGTGGAAATTCGACGATCCCATGCCCAAGGGCCAAAAGCATCCCGGCGTAACGGTTCCGCGTCCCCATCGTAATGACCGTCGCGGTCACCGGTCCCGGCTGCATCACCCCCGAGCACGATATCACTACCACCTGAGCCAGAAAGAACAACAAATCCATGAAGGCACCAGCTTACTCACCGATAATCTTGACGAGAACGCGTTTCTTTCTTTTGCCGTCGAACTCGCCGTAAAAGATCTGCTCCCATGGGCCGAAATCGAGCTTTCCGTCGGTGACAGCGACGACCACTTCCCTACCCATAACGCTGCGCTTAAGATGCGCATCAGCGTTGTCCTCGAAGCCGTTGTGTTTGTATTGTGAGTAAGGTTTCTCCGGCGCCAAACCTTCCAGCCAAACCTCGAAATCGTGATGCAGTCCGGACTCGTCATCGTTAATGAATACGCTGGCGGTGATGTGCATTGCATTACAAAGTAACATGCCTTCCTTAATGCCGCTCTCTCTCAGGCACTCGTCAATCACGGGTGTAATGTTAATATATTCCCGCCTTTGAGACGTATCGAACCAAAGCTCTTTTCTATAACTTTTCATAATCGACTTATCTCCAGTTTTACTAACAAATCCAAACGATTGTAACACGCCAGACCGGATACTGGAAATATCTCTTGAAAATTCAATCGATCATGGTCATACTCGATACATCCTTTGGAAAAGAGAACATTTGCGGAAAGGTGTTTTTGAAATGGAAAAGAAAACCAAAGCAACAATCATCATTGTGGCCATCCTCGTCACGATCATAGCGACAGGACTCTATCTTCGATGGCGCCCTACCGGATTTGGTTCCAATTCAATTGTACGGTGGGGACGAGGATATCTGGCAACTTCGGAACGAGCCTATTACAGCAGCCGGATGGGGCGTATTATCAAAAACTGGCAACAAACAATGAGACATGCGGAAATTAACAGTGATGGTCAACTCAAGGAATCTTATCAAGTCTTGCTCGTGATCGATTTAGACAAACCGGCCATTTGGATAGAAGAGAACGGGCGCATCCAGGAGCACAACTATACCGAACTACCTGCGGGGATTAAATGGGAACACTGCCACACAACACCAAAAACAAACAAGAAACTCACAGGACGAACCGTTTTGAAGATCAGAGGTCTTTACTCGAGCCAGCAAACGTCCGAGAGATTTAGTTTTATTGCGAGTGGTCGTGAAGGTTCTATCTCTCTGGATTTCAATTCAACCAGCTTAGTTCAAAGCCACGGAAAGAGTTCGCGTAGAATGCGAGCACATAATTTCAAATCTTCAACTAAAAAAGAAGATGAGCTTTACGGTTCACTTATTGTAACGGATGCCGAATATCAGCAATATCGTCAGTCTTTTTCTAAAGCAGCTTTATCACCATCAGAGGAGAAAGGCAGGCAAATACAAAAAAATGTCACCTTGAAAGAAAACAAAGCGACCTGGCAGAAAAACGAAAAATTCCTGTATCTGGAGATCGAGCGGCAAGTACGCAAAAAAGGATACACACTGAGGTCGCTTAAGGTTGAGCCGGGCCCTGATTTCTCCGCCGGGCATGCGGAAATTCGGGGACATAATAAAGCTTTCCTACGTAGTTTTTGGGGTCGTGTCTCTTCAGTTAAAACATACCTGAACATCGATTATCTGGGTGACAACATCTGGTATGCCAAAAGTGTAGCTCATCCCTTACATCCGATCATGCCACGTCAGGTGCTCAAACTTGAATTCTTGATTTGTTCTGAAGGGAATCTCTCGGACTCCAGAGAAAAAGAATTCCTCACAAAAGGCTGGCAAAAACAACAGCAGTTTACTCCCGTTCCCGAGACACCCTGGAAAGCCATATTGTCTAACGGAACAACGGTTGAATTTATCGGCATTTGCGAAAATCCCAGTGCGGGCAAACAGTGGTGGGGTCCGGACGGCAGTCCCCTTGATTACGTACCGTATATCAATGTTACACCTTACGATCGGGCTCGTGAGGATAGAAAGGTCTTCGAGTTCGCCTGGCGGATACAAAAGTTGGGCGATGGCGGCGCGATCAGATATTCCATGGAAGGAAGCACAGGATCTTACGGGAAACAAATTCATGACAGATATGGCAACCGGATTATTGAAGGTCTTTCGGCTGAGGGACATGGTTTCGATGCATCACGTCAGAAAACTTCTTTTAGATTAGGCTTTACAGATAAAGACTGGAAAACGGCGTTAACCATTAAAGACACAGCCGGCGAAACGACGTTTCTCGGAAAACAGCGAATTCTCTTGGATCCTCCTACAATCGAGAATGGACAGGTTGTGATACGCTGTTATGAAGAGTCCGGAGCACACGTTAACGACTACCAAACCGATTTCGGTCTTATCTATAGAGAAGATTCAGCCATTAAAACCGTTTCGCTTGATCGGTATGAGGAAGGTACAACGGTTAACAGAGATACTGGTTTAAGGGAACACACATTTATCATCGATAACCTGAACATACATCAAATCGAGGGAGTCTGTTTCCGTTACAGGCCGTTTGAATTCGTTAAATTCAAAAATATCTCCCTGGTTCCGGGTAAAAATCAGGGATTCGAAATCGAATTAGGTAAACAGTAATATCAGGATTGCCCAAGCAGCTTTCGATAAGCGGCTTCGATGGTATCGACCATTCGGTCCGGCGAGAACATTTCCTTCACGAATTCTCTGCCGTTCTCACCAAGCTGCCGTCGCAAGCTCTCGTCTTCAATTAATTCTGCACAGGCTTCGACGAGGTGTCCGATGTTCTTGGGCTCGATCAGCCGACCCGTGCGCTCGTTAACGACCTCCCGCGCGCCGTCCAGGTCGAAGGAGATGGCCGGCTTTCCGCAGAGCATCCCCTGGGGCAGCGCCCGCGCGAGACCTTCTCTGAGCGAACAGTGCACGAGAATATCCGACGATTGGATAGCGAGTGGAATCTCACTCGGCGGCAAAAGCCCCGTGAACCGAATCCTCTCAGCCAATCCCAGTTCGCGAACCTGCTGTTTGAAATGCTCGGAAAGAGTGCCGTCCCCGACGAATAGCCAGACGGCATTCTCAAACCGCTTCGCAAGTGATTTGGCCGACTCCACGATGTATTCGTGACCCTTGAGCATAAACAAACGGGCAATAGTAACCAGCACGACGGCATCTTCCGCAATTCCATGCTTTCGGCGGAAATCCTGCCTGCGCTGTTGTGAAATCGGCGTTAAGAAATCATCCTCGTCAATAGCCGAATAAGCCGTCACGAACTGCTCGGGCTTACCTATCGCTACCGCCGTCGCCTGCTCGGTCATCGCATCTGCCACACTGATAAAAAAGTCCGTCCGCTTCGCGGTGGATCTCTCAACGGCGATATAGAATTTATTCAAGAGCGAACTCTGATAAGGATGAAAAGCCAGTCCATGAATACCGTGCACGACCCATGGTCGATTTGCCGCCCATTGGTCTTTTAAAGCGTAACCGGCGAAGCGACCCAAGATCCCCGCCTTGGCCGAGTGGGTATGAACGATGTCCGGCTGCAATTGCCGAAGCAGCTTTTTAATCCGGACATAGCTGGGGACATCATTGATCGGATTAATAGCACGACGAAGCCGATCCACAACGACGGTTTCGTAGCCCTGTCCCTTGGCATCAGTGAGCAGCTCGCCTTCCGGTCCCAACGCCGGGCCGGTTATGAGCGTGACGTCATGCCCGCGCTGCGCCAGAACCTTGCAGGTAATCAGCGTATTCTCCTGCGCCCCACCAACGATCAAACGAGTTATAATATGAACGATTTTCATAAGCGAAAGAATACAGAATACAGGACACAGGATACAGAATAAAAAACGTGAGTTGCGAAATCCGCAACTTTTTCCACGAACCTGCCATTCAGATCTCAATTGTTTCTCTTAACGGCGTTCGAGTAGGCGGCCAGTAGCTTGGCAACCTCGTCAATCTGTAGTTCAAGAGCATCCGTATGGCCATAATCCAAGTCATGCGCCAATATCAAATAATAGCGGCATTCTTCGAGCGATCCCTGAGAAATATTCAGATATCTTACTTTGTCAGCAGGTCCGGTCTTTTTGAAACCTTCGACTATATTAGCCGCGATGGAAATTGACGCTCGCCTCAATTGAGAAGTCAAACCATAAACTCCTTCCTTTGGAAAACCGACAGTAAAGCGGTATACCGCAAGAACAAATTTATGCGCCTTTTGCCATACGATCAGATCCGTAAATCTCTTAGCCGTTTGTTTTGCCATTTGATTCTCCCTTCCTGTGTCCTGTATTCTGTGTTCTGTATTCTACTTTTAATACTTTATCCACATTAAACACAATCCTTCAGGGGGCGCGAGTCGTCCGGCGGCGGTTCGGTCCTTCGCTTCGAGGATTTCGTCTATCTTTTCCGGCTTCCATCGGGCCACACCGATATCGACTAACGTGCCGACGATGTTCCTGACCATATTATACAGAAAAGCGTTGCCTTCGACATCGACATAAATCCAATCATGCTCGTATTG
>CAYZAT010000077.1:0-10753 GCA_964476475.1 uncultured Pirellulales bacterium
ATGCAGTTAAAATTACAGTTCCTCGGCGCCGTCCAGAACGTGACGGGTTCCCGCCACCTTCTTGAAGTCAACGGCACGAAGCTTCTCGTCGATTGCGGCCTTTATCAGGAACGCCAGTTTCGGGATCGAAACTGGGATCCGTTCACCGTGCCGCCGGAAAGTATCGACGCCGTCCTGTTAACGCACGCCCATCTGGACCACTGCGGCCTCTTGCCAAAGCTGGTGAAAGAGGGATTTAAAGGCAAAATCTACTGCACCGACGCCACGGCTGAGATAGCTCGAATCATCCTGCTGGATTCGGCCAAGATTCAGGAAGAGGATGCCGAGTACAAGAAGAAAAGGCATAAAAAAGAAAAGCGAAAAAGTCCCCGCCCTATTGCTCCTCTTTATACGATGGCCGATGCCGAGGCGTGTTTTCCGCACTTTCACAATGTGAAATATAGGGCGCCCGTCCAAATCAAGCCCGGCGTAGAGGCGACTTTTTGCGATGCGGGTCACGTTTTAGGTTCATCGATCATCAAGGTCAAAGCCAGTATGAACGGCGAAAGCCGAACCGTATTGTTTTCCGGCGATATCGGCCGGCCGCACCGGCCCATCGTACGAGATCCTTCCCTCGTGGATGAAGCGGATTATGTTCTCGTGGAATCCACCTATGGCGACCGGGTGCATAAAGGGCCTGAAGATACCAAGCAGTTGATCGGCGACGTCATCAATTCCACAATACAGGCCGGCGGCAATATTATTGTTCCGAGCTTTGCCCTGGAGCGGTCTCAGGAGCTTTTATACTTTATCAACGAATTATACCGTCAAAATGCCATTCCTCACATGACCGTCTATCTGGACAGCCCGATGGCGTCGCGCATTACGAAAGTGTTCAAGCGGCACCGCGAGTTGTACGATAAAGAGATGACGGAGTATGTGAACAATCACGAGTCGCCGTTCAACTTGCCGGGTCTGAAAATGGCGGGATCGAGCGATGAGTCCAAGGCTATCAACCATGTCAGAAAGCCAGTGATGATTATTGCCGGCTCGGGAATGTGTACGGGCGGAAGAATCAAGCACCATCTGGTCAATAACATCAGCAAACGCCAGAACACGATCATGTTTGTGGGCTATCAGGCGGTCGGGACGCTCGGTCGGCGAATCGTTAACGGTGAAAAAGAAGTCCGCATCCTCGGGAAGGAATATCCGGTGAAGGCGCGTATCGAGCGAATCAACGGTTTTTCGGCCCATGCGGATAAAGAGGAGCTTCTGGAGTGGTTAAGCGGATTAAAACGCCCCCCCAGGAAGGTATTTGTCGTGCATGGTGAATCGGAAAGCGCTCTGCATTTCGGTGAATTTCTCAGAGGCAAAACAGGTTGGCAGGTCGATGTTCCGTCCTATCAGGATGAAGTCATCCTCGATTAAATGGTACGGCATTGGCTATATGGATTTCATAAGTTAGACGAGGAAAGGCCTTTCTATCCTCGGTAGAGAGTCCTTGTTGCGGCATTTGAAGAAAGGAGGTGAAATCGACTCGGGAGAAACTGCTCATAAGCAGATATTGGCAGGGACATAACAAATCAGGTATTTTGTCGGTTGTTTCTCAATATCATAGTGAATTCTTTGTAGAAGGAGGATTATTATGTGCAGAAAGCTGGTGTATTTTACTTGTTCTTTTGTTCTGGTTCTCAGTTTGACCAGCGATGCGATGGCCCAGGCCCAGGCCGGCACGGGCGTACGCGGGGAATACTATCACTTTTCCGGAAGCACCCCTCCCACTCGTGAAGTGGCTTTCCGCGATCTGGTCGCAGTCCGGATCGATCCGCAAATCTACTGCTACTGGAATCCGGGATTCGTCGCGAACCATCCGGATGGCCTCACCCCGGAAATGACGATTCATCCGCCGGAAGGATTGCGGGGAGATACGTTTGCCGTCCGGTGGTTGGGTGAAATAGAGGCGGTGCATTCCGAAGCTTATACCTTCATCACGGGAGCTGATGACGGCGTTCGCATGTGGTTCAATGGGGAGATGATCATCGATGACTGGGCCGACCACGATCGTGCGGAAACCACTGCCGATCCGATTGAGCTTGTGGCGGGCCAAAAATACCCGATCGTCGTAGAAGGTTATGAGAATGGCGGCGAAGCGGAATGGCAGCTTTATTGGCAGAGTTCATCCACACCGCGAGAAGTAGTGCCGCAAACCGCCTTGTATCCTATCATTAAGGCGCAGGATTATCCGGCCAGCAAACCCATTCCCGCTGATGGCGAAGTGATTCGACAGACATGGGTGAGCCTACAATGGACGGCCGGGCCTGAGGCGGTTTCTCATGACGTGTATTTCGGCGAAGATTCTGCCCAGGTGAAAGCCGGGACGGGAGATACGTTTAGAGGCCATCAAACAAACGCTGATTTTGTTGTTGGCTTTCCCGGTTTTCCTTATCCAGAGGGACTCGTTCCGGGGAAAACGTATTATTGGCGAATCGATGAAGTCGATGAGTCGAATCCGGACAGTCCGTGGACGGGTGCGGTTTGGAGCTTTTCGGTTGCACCCCGAACGGCCTTTGCCCCCGATCCGGCCGATGGCGGCGAAGACGTTGATCCGAATGCCGCCTCGCTTAAGTGGGAAGTCGGCTTCGATGCGAAATTGCACTACGTCTATTTCGGTGACGATTTCGACACGGTCGATAACGCGGCCGGCGCGTTGCCCACGGGCCTTGTTGATTTTCGCCCCGGCGTGCTTGATTTAGCCAAGACCTATTACTGGCGGGTTGATGAATTTGACGGCATGACCACGCATAAAGGCGATGTCTGGACCTTCACGACCCCGGGCGCCGTGGGAGGCCCGAATCCGCCTCACGCCGCCGTCAACGTCAAGCATAACAAGATTTTGCGCTGGACGCCGGCGGATGACGCTACATCACAACAGGTATATTTCGGAACGGATAGAGCCGCCGTGCAGGCTGCGACGGCCGGTTCATCGGAAGATAAAGGCGTGCTCGGTCTTGACGGCGATAGCCTCGACCCCGGTATGCTGGAATGGAATACGAACTATTACTGGAGAGTGGACACCGTCAATGCGGCGGGCAATACGGTGAAAGGGCCACTCTGGGCCTTTACGACGGCTGATTTTCTCGTCGTGGACGATTTCGAGGACTACACCGATGATGACGCGGCGGGTGAAGCCATTTGGCAGGCATGGATTGATGGCTTTGGCGTTGCTGAAAACGGTTCACAGGTGGGTTATCTGATGCCCCCGTATGCCGAGCAGGCGATTGTCCACACCGGTTCGCAGTCCATGCCGTTGGTGTACGACGCCGATCAGAAATACGCTGAAGCCGTACTGGCGCTGGCTTATCCGACAGACTGGACGACCGGGGGAGTTGATACGCTGGGTGTTTGGTTTAAGGGCGATTGGATTAACGTTCCGACACCGATGTATGTGGCCCTCGATGGCAGTGCTATCGTTGTTAATGAGGATGTGGAAGCCGCCCAGAGGGATGTCTGGACGGAATGGCTTGTTCCGCTACAGGCGTTTGTTGATCAGGGCGCCAATCTGGGTAACGTCGGTACGATCGCGATCGGCTTTGGGGATAAAGCCAATCCGCAACCGGGTGGTTCGGGAACGATGTATATTGACGACGTCCGGCTGTATCCGCCGGCGCCGTAATTGATTCCGGATTAGTCCCTGGGACCTTGTGACTGGCGGTTTCATGTTGTAGAATAACGGGGCTTGTATCGTGTGAACTCGATACAGGCCCCGTTTGATTATGTCGGCGTGTCGCGATACTAAAGCGATTCCAAAAAATGGGTGGGTTGGTGGCTCAGCTTTCGAATAGGAATCACAATAATGAACAAGAAGATACTCTCGTTTGGATTTGTCATCATCGGATTTCTGGTATTGGCTCTTTTTTCACTGTCTGCTTTGGCGAACGAAGCGATATGGATCGAGGGAGAAGATTATACCGCGTCCACCTTTGTTGAGAAATCGGGGGCGGGCGCATGGTATCACAATAGCAAGGTCGTCAAAGACCTTTTATCGCCGGGTGAGCCCGGTGTGTCCGAGGGCGATTGGCATTCACACTATACGAGCAACAATCACCCCGATTCGGGAGTGGCCGAATATGTCTTTCGAATTGCCGAAGGCGGAAGCTATGCATGGTGGATTCGCCTGAATCCGTTCCGCAACAGCAACGGCGGCGCCGATTATCGTTACAGCATCGATCACGGTCCCTGGCGGGAGATCGACTTATCGTACGTCACGAATCGGGTTGACCTGATTGATCCCGGCGTCGATATTCGCTTTATCGCCTGGACCTTCGGAGCCACGATCGACCTGTCGCGTGGATCCCATAGGGTGAGGGTGCGTATTTCGGACCGCGATGGGGCGGACAAAGAAGGCCACGGCGGTATTGATGTGATGGCTTTCACGAACTTTCCCTGGGCGCCGACCGGCGTTGTTCGGCCCAATCCCAATCTCCGTGCGCCCGGACGGGGCGATTGGTTCATGCTCGTCGCCGGGCCTGATGCGTATTCACCCGAATCGATCATCGATATGATCGGCTTGATCGATAAACCGGCTGGTCGGCACGGATTTCTCAGGCGGATGGGCAAGGATTTCGTTTTTGAAGATGGAACGCCCGTGAAGTTCTGGGGCGTTGACGCGTCGATGACGGAGACGGTCGAATCGCAACAGCGTCAGGCCCGTTTCTATGTTAAGCACGGCATCAATATGGTACGCCAGCATCCGGTCCAAAGTGTGCTGGGCGTTTTACAATCCGGTTCCCGAGGCAAACGAATCTTCGATGAGGAGAAATTGGACACATGGGACCGATGGTTCTCGATCCTTAAAGAACATGGCGTTTATATGACGTGGTCGCTGTTCTATCCTCACGTCATCACGTCGGATGATGGCTATCCGGCGGATTTGTACGATGAGCTGCCGGACAGGGGGGCGGGAAAGAGTACGTCGGGCGTCGTGAATATAATGAAAGAGCTCCAGGATGCCCAGTGGCTGTGGGAGCGAACGCTCCTGGAGCACGTCAATCCCTATACCGGTTTAGCATACAAAGACGATCCCGCCCTGGCCATTATAGAAGTGCATAATGAGGATTGCATTTTCTGGCACGCGCCACTGAACAACCTGGCGGACTACGATAACGGAAATCTCGATCTTCATGCGGCGATCCTCGGCGGGATGTGGATGAACTGGGTGAAAGATCGCTATGGAGATGACAGGAATCTGGCGATTGCATGGGGCGCCGGCAGAAGGTCCGGCGACTCGGTTAATAATCCGAGGATGAAGATGTATGCCGCCTGGGAGATGGAGGCGGACGGTCCCCGCTGGAATAAGCATAGCGAAAGAAAGCGCATGGGGGATTTCATTCGTTTCCTGGCCGGGCTTCAAAGGGATTTCTACGAGCGGCGTCAATTGCGTCTGCGCGAGCTTGGATACAAGGCCGTGACAGTCGCCACGGCGTGGAAGGCGGGCGGTCCGGCGGCGTCTGCGGCGAACCTCTGGGCCGATGGTGTGATGGATGCCATCGATCGGCATAATTACTTCGGCGGCGGGGCGGGTGGACACTCGATCACCACCGGTTCGGTCAGCAACGGTACGCATCTGAACAAAGCCGGTCGGGGTATTCTTTCCAGCGGTTTCTGGCAAGTCGAGGATAAACCGTTCCTTATGACCGAGTGGACGCAAAAACCGCCCAATCAATGGAAACCCGAGATCGCACCGTTGTTCGCGTTCTACGGGATGGGACTGCAAGGGTGGGATGCGTCATTTCATTTCGCCGCGTCGCGCTCCTACATGGGTAACGGCTGGCCCGGCATGAGAAGCTATGTCACGTGTACGCCGCACTATATCGGTCAGTTTCCGGCTTTGAGCTTCGCCATTTACAACCATCACTTCGAGGAAGGCGATATCATCTCTGCACGACGATTGGTGACGGCCGAAATCTTCGCCGGCGTGGATGCGCTCGATCAGCAATATGGTCAAACGGGTTACGATGAGAACGAACTGCTGGCTCATGGCGATACTCCCGTCGAAGCATTGGCGATCGGGCGTGTCACATTGAAGATCGAAAATAGCCCGGAATCCTCGTATATCGGGGACGTTTCATCTTATTGGGACCAAAGGGCTAAGGTGATTCGGAGCCATACAGGGCAACTGACCTGGGACTATGGCCATAAGGTTGTCACAATTCATTCCGAGAAAACTCAGGGGATCGTTGGTTTCGCGGCGGGGCGGACCTTTGACTTGCCCGGTGTGGCGATACAGATGGGCCCCACGCCGTTCGTGAGCTTGTTGTTCACACCGTTGGATAATCGCCCTTTGATCGAGTCCGGGCATATTCTTATCACGGCGATGGCCCGGGATAAGCAGCACGGCGCTGTTTACTCGGATGATGGGACAGAACTGATCGAGACCGGCGGACCGCCTTTATATCTCGAACCCGTACAGGCCACGCTCACATTCAAAGGGGATTCGCTCACGTCGGTGAATGTCGTCGATGTGTATGGCGTGCCGACGGCGCGGCAGGTCGAGCGCACCGGTAATACGTTTTCCATCGACGGCCGGTATGCAACCTACTATTACCAGGTTAAGCGCACGGGTCAATAAAGCGTATCCGTTCAGTCCGAGGCGCCTTTAAGCCGTTTCCTCTTGTGATTTTTTCCTTCGTTCCGAAAACACACTTAGCAGGATGCCCAGTTCGAACAGAATATAGATAGGGATTCCGAGAGTGACTTGAGAGATCACGTCCGGGGGAGTGGCCATCGCGGCGGCGACAAAGATACCCAGAAGAACGAACTTTCTTGATTTGCGCAGGGCCTGGATTGAGACGAGACCCGTCCGGTTAAGAAAGAAAATGGCGATCGGGGTCTGAAATGCGATGCCGAAAACCAGCATCAGCATGGTGACAAATGAGATATAGTCGGCAAACGTAAAGTTGGACCGGGCCCCGAGAACACCTTCATTGAACTTGACAAGGAACTTCAGTGTAAGCGGGGCCACAACGAATATGAAAAACAAAGCCCCTGTAACGAACAGCGCTGCAGAAAAAGGGACGGCGGTATGGACGTATTTTTTCTCATGGGCGTACAGCCCCGCGGCGACGAACATCCATATCTGATAGAAGACCCAGGGAGACGATATAAGCAGGCCGGTGATTAAAGCGATTTTGATGTAACTGATAATGCCGGCGGCCGGGCTCAGGATTAACAGGGGAGGGCCGACATCTCTCTGAACGCCCGACGGTTGTATCTCGCTGTAATTCGGATCGCTGAACAACGCCATAAAGGTTTCCGTACAAAATCTGGATACGAATGCCTCCGTTTTCGGCTCTATCTCGGGGGTGTTCGGGTCGGCGGCTAATCTCTGGCGGATATCAGTGAGGAGATCTTCTACGAGCGTTATGGCCTTTTCGCGTTCCTTTTCCTGGAGTTTGGCTTCTCGTTCCCGATACACTTTGTTATACGGTCTTTCGATGAATTTGATAATCTGCGTGCCGAACGCCAGAGAAATGCCCGTGCCAATGAGCAGACCGGTAATCGCGAGGATCAAGCGCGTGCGCAACTCCTCCAAATGGTCGCCCAGGCTCATGGTGCTATCGAGAGGATCTTGCGGTTCTTTTTTCTTTTTCGTCTTTTTTTCTTTGCCCATATGACAGACGGGGGAGTCCGTGAGGTTTGGGGACTGGGGTGCGTTAGCTCATCACATCTTCCGGCTCGTCAAGACCGGCGGCCTTGTTCGTTTCTTCAACCACATCGTCGCCGATTTTCCTGACATCATTAACCAGTTCGTCCTTGGTTTCCTCGACTTCGTGGATGCCCTTCTTGAACTCGGTCATGCTCTTGCCCAGGCCGCGGGCAATCTCCGGCAGCCGCCGACCGAACAAAAGAACCGCGATCACAAGAATGATGATAAGCTCGAAAGGCCCCGGTGTCCAAAAGGCCAGATAGTGCATATAGTCAGTCATGTCTGTCTCCTTATATCAATCACGATATTATACCGCGATCTGATTTCTCTTGTCAACGATACAAGCCCGTCAAAAACGATTTGACGCGAACGCTAAGCGGGTCAATATAGCTTCTCCCGTTCACACGGTCAAGCAAATCCGGCAAACGGTTCACCTCATTTATTCATTTGTTAATCGCTTCCATTCTGAGTCGAGGGGCATTAAATGTACGTTGGCGAACGAAATGAAGTTCGTTTTTTCGGTAAAATAATGCCCTCCGTGAAGTTGTAAGCCCATTTATATAAAAGGTTTGCGTGTGTGGCAGGGTGATTTTTCTTGCTTTTTATTCCTGTTTCGGGTATGATAATAGCATAGTGATTGGAAGAGAACGTGAACCGGATTATATTCTGAGAGGCCCAATGGAAAAGTTTTATTACGACGTCTGGCTTCCTTTTGTTTTTAACAAGAGACGAATATTGTTCTTAACTATCGCGAGTTATATTGCTTTGTGTTGAAATCCTTTGATTCTTGAACCCTTTTTCGTCGCTCATCCTGGAGCGGCTTTTTTATGCGCCCGTACACGCCTGCGTCTTGACCCCATGAAGATTTAAAGGCGGCCTTTACGGGTGATTCTTGCCTAACGAACGCATGTCTATTATAATCCCGGTCCCTAAAGAGAGTCATTGAGCTTAGAATCACGATGGGACCAGATGTATGGCAGAGACAATTACAGAGCAAATCCAGTTATTGAAACGTGGCACGGTAGAAGTCTTTACCGAGACTGAATTGGCGCAGAAGCTAACCGAAGCGGCGAAGACCGGCAGACAATTACGCGTTAAATTGGGTCTGGATCCGACCAGTCCCGATATCCATCTCGGCCATACGGTCGTCTTACGGAAAATGCGCCAGTTCCAGGACCTCGGCCACCGGGCGGTTCTCATCATCGGGGATTATACGGCCCGGATCGGTGATCCGACCGGACAAAACTCGACCCGCCCGATCCTCTCATCCGAGCAGATCGAGCAAAACGCCAAAACCTACTTCGAGCAAGCCGGAAAAATCCTCGATACGTCAGAGGATAAACTTGAAGTTCGATACAACGGGGAATGGCTGGAAAAGCTCACCTTAATCGAGCTGATCCGTATCGCCGCGATGAAAACGGTCGCCCAAATGCTCCAGCGGGATACGTTCAAGAAACGCTTGCAGGCCGAGGTGGACGTTTACACGCACGAATTTCTGTACCCTTTGATGCAGGGCTACGATTCGGTGATGATCCAAAGCGACGTCGAGCTTGGCGGGACGGACCAGACCTTTAACAACCTCGTCGGCAGGGATATCCAGAAGGGATTCGACCAGCCGCCGCAGATTGTCATTACAATGCCGATTCTCGTCGGCCTGGACGGCCATGAGAAGATGAGCAAGTCCAAAGGGAACTATATCGGCGTCATGGACGAACCGAAGGACATGTTCGGTAAGGTCATGAGTATTTCCGATGAAATGATGGAAAACTATTTCACGCTCCTGACCGATTTACCTACTGAGGAAATCACTGCTTTTGTCGATCCGGCAAAAACGCACCCTAAAGAAGCCAAGGTGCTGTTAGGCAAGACGATTGTAAGCCAGTTTTATAACGAAGCCGCCGCTGAAGCCGCCGCAAAGGAATTTGACAAGGTTTTCGCCCAGGGCCGGTTGCCGGATGAAATACCGGAATTTACCTTGCCGGCCGATGCCATTTCGGTCAAGCAATTGCTTCTTGCCTGCAAGCTCGTCAAAACCGGCGGCGAGGCGAAACGGATGTGCGCACAATCCGCCGTGACGATTGATGGAAACAAAACAAACGATCCGAATGCTCAGATCACCCCTGCGGAAGGAATGACCATTCAGGTCGGAAAGCGCCGCTTCGCAAGGCTACGGGTTAACCATTAGACGGTGGTTTGAGTGTTTCACAGAATCTTCTGTTTAATGTGTTGGAAAATCAATGTTTAGCCGGGAGCAAGCCTGCTTCAGATTTTTGTCTTGGGTCCATAATGGAATACCGGCAAGTACCGCGGAAGCCATAAGATGGACATCCACAAAGCCAAGTCCCGTTCCCATCAGTGCGTGATGTTCGATAAACGGGAGCAATTCCTCGTGTTCAACGACATCAAGCATTGGAAGGGACTGCATCAAAGAAAGGATTTCCGTCCTGTTTTGAATGTTCCCACAGGCCAATTCGCCGATAATAAAAGGGTGGCTCACAACTCTTCCATCCTGTAGAAGCGTTTGTAAGCTGGAATTGCCATATCTTAAGTGAGAAATCCAAACTGATGTATCGACAAGGATCATTATTTAATCTTTGTACGTCTTCGCGGAATAGGACGAAGCTTTTTTTCTGTGCCCGCCAGCTTAGAGAGCCTTCGGCTGCTTTCCTGGGCGATCAGGGCCTGTAAACCGAGTCTGACTAAAGATGTTTTTTCTTTTATGCCTGTTAGTTTTGAGGCCTTGTCGAGCATTTCATCATCGATATTAAGTGTCGTTCTCATACATATAAGTATGCATTATTTATGCATATATGTCAACTCAATTATGATCGTTTTTCAAAAATAATATTTTTCCTTTCAATTGTGCCATGTTATAGGAGATCAACCAATTACCGGGTGAAACAGGAATCGCCAAAAAACAAGTGCAAGCCCTATTGTCCACTGTTATAATATCGAATTATGAAATTACCGGAATTACAAAAAACTGATAAGTATGTTGGCCTGTATATTTTCGATTTTGGCGATCACGTCGGTGTGGGTTTTACGGCCGAAGAGGTGGAGGCCATGCCG
>CAYZAT010000077.1:10763-14456 GCA_964476475.1 uncultured Pirellulales bacterium
AGCACAGGGACGGCAAGGTGTACCGGATCCATCGGGCGTATCCCGATGGTAAGCTCGAAATCAAGGGTGTCCCGGCGCAGACGTTTGAGCTTGAGGCCGGGATGTTTTTCTATTCGGGCGATCTGGAAACCGCCCGACGGGATTTCAAGGCACTGGTTAGCCTGGCCGTGAGGACCGCTCCGCCGTGTCGGGCGAAGGTGCATCTGGGAAAGTACGACGATGAAAAATACGTCGTCGCGATGATTTACCCGGCTGAGTATAACGATTCGATCAGTTCGTGGCTGCTGGATGGCGAGTATAAGACGAGCGGCGCCGCGGAAGGGGGGATCGAGGCCGTTCAAAGATACTACGATCAAGACGTTGAAGTTCTGGACCGGCACCAGTTGTTCGGCACGTCCGAGTGGATCAGCCGAACGGGCGAGGAGCTTTTAGTCTCCCTGAAACGGGCGGTCCAAAGATAGCCGGCCCCAAAGAAACGGCAATCCGAACGAATTGCGAGGTGCCACGATGCGTTTTCGTACGAAGACAGGTTCTTTTCTTGGTTTTCTTGCCGCTGGACTTTCGTCTCTGTTCGGCAAGTCATCGGCCAAGCCGACGGTAGATGATTTACGACGGGCCGATTTTGGAACCAGTACCCAGCGCCTGGGCGTTCGATTCGACGAGAAGATACGGGATGCATTTCGATTTAAATGGCTGAGGAAACGATAGATTTTTCATATAGAGCGCAGAACGATCTGTATTATTTCTGCTGTTTTGGGGAGCAGGCATGGCTAACTCTCTGACATGGCCGGTCCCGGGAGAGGCGCCCGAACTCAGCGAGAATGCCGTGAACGTCCTCCATGCTCGATATCTGCTCAAGAACGAACACGGTAACGTGATCGAAACCCCGGCGGAACTTTTCACACGGGTCGCCTCGCTCATCGCCCGGGCCGAGGCCAAATTCGGCGCCAATACCCGTCAACTCAGACAATGGCACGAGACGTATTACGACCTGATGGCCTCGTTGAGGTTTCTTCCCAATTCGCCGACCCTTATGAACGCACAACGCCGCGGAACGCTCAGCGCCTGCTTCGTATTGCCCATCGAGGACAGTATCGAAGGTATTTTCGATTCAATCAAGCAGACCGCGTTGATCCAGCAGGCGGGCGGCGGAACGGGATTTTCGTTCGACAAATTAAGACCGACCGGCGACCGCGTCGCTTCCAGCGGCGGCACGACGTCCGGGCCGATTAGCTTCTGGCGCGTCTTTTCCGAGACGACCAACGCGATCCAGCAGGGCGCGTTTCGTCGCGGCGCCAACATGGGCATGATGAGCGTCGAGCATCCGGATATTGTGAAATTTCTGCACGCCAAACAGAATCTGGAGGCGTTTACGAATTTCAACATCTCCGTCAAAGTCTCGCACGACTGGATGAAAAAAGTGCTGAAAGCCGGGAAGGCTCCGCACGTCGTGGAAAATCCGCGGACGCACCAAAAGTACCTGGTGCCGAAAAAGATGAACATGGCCGACTATACGATTGGCGATTTGCATCGACTCAGCGATGATGAGCCTCCAGGTGAAGGAGCAGACAAGTTCTTCACGGTGAAAGATATCTGGACGATGATCGTCAAATGTGCCCATCGGACGGGCGAGCCCGGCATCGTTTTTATCGACCGCATCAACCGGGACAACCCGACGCCGTCCCTCGGGCCGATTGAAGCAACCAATCCCTGCGGCGAACAGCCTTTGCTGCCCTACGAAGCCTGCACGCTGGGCAGTATCAATCTGACGAAGTTCGTGCGCTCCGGCGAAACGGAGGCGAGCATGGATTGGCCGGCCCTGGGCGAAACCGTGAAACTGGGTGTGCGGTTTTTGGATAATGTCATTGAGGTAGGAAATTACCCAGTCAGGGATACCGTCCAACTGACGCGCGGCAATCGGAAGATCGGCCTGGGTGTCATGGGATTTGCTGATTGTTTGTTTATGCTCGGAATCCCTTACGATTCCCAGCAGGGCGTGGATTTCGGGGCGGAAGTGATGAAATTCGTCAATGAAAACGCGCGCAAAGCCAGCGCCGAACTGGCGAACCTGCGGGGACCGTTCCCCAACTGGAACAGTAGTATCTGGCGGACCCAGAGGAACAAGAAAGTCCGTAATGCGGCGATTACATGCATCGCGCCGACCGGGACGATTAGTATTATCGCGGATTGCTCGGCCAGTATCGAACCGGCTTATTCGCTCGTCTTCAGACGTCAAATATTAGACGGCTCGAACATGCTGCAAGTGAATCCGATTTTCAAACAAATTGCCGAAAAAGAGGGTTTTTACAGCGAGACGCTCATCGAGCACATTGCCAAGTCCGGCAGCATCCAGAAAATGACGGACATCCCGGAAGATGTCCGAAGGATTTTCAAATGTGCTTACGATATCGGCCCGCGATGGCACATCCACATGCAGGCCGCTTTTCAAAATAACTGTGATGCGGCGGTCAGCAAAACCATTAACTTCCGCGAGAAAGTAACAACCTCTGCGGTGGATAAGGCTTTCAAGCAAGCGTATCATCTCGGTTGTAAAGGCGTCACCGTTTATCGCCGCCGCAGCAGGGACCTGGAGCCGATGGCGCTATATTAGAAGCCGCGTGTGCAACAAGTTGCACACCCTACAATAGCCGGACGTCGGGTTGGTTACATTAACTGAACGCCTGTCGTAATCTCGCCAGGCTCTTGGGGATGGCGGTTCTGTAGTTTTCGTTGCCTTCGAATTCGAGCGAGATGTAACCCCGGAAATTATGCTTCTTCATGATGCGGGCGATGCGGGGATAATCCAGATCGAGCGTGTACCACAAGCCGCCGCCGTAATAGGTCTTCGCTTGCATGAGCACCGTCTGCGGGGCGCACATTTCAAGCTTATCGTAGGGATCTTCGAGGAAGTTACCCGTATCGAGCAGGACTTGCAGCCACGGCGAGTCAATCGCGTTGACGATTCTCAGCAAGCCTTCGGGCGTACGGGCCAGACCCCAGTGATTTTCCAGACCGAGAATGACGCCGCACTCCTCGGCTTTGGGCAGGCATTTTTCGATACTGTCGATCACCCATTTGAAGCCGTCGTCTTCGGTGTAGCCGTCAACAGGAGGCTCAATGCCGCGATGCGCCATCAGATCGTCGAAATTCTTGGATGTCCCCCATGTGCCTGTATTGATTCGGATGATGGGAATGCCTAACTTGTAGGCGATCTCGACCTGTCGTTTCGTCAATTCGATGTTCTTGCGGCGTTTGTCTTTGTCGGGCGAAAGAAAGCCCTGATGTGTGGACATGCAGCAAAGATCGACGCCATTGATCAAGGCCGTGCGCTTGAGAATCCGGCAGTGCTCGTTTTCTTCTCTGTCTTCGCGTTCCATCTGCCTGAGCAGGATATCCACCCCGTCAAAGCCCATTCTCGCAGCCTCTTCAATGCACTTTTCGATGGATATCATCTGGTTTCGCCTGAACTGCCAGAAGGAATACGTCGAGACGGCAATAGGATTGGGACGATGCGATTTGGCACTGTCTTGGCCGGCGAAAGTGTTTGAATCGGATGAAAAAGAAGTAAGTCCAAGCGCAGCCGTCGCCGCAATCGAACGATTGATAAATGTCCTGCGTCTAATCGATTTCATAATTTATCCTTTCTAATTCTATTCCTTGGCCCCGTGCTTGCGGAGCAGTTCGACGATTTCG
>CAYZAT010000078.1:0-14426 GCA_964476475.1 uncultured Pirellulales bacterium
AAACTCACGTCTGTCCACCATAATCGGCAATCCATTCCGGGAATAAATATCATTAAGGAATGAAGGTATGATCCTGATCTTTAGCGATCTTAACTGTGTGCGTTTCATCCCCATACCGGATTCGTATGGATCCGCCGGTTAGCGATGCAATCAAGGCTCGTTCAAGTTTTCCGTTTTTCCAATGGATGTCCACTTCATACCCGCCTCGAGCTCGCAGGCCCGTGACACGTCCATCGGGCCAGGTTTTCGGTAGGGCCGGCAGCAGATGAAGCTGCCCGTTATGGCTTTGGAGCAGCATCTCGGCGATGCCGGCGGTTCCGCCGAAATTCCCGTCGATCTGGAATACCCTCCCCGGCCAGCAGGCATCCATCAGGTTGTCAAACGCGTTGCGACCGACAAGGCGACGGAGATACCAATGAGCCTGTTCGCCGTCATGCAGCCGGGCGTAAAAGCAAATCTTCCAGGCATTGCTCCAGCCCACATCGCCCCCAAAGCCCCGCCTCTCGAGCGTCCTTCGCGCCGCAGCGAGCAACGCGGGATCAGCGTCTCCAATCAGTGAAAACGGGTGCAAACCGACCAGATGGGACACATGACGGTGCTTCGGATCGCTCTCTTCATAATCCTCGATCCATTCCTGGATCGAGCCATGACGCGAGATCTTGAATGGCGGCAGTTTGCCGAGACAATCGGCCAGCTTTTGCCTGAATTCTTTATCTGTGTCGAGAATCGTCGAGCTTTCGATCACTGCTTCAAAAACCACGCGTACAATCGACATGTGATATGTCGAGCCTCGTGTGATTCGGACCGATTTATTCAGTTCAGGATGAACGTAAGCATTTTCTGGTGACGTCGAAGGGACGATTACCAGATAGCCATCCTTGTCCTCAACGAGGTAATCCAGAATGAACTCGGCCGCGCCTTTAAGGGTAGGATAGGCGCGATCTCGGAGAAAGACTTTGTCTTGCGAAAACTCATAATGACGCCACAGCGTCATGGCCATCCAGGCCCCGGCCAACGGATCCAGGACGCCGTTCATAAACTGGGATTCCTTTGTGGAACCGCTGGGTGTGGTTCGGCCGAAGGGATTTGTGGCCGTGAAGCTGACCCAGCCGTCTGCCTGATAAAGTCGAGACGCCGAGACCTTTCCCTTCTCTGTCTGTTTCGTAAACCAGTCCGTTAGCGGCTCGAGCGTCTCCGATAAATTCATCGGATCGGCCGGCCAGTAATTCATCTGCAAATTAATATTGAGATGATAATCGGCCTCCCACGGCGCCCACATTTGATCGTTCCAGAGGCCCTGAAGATTCGCCGGCAACCGTCCGGGCCTGCGAGAGCTCGACATCAGCAGGTAACGACCGTATTGGAAATAGAGCGCGATCAAAGCCGCATCCGCCTTGCCGTCTTTCAAAGCTATGAGCCGTTGGTCGGTTGGGACGGTATTTCGATCCAAACCACCCAGATCGAGTGATACACGGTTAAACATGGCGCGATGCTCGGCGATATGGTCTCGCATCAGATCGTACCACGATTTTCCTGCGGCTTTGTTCAGAATCGCTTCTGCCCGCCGTCCCGGATCAATCGAGCGGTCATAGTTCATTTTGTCGAGATTATAATCCGTCGCCGCGGTGAACAGAATAATCGCCTCATCCGCATCTTCGATAATCAGATTTGAATCCTCGGTACGAACAGTTCCACGAACGGCACGAACCTGTATCCGTCCGGCGAATTTCATGTGTTCACCGCCAGGCCCGGATCCTCCCGGATTATCTTCATAGCCCTCAGGTGCGGCGATATCGACGATCTGGCCGTTCATGTGCAGCCGGTCGTTTCCAACGGAGATGACGTTCATATCCTTCTCGCGAGCTAGATAAACTCTCGCACGAATCATGCCTGGCTTCGAGGCCGTGAGACGGACAGCCACCACATCGTCCACAGCGGATATCAGAGTCTCACGTTTCATCCGGACGCCATTCACACGGTATTGAACCGAGCTGATGCCGGTCTGCAAATCGAGCTGACGACGATAATCCTCGATTTCAGAGGAGTGATCTATTTCGATCCATAAATCCGCTAAAGGCTCATAAGATCTGAACGATGTCGGCGATTGGGTCAGCTTGTCCAATCCAAGTTGTCGGGCCTCAGTTATCTTCCCTTCCAACACAAGCCTCTGCAATTGGCGCCAGTTCTTATAAAAGCCATCCGGGTAAGCATTCGTCGGCTCTCCCGCCCAGAGACTTTCCTCGTTAAGTTGTAAGCGTTCCTTCGGAACTGTGCCAAAAACCATCGCGCCCAAGCGTCCGTTGCCCAGGGGCAGCGCTTCGGTCCATTTCGTCGCCGGATTGTCATACCACAGGATCGATGGCTGTGAAAAAGCCGCTCCGGCACTCATAACGATAACGCCAAGCAGAAATATGACTGTCATATTGGTGGATACAGAACATAGCTTCTTTTGCGTAGTCAAAATATGCTCCTTTCCGGTCACAGCCTACTGCTTGACGATCGGAGTGTTACGCTGAAAAGATCTACGAAGGAAATTCCTATATCGTCCAACCTTCCCGGTAATTCGGCTTGACGAGCGTATCGGCATCGGGAACGTTTGTAATGTTCATCTTCTTCCAGTCGAAATCGAGCTTCTTTCCGGCTCGAATGGCGGCGTTGCCCATGAGCACGAATTCGGTCAGAGGACCGGAATAGCCAAAGTGAGTGCTGGCTCGCCCTTTGCCTTTACACGCATTAAGCCAGTCGCGATGATGTCCCTTAACGCGGGGCAGGCTCTTCGGAGGTTTTTTGTAAGCCCGCATCCTGGTTTCAGGGATAATACGCGGGGATCTCGACCAACCGCCTCCCAGGATGGCGCCTTTGGTGCCGATGAAGAGAATTCCATGGTCGCCGAGACTCCGTCCGGCTTCCAGTTCCGCCGGACGCGGCGGCATTAATCCGCCTTCGTACCAGGTGATGCGCACGGGTCCCATGCCGGCACGGGCAGGGAAATCAAAGTAAATCAGCGATCCGGCGGGGCATGTCTCCTCGGTCGTGCCGATGGAACTGGCCTCCACACTGAACGTATCGCTTTGGTTCAGCTTCAACGCCCAAAAAGCCGGATCCAGGTGGTGGCAGGCGAAATCACCGATTGTCCCGGAGCCGAATTGCCACCAGGCGCGCCAGCGAACGGGGGCGTAGTCGGGGTGGTAGGGGCGGGGAGGCACCGGTTCGAGCCATTTCTGCCAATCGAAGCCGGCGGGTACGGGAGGTGTGACTTTGGGCCGGCCGGTCAGGTTCGTCCAGCGACGCGCGCCGGTGGTCGTCCAGGAATGGACATCGTGAACGTCGCCGATAGCTCCGTCCCAGATCCATTCACAGGCCAGGCGAATGTCCTCACTGGAATGCCCATAGTTGCCAAGCTGGGTTGCCACGCCCGCCTTGCGGGCCGCTTCGGTGACTACACGCGTCTCATAAACGGTGCGGCAAAGCGGTTTTTCGCAGTAGAGATGTTTGCCTTTGTTGATCACCGCCAGATTAACAATCGCATGAGAATGGTCCGGCGTCGCCACCAAAACGGCGTCGATGTCCTCCTTATCGAGCATTTCGTTATAATCCCGGTACGTCGGGCATCGCCGGCCGTATCGTTTGCGAACCAGTTCGGCGGCGGGTTTGAGACCCGCGGTGCCGCCGTAGTAGAACATGCTATAATCGCTTTCCTCGTTAATATCGCAAAGAGCAACGACGCGGGCGTCAGGCTCGTTGAACAACTGCTTCATGTTAACAATACCCTGGCCGCCCGTGCCGATAATAGCGACGTTGACTTTCTCGCTCGGAGCCGTATTGCCGCCGAGAACGTGGCGAGGCACGAGGGTGAAGGTAGCAGCCGTCGCGGCTTTTCCGATAAAACGCCTTCGGGATATCATCTCACTTTTACTTATCGGGGAGTTCTTTAGACGTTTCATATCCATCTCCTAAAATCGAGTTCGTTCGATTGACCGTTCGTGTCGTTGGCCTCTGGCCCGCGATTCCAGGGCGGGACGCCCTCGGCACGGTGATTCATGATTCTTAATTCGCATTATACGACTCGTAAGGCTGGAAATGAACAAAAGATTTGCTACAATGGTAGAAAAATCGAAGCCGTATATGTTAGGAGTATTCGAAACTGTTATCGCACACGCCGTTCCATGAGAACTCTTCTTGTCCGTCGGTTTTTTGGGCTTCGGGAGAAGGGCCATATCACAACACACGAAAAGCCCTGTCCCATATCGATCTATCCGGCTCGAAGGGCAAACGCGTCCTGCTCAAACCGAATGCCGGGCGGAATGTCCAGCCTGAGACAGGGGTGAATACTCATCCGGAGGTGGTTGCCGCCGCCATTGATGCGTTCCGAGACGCCGGGGCCGACGTGGCTGTGGGTGAAAGCCCCATCACGGGCGTCGCCGCGTTGGAAGCCCTTGAAATCAGCGGTATCACGGCGGTGGCTGAGAGCAGAGATTGTCCGCTCATCGACATGGATCTGCTTAAACATGAAACGGTAGAGATTCCCGACGGCGTGGCGATTAAATCCCTTAGAGTCTGCCGGGAGATTGTTGAATTTGATATTATCGTTTCCATTCCCGTGATGAAAACACACATGCACACAGGCGTCACATTATCCGTTAAGAATATGAAGGGTTGTTTATGGCGGCGGTCCAAAGTTGAGCTGCATATGTTGCCGAAGCTCGATGGTTATCCGGAAAAGCCATTGGATATCGCCATCGCGGATATGTCTTCGGTACTCCGGCCGCATCTGTCCATTCTCGACGGCACCATCGGCATGGAAGGGCTGGGCCCCAGCGCCGGCAATCCGAAGCCGTTGGGCGTGGTCCTCGTGGGGGTCGATGCCTTTGCCGCGGATTCGCTCGCCTGTGGTCTCATGGGAATATCGGCCGGCAACATCCCTCATCTGCGGATCGGAGCTGAAAGAGGATACGGCGTTATCGATCTCGACACGATCGATATCCATCCTCAAAACTGGGAGGATGTACGGGATCCTTTTACCCCGCCTCCGGACAAACTTTCCATCGAATTTGCCGGATTCAATATCCTGGATGAGCAATCCTGCAGCGCCTGCCAATCGACATTGTTGATGTTTTTAAGAAAATACGGCAAGCAGTTGCGAGAGGCTATACCCGACGATCAAGACATCATTATCGCGATTGGCAAGGGGCACAAGGCATTACCGCCCGGCACGTTATGTGTCGGAAATTGCACCGCCAAGCACAAAAATTCCTGCGTATTTGTCTCCGGATGCCCGCCCGTGGCAAGTGAGATCTTGGCTATGTTTAACTTGTGAGAGGAGAATCAATGCAAAGACGTACCTTCTTGAAGACGACCGGAGCCGTCGGCTTGAACGCCGTCATCCCCTGGGAACAATCGAGAGCCCAACAACGTCAATCTGGGAATTTCCTGAAAGAGAAATCGTCCGGAAGTATGCTGTTCCCGCGTCCGCGCGACGGTGCCGAATTAAAGATATCCCCCGTCGGCTTGGCATGGTTGCCGTGCCCCAAGGCGGCAAGTTACCGGGTCGACATATTCAATGAAGGTGGACGTCGCCAATACAGTCAAAACGTCGGAAAAGACCCAGTCCACTGCCCAGAACACGTCTTTCCTTCGGGGCCATATACCTGGGACGTCGTCGCTCTCGACAACCGTGGCAATGAGATCGCACAACGCGGCAAACGTTCCTTTCGTATCTCTGAAGATGCGGTCAAACTGCCCTGGATCGATCCAAAGGAGCTGCTCAGCCGCGTTCCGAAAGAACATCCGCGCATTCTATACCCCCAATCGCACCTTGCTGAGATTCGCTCGACGTTGTCCACCACGCGCGCCGAGTCCTGGAGAGCCTGCAAAGGCGCGGCGGACCGAGCGTTATCGAAGGGCATCCCGGACTATCCGACGTATCATCGCATCGAAGATCCCGTCGTGAGACGGCTGGAATATCAAAAATACTTCGGCTATTTTCGCGGGTATGTCGATAGCGCGATGAGGAATCTCGCCCTCGCCTACGTTATGACCGAAGAGGCGAAATATGCGGACGCCGCGAAGAAAATCCTGCTCGAAATCGCCTCCTGGCCGACGGACGATAGAGACGTAACGTCCGTTAGTGCCCGGTGGGGGGACGAAGCGGGTTTATCCTTTTCCAAATGCGCCCACATTGCGTATGACTGGCTCTATGATGCGCTTAGCGACCAGGAGAAGGCACGCGTCTTCAAGATGTGCCGCGAGCGAGCCTGGCAGACCTATCGACGGCTTGAACGAAGGAATTACCTGACCTATCCTGGAGAAAGCCACAACGGACGTCTGATCGCCTATTTGACGGACATGTCCCTGGCGATGGCGGGCGAAACGCCGGACGCCGAAACATGGCTCACCTATTCGCTTAAAGCGCTCTTGACGTTCTATCCGCACTGGGCCGGAACGGACGGCGGCTGGGCCGAAGGAACCGCCTACGGCCTTTGGTACAATACGTTTTACATCCCGGCTTTCGAAGGATTGCGCCAACTCACCGGCTACAACCTTTGGCAGCGTCCTTTCTTCAATAACGTTAGATATTTCTTCTTCTATTGCACGGCCAACCACGGTGAGATTCGGCCCTTCGGAGACGGGGCGGAATCGGGCGGTCCCGGCCGCGGGGGAAGCAGTTACGCCGAACTTATGTCGTTCCACGCTCATTGCTACAGCGATCCGTATATCGGCTGGTGGGTCAAACAAATCCCGGGCTATCGACCCGGCTCCTCTTTATTGTTCGAGGACAAGTTGCCCGCCAAAGCCCCGACGGATTTACCGAATTCGCGTGCCTTTACCGACGTCGGCTGGGCGGGATTGCACAGCGACGTTTCCGATCCGAAAAACGACACATGCCTGATTTTCAAAAGCAGCCCCTACGGCAGCGTCTCGCACAGCCACGCGGACCAGAACGCCTTCGCTATCATGAAAGGCGGCGTCGCGCTGGCCATCCCTTCCGGCTATTACGGGCCTTCCTACGGCAAGCCCCACCACGCCGAGTGGACGCGCTCCACCAAGGCGAATAACGGTATTCTGGTCGATGGCCAGGGACAGACGATCCGCTCGGCCGATGCCAATGGAAAGATCATCAACTTTAAGGATGCGCCCGGCTATTCTTATGTCGCCGGCGACGCCACCAACGCCTACATGGGCAAGCTCAAAAAGTGGATTCGGCGAATCCTGTTTTTGCGTCCGGGACTTTTCCTGCTTCTGGATGAGATTGAAGCACCGACGCAAAGCCAATATCAATGGATGTTTCATGCGTTTGAAAAAATGAATATCCAGGGCAACAAAATCACTTCTCGCAGAAAAAACGCCACTTTAGATGCTCATGTGACATGTTCCCACGGCTTGAGCCTATCTCAAACGGACCAATTCGACACACCCTACAACCACGGCATCCCCAAGGCCTATCGTAGACAAAAAGCCAACCACTGGCACATCACGGCAACGACCGAACAAACATCGCGGACAGCCCGAATTGCCGCAATGATATGCGTATATAATGCAAATGAACGCTTTGATGTAGAACTGAAAAAGCTGAACGGCTGGTTGGGTATCACTGCCGCCGGCGATTTCGGCCGGCTCGAAGGCTGGATTCGTACTGACGACGTCGATACTGGTCCGGCCGGTTTTGATTCTCAAACGGTGAACGCAAAAACGAACCTTTGCGGCCGCGACCGCGACGGGGAAGTCTTTTCAGTTTGAAAAAGTCGGAATCCTTTGAAAACAACCGGGGCCTATACCTCATCGGCATAGGCCCCGGACGGATCACACCATTAACCTGTAGCGCTATCACTTACGGCTGCGGCTCAGGCTCCGGCGAAGGAGGATAGAGACGAATATCGTCGAAGTACACCTTCCCCGAACCCCCGGAACTCGTCACACCGGCCTTACTACCCAAACCAATGGCAATGCTATCGACGTCGGCCAGATTAACACCCTGATCCGCAAATGCCTGCAGCGGAATACGCCACTCGGTCCATTCGTCGATCGTCGCGGCATCGGGATCCTCATGGGCCGCGACGGCTGAAGTGCCATTCGCATTTGTTAGTGCTACGTACATCGGCTCGGTCGCGTTGCTGGAGATGCCGATGTCCTGATGCGTCCATTGCCCGCTTACCGAGCCGGTCATCGTCACGTTGGAGAATACCGCTTCCCCCGTCAAGACCACATCATGGCTGGTCAGCGCCAGACCGATACAGACATTCGACGCCATCGAGATATTCGTCGGGATCGTGTTCTCCACCGATTCCCATGCCGTGCCGTTGGCCGAATGCGAGGCCATGAAGTTACCGGCCGCGTCACGCTCTAACTTTATCCAATACGGCGCCGCAATCCCGGCCTCGTTCGAACTGAAACCGGCGGCATCCGCCTCGGTGCGCCCCTGGAAAATGACGCCGTTGCCGGGGGTGACACACGCGAAGGCATTTTTCGAACCGGCTTCCAGTGTCTCACGAATCATCACGCCGGCCTTCGCCATCGCGTTTGTATTCTGGATGCTGTTGACTCGTGCGACGATCGATCCGGCGCCGGTCAGCGTCTTGAACGCAAAATGGAAGCGGTCGCTCGTGCCTCCGATATCGGTACCCCCGGCGGTCATCGTATAGGTGCCGGCGGGGCCTTCGACAAAGCGGCCGACCGAGCCCGGGTAGCCTCGGAACCACAGCGATAAATCCGTCAGACCATGCCGGGTCCAATTCCGCGGCGCGGTCAACATTAACGCTGCCTCAGAATTCGTGACGCCAGCCGTGTTGTTATAAAGCAGCGGCATGGATTGAAAACCGCCGTGAAAGATCGTCTGCTCGGCATATGGCGGCATCAGGTAGCCTACCTGCGCGCCGTTGCTGGGAACGCCAAAGCCGTCGATCCAGTGCTGCCAGATCGCTTCGCCGTCCGCGTCATTGTCGGTATAGCTCTCGAAATCATCCACGAGAATGAAGTCCACGACCGTGAAGACCCAGATCCGGCCTTTGCTGATCGTTCCATCGGTATTGACTTCATCGACGCGCCAATAGTATGGCCCACCGCTCCATTCGACGCCCTCGGGCGGCGTATAGCTCGTCGCGCTCTGACGTCCTCGATAGATCCCGCTCACATCGGAGGTATCGGCCGTCTCGACAGCCTCTTCGTCCAGGCCGAAGTAGACATCGTGCTCCGAGGCCTTCTCGCCCGCCTCCCAGCGGAGCGGCAGCGCCGTATCGAGATCCACCTCTTGTCCCGTGCGGGGCTCCGGGTCCCAGGCGAGCAACAGATCACCGCGCATGAGGAGTTTGATTTCATCCTCTGTCAGAGCCCTCTCGTAGATGCGAACGTCATCAAGCTGACCGGGGAAAAGCCTGCCGTGATGCCCTTCGCCGAGCCAAACCGTTCTACCATCACTGGCGGTATTGACGTCTATGGCCTGCCAGCCGCTGATGACTTCCAGCCGGCCGTCCACGTAGAGTTTGATATCATCGATGCTGGCCGTGCCGACAGATTCAAGAACCGATGTCACGTGGTGCCACTGGTCATCCGTCAGAACTGTACTGCCAATGATATACCCACCGCTGCATTCGGTGCGGAGCGCCCCAACCGTTCCGTTGGAGGCGTCGTCCTGCACGCGACCGATCCATTTAAGCGTATCGTCATTCACACCCCAGGAGATATAATCGCCGTAGCCGGTGGTCTTGATCCAAGCGGCCACGGTTCGATTCTGCGTGCCGAGCACGCCCTCGTAATCGGTCATCTCGACCCATCCCCCAGGGAATTCCAGCGCGCCGCCATCTATGCCTTCGATCCATTGCACCTGACCGTAGGTAAACCTGCCGTGATGGCCATAGCCCGACCAATCGACCACTGTCGTGCCCGGATCCTCATCGAGCTTCCACCAGGCCACTAACGTTGGATCATCCGTTATCGGGATGTCCGACATGGTCGTGAAACTCCAGACAGGCCCTTTGATCCACTCGGCGCCGTTGAACGTATCGACGCGCCAGTAGTAAGTCGTCTCATTCTCCAGGGAACCCGGATCAAAACTAAGAATCCCCATCTCCCCCGGGGCGCCCGTGGCGTTAGCGATCTCCTCGGCATCGGTCCCGAAGTAAACGGCGTGCATGATCGCGTTCATGCCCGGTTCCCAACTCAGATCGGCGTCGATGGTTTCGAATTGCGCTCCATCCACTGGATTCGGATGGTATCCCGTCTTGAACGGAATTGTAAAGCTCCAGACCTCCCCACGCCAGGGACTATCAGGGTGGGCCTCGTTAACCTCATCCACCCGCCAGTAGTACGTTCTTCCCGGCACCAGACCGTCGGGATAAGGAAATCCGGGAAAACCAATGATCTGAAGTGTCGTTGTCATGTTGCCAATGAATACGCTTTCTGCGCCGGCATCGACGTCCTCAAAATTTTCTCCGAAATACACGTCGTGGGAGACCGACAGATTTCCGGCCGTCCAGCTCAGATTCGCCCATGTCTCGGTGTACACGCTCCCATCAGAGGGCTCTGGACTGTGGGCGCTCGCCAGGTATCCCAAGTTGATAATATCAGAGACCTCGGTGATCGTCAGCACCCGATCGTAGATTCGGACATCGTCGAGGAGTCCCGTAAAGGCCCGATCGCTCAGGTTGTATCGGATACCCATCACGACATCGAAGTTCTCCGTCGGATGGATCGGATCGGGATCGGTATTCGATCTCGTGTCATCCACGCCGTCTAAGTAGAATGTCAGGCCGCGTTCATACGTCGAATTTTCCCGTACGGTCAGCGTGACATGATGCCATTGGCCCGTGGTCAACTGGGTGTCATTCTGGGCGTTACCGCCGCCGGATTCAATGCGCACTCTGTTGTTACCGGCATTGAAGCGGAATTCCATCCTGTTGCCGGCGCCGGTACTGCCCCATCCGATAATTTCGCCGTCGCCCCCTACGGGCCCTTCCTTCTTGACCCACACCGCGATGCTGAAAGGCGGTGTATTGGCGCCGTCGCCCACGATGCCTTTGTAGCCATCGACGACAAAGTAGGCTCCGGAGCCGTCAAGATACAAGGCCTGGCCGGAGTAGCCGGTTGCAAGACCGGCGCCGTTCATGAAGGTGCCGTGGCGATCGTTGCCGGATGAGTCGAGGCCGTCGCCGTCGAACTTCCACCAGCCCTCAAGACCCGGCTCAGCGGCGGCCGCAGCGCTGGTCAGTGCCACGCACAGCGCTAAAGCCAAAGAAGTGATACCAATCAATGTCTTACACATAATCGTCCTCCTTCAAAAGGATGAAAAAAGCAATTTCTTGGCGCAAGCCAACACATTTTATTGCTCCACTTCATTTCGCTGTACAAATCCACAGGTACCCGGCTATGCGCTTCCGCC
Source organism: uncultured Pirellulales bacterium (assembly GCA_964476475.1). Taxonomy (GTDB): domain Bacteria; phylum Planctomycetota; class Phycisphaerae; order Sedimentisphaerales; family Anaerobacaceae; genus JAFGTG01. The sequence goes on from CAYZAT010000078.1 coordinate 11,372, forward strand.
CGAGCGGGATTGCGCCACCATGGACATCACCATCCTCGTTTATACCGAACTTCCTATCTTCCCATCAAGAAGAATCTCCAGATCATGCATCGGCATATGGTTATGCGTACTTGATGAGATCCTGTTCGAATATCGGACGTATCCACGGAAAGGCTTCGCTCCCACACGTAGAACCGAAACAAGCCTCGCTCAAATAACGGGGCCTATACCGAATGACTCGGTATGGGCCCCAAAGCGATGCTATATCAACTGTTACCGTGAAAAAACGAAGCCGTTATGGAATCGTACGAGACAGGCGGATATCGTCGATGTACATCGTTCCTGAACCGCCGGCTGATGCTATGCCGGACTGGTCGCCCAGCCCGATCGCAATCTGGTTGACGTTGCTCAGGTCGATTCCCTGATCGGTAAAGGCCCGCAGTGGAATCCGCCACTGAGTCCAGATTCTGTTCGTCGCGGCCTCCAAGTCATCATAGGCCACGATTGCCGGGGCGCCGGCGCTGTTGTAAACCGCTACGTACAACGGTTCGGCCGCGTTGCCGGAGCCACCCCGATACCACAACGACAATTCCGCGATGTCTGCCGGAGTCCAATCCCTCGTCGCACTTAGCGTCATAGTCGCCTGCGAATTTGTGACGCCGGCATCGTTCGTGTACAAAAGAGGCATGGACTGAGCACCGCCATGAACGATAGTCTGCTCGGCATACGGGGGCAGGAGATAACCGACTTGCGCACCGTTGTCGGCGATACCGAAGCCGTCGATCCATGTCTGCCAGATCGCTTCGCCGGCTGCGTCGTCATCAGTGTAGCTTTCGAAATCCTCGATCAGAATATGATTCCCTACCGTGAAGCTCCAAACAAGGCCTTTGACGGGATTCCCATTATACACCTCATCCACACGCCAATAGTACGTGGCGCCCAATTCGAGTAATCCCGGATCAAGGCTTTCATCGCCCAGCGTCTTGGAACCTTTGTACTCGGGCGAGCCGGTATCGGCGCTGCGCACCGCATCCTTATCCAAACCGAGGTACACCTGATGCGAGGCGGCGTTATCGGCCGGCGTCCAGCTTAGGATTGTAGCCATTCCCATGTCGGTCGCCCCGTTGGCCGGCTGAGGATTGCCTGCGGCGCCAATTGTCGCAAAAGCCCAAACATCGCCTTTATGGGTAACGAGGGCGTCAAATTCATCAATCCGCCAGTAATAAACCTTTTCCTGCTCGAGCGAGCCGGGATCGTAGCTCGTTGTGCCTGAGGGGACTCCCACCGTCGCGCCGGCGACGGTTTCAAAGTCATCACCGAGATAGACCGTATGTAATTTCGACCCGAGACCAGGCGTCCAGCTCAATCGCACATCTGTGGCCACGGAGTCGGCCCCGTCAGCCGGATCGGGATCGTACGCTGTTTTGGACGGAATCGAGAAGCTCCAGATATCGCCTTTCCATGGACTGTTCGGATCGGCGTCGTTGACCTCGTCGATGCGCCAATAGTACGTTGTTCCCGGGACGAGCCCTTCCGGATAAGCGAATCCGGGGAAACCGGCCACATAAAACGCGGAGGTCTGATTGCCCTGGAATACCTCCGAGTCTCGCGTGGCGTCTTCTATAACGCCGAGGGCGTCACCCAAATACACATCGTGCGAGGCGGCAAAATCGCCCGGTTTCCATGAAAGCGTCACCCACGTATCCTCGTGAAGGGCGCCATCAGACGGTTCAGGAGAGCGCGCCAGTGGATATCCCGCTCCACCGCCTTCCATAACGGCCAGAATCTCATCCTGTGACAGAGGCACTTGGAAGATCATCACGTCATCCAGTGCTCCGTTAAAGGTGCCGAGTCCGTCCCCCGTATTGACCACACCGATACCGATCCTCAAATTGCTGAAATCCCCGGCAGGTAAATCCCAGTCGCCGTTCAGCCTCTCCTCACCGTTGAAATAAACAGTTCCGGTATTTTCGGCCGCGTCGTGGGAGAAGGCCAAGTGCGCCCACTCGCCCTCGATCAAATGCTCGCCTGTCAGGTAAAGGTTGCTTTGAGGACTCGTGTTGGACTTGAAACGCAGTTGGGTGCCATCCGGATTCAGTTCCGTCCACCAGTACATGGTGCCTTCTCGCTGACTGAGAAAGCCTTGATAAACACCGTTGGTTCCCTCCCATTTTGCCCACAGACAAAGAGACAGACCATCAGGCCCATCTGTTTGCCAGGCGCCAAGATCCACAAACGGGCTGCCGTTGCCTCCTTCGAATTGCAGGGCGCCACCGTATATTCCGTCAACCCATGTCAACGGACCAGTCAACTCCCCGTCATGTTCTCCAAAACGGTCTGCCGCGGTGAGCCCGGCGCCGTCATCAAGCTGCCACCAACCCATGGGATCCACTGCTTCTGCTGCGCTCGTGAGGATCAAGCTCAGCGCCAAAGCAAAAGAGGATAAATAGACCAATCTTCTACACACAATAGTCTCCTTCTTCAATTGATTAATCAATTTTCTCAACAGATAATCACTGTTTTTCATCCATATTCATTTTTAACTTCTCTTTACGTTCCGACGCGACTTCCTGTCTCCAAACCCCAATGCTCCGTATTCTTTTCATGAGGCCCTCAGAGTACCAGATAGTTTCCCTCAGCTACGGATCGGGCCGATGCAGGCGGATATCATCGAAGTACATCGTTCCTGAACCGCCGATTGACGCACCGCCTTTACTGCCCAAGCCGACTGCGATGCTGTCCACATCGGTCAAATTGATTCCCTGGTCGGCAAACGCCTGCAGCGAGATCCGCCACTCCGTCCAGGAGTCAACCGTTGCCGCACGCCCATCCTCGTAGGCAACGACGGCGGGTGCGCCGCCGGTGTTCGCAATGGCAGCGTAAAGCGGTTCCGCATCGTTAGTCGCGATGCCGATATCCTGGTTCGCCCATTCACCGCTGACCGTTCCGGTGGTCGTGACGTTGGAGAACACGGCCTCGCACGTCAGCGCGGCGTCATGGCTGGTCAGCGCCAGACCGACATACACATTCGAGCTCATCGGAATGTTCGTGGGGATCGCTCCCGCGACCGGCACCC
>CAYZAT010000079.1:0-14301 GCA_964476475.1 uncultured Pirellulales bacterium
AAGGCCGTTTCGGTATAGAACCATTTCGTGACCGTGGATGAAAACCCCATCGCCCCGGCCGGCAAAAGGGTATCCATCGGGCTGAACAACGCGACGTCGTCGTCGCTAAAAATCCGGTCCTGAGACAGATATAGTTGTGATGTATAGTAACAATCGACGGGATACGGAGAAGGGCTTAACTGGAAACGATAGCTGTATTGAATCTCGCCGGTTTCCGGCGTCAGCGTTTGGGGATAGCTCCATTCCAGATCGCTCACGGACGCGTCATAGGCGATGGCACGGGTGCAGACCGTGATCGAAAGAGCAATGATGAGTGTGGTCATCCATTTGCTGCGCAGGGTCAACATCATTCAACCTCCTTGTTTTGACACGTTTCTCTTCCCCAAAAAACTTCTGTGCATCCAGGAGAAGTTATTTGGGCACGCCTCCATCAAATTTTGCGTTCGTTAAATTGTGCCTGACGATCCGAGCACTGTCAACAACAGAGTCCGATAAAAATAAAATTTTCCTGATCGCGTGAACGTTTGAATTTTAGATTGATCGAGATAGGCTTTCGGTTATCATATCGGTCTATGAAAAAGATCATTGCAGAACGAGCAGGTAAAATCGACGCCAGTGGGATACGGAAAGTCTTCGCGCTGGCGGCCGCGCTGGACGATCCGGTGAATTTTTCGATAGGGCAGCCGGACTTCGATGTGCCCGAAGCGCTCAAAGACAAAGCGATCGAGGCCATTCAGGCGGGACAGAACAAATACTCACAAACCGTCGGTGACATAACCCTCAAGACGAAGATCACCGAGCGCATGCGAAACGAATTCGGCTGGGATGATCCGGCCGCTCTGGTCGTCAGCGGCGTCAGCGGGGGGCTTCTGCTGGCGTTTTTGGCGATGGTCGATCCCGGCGACGAGGTCATTATCCCCGATCCCTACTTCGTCATGTATAAGCATCTGGTCAATATGCTGGGCGGCACGTGTGTTTTCGTGGACAGTTACCCGGATTTCGATCTGCCGGTCGAGAAAATCGCCGATGCCATCACGGACAAAACCAAGCTGATCCTGCTCAATTCCCCCTCGAATCCGACGGGAGTCGTGTATTCGGAGCAACGGATGAAAGCGATGGCCGAGATCGGCGCCGAGAGAGATATCGTCGTTCTAACCGATGAAATCTACGAAACATTCTGCTATGACGGCCCGTGCCCGAGTATCGCCACGATGTACGACAAGAGCCTCGTCCTGCGGGGTTTTAGCAAGTCGCACGCCATGACCGGCTGGCGCCTGGGGTATGTCGCCGCCGGGGAAGCCCTTCGAGACGTCGTCGAGGAAATGACGAAAATACAGCAATACACGTTTGTCTGCGCGCCGACGCCGTTCCAGAAGGCGGCTATCGCCGCGTTGGATTATGACGTGAGCGACCTCGTCGATGCGTACAGAAAGAAAAGAAATCTGCTGTATGACGGATTGAAAGGCACGTTCGAGCTGGTCAAGCCCGGCGGGGCGTTTTATGCCTTTGTGAAAGCTCCCGGCGGGGCCGCGACGGAATTCGTCGAGAAGGCGATCAAGAGCAACGTGCTCATTATTCCGGGCAGCGTCTTCAGCGAGAAGGATACCCATTTCAGGATCAGCTACGCGACCAGCGATGAGAAAATCGGACAGGGCGTGGAGATTCTCCAAAACCTGGCATTGCAAACGGAGTAACCAGGGAGTATAATCCACAACATGGAGCGTGCATTTCGGATAGCTGCGGTTGGTATGCTGTGCCTGTTACTGTCGGCGGGTTTACGTGCGGGATCGGAACCGAACGATACGGCTACGACGAGTCCTCCTTCAAAGGCGGTCGTTATCCTCTGTAAGGGAGATATTGATGATGGCCTGTATAAATCCATCCAGCGCAGAACAGAGATGGCACTGGACGCCGGGGTGGACTATCTGATCTACGAAATCGGCACCTACGGCGGATTGCTTAAATCGGCGGACGATATCTCCAAATACTTGATCCTCGACATCGGCAAGCGCGCCCATACGGTGGCCTATGTGACGACCGAGGCGATCTCGGCCGGAGCGATGATCAGCGTTTCATGCGAAGATATCATCATGCTCGAAAACACGACAATCGGCGATTGCGCGCCGATTGTGATGGGGGGCAAACTCGAAGGCGTCGAGCGGGAAAAGATCGAAAGCTTCACCCGCGCCGCCTTCATGCGAGCGGCGGAAGCGAACAATTATCCGGAAGCGCTGCTCAAGGCGATGGTGACGATGCAGACCAAGGTGTATAAGGTAAAGAATCTGCAAACCGGCGAGGATGAATTCTTTGAGGATCAGCAATTGCCTGAAGACGCAAACGAATATGACCTCGACAATAAGGAACTTGTCGTCGATGAGGACGAGCTTTTGACGTTGACGGCCTCCCAGGCCTCCGAATACGACATTGCCAGAGCCGTGGTGAAGGGCCGGACCGAGGTCCTCGCGTTTTTAGCCGAACGCGACGGTGTGACGTTTGCGGGCGAGCCGGAGGTGCTCCAGATGCTCTGGTCGGAAGAGATGGTCCGATGGCTGAACTCCCCGGCGGTACTGGCCGTGCTGGTTATGCTCGCCTTGCTGGGCGTCTATATCGAATTCAATACGCCCGGACTGGGATTGCCCGGTCTTGTCGCGGTCATCTGCGTTGTCATTATTGTGGGCAGCAAATACCTTATAGGATTGGCCAATTGGGTGGAAGTCCTGCTGTTCATCATCGGCGTTCTGCTGCTCCTGGTGGAAATTTTCATCCTGCCCGGCTTCGGGATCGCCGGTGTCTCGGGAATTATCTGCATTATCGCGGGTCTGCTTGGGATGCTCTTTGAAAACCTGCCGAACAAAAATCCCTGGCCCTGGCCTCAGGATGCGATGGCCTGGAGTGACTTCACCTCGGGCGTCATGGCGCTGTGCCTGGGCGTGATCGGCTCCGTCGTGTTCGCCTGGATTATCTCGAGATACCTTCCAAAAACGCAGATTCCATTCCTGAGCGGACTGTTTCTCGTCCCGACGAATCGCGGAAAGGGCGGCGTAAAGACAATCAGCCTGACCGCTCCCCACGATAGCGAAAAGCGGACGGTCGCAGTCGGAGATGTCGGCCAGGTCGTTTCGACGTTAAGACCGATCGGGACCGCACGGTTTGGGGATGCCATCGTAAATGTTGTGGCGGAGTCGGAATTTCTTGACAAAGGGACGAAAGTAGAGATAATGGAAATCCATGGCAACAGAGTCGTCGTCAGGGCTGTGAGAGAAAGGCAATAGGAAGAAGTTTATGTTTTGGTGGCTGGCGCTGGCTGTGTGCCTCTATATCCTGTTTGTGTTGCTCATGATCGCCGAGGTCTTCGTACCGAGCGGCGGTTTATTAACGGTGTGCGCATTGGTCTGTCTCATCGGGGGAACGTATATCTTCTTTAGGCAAAGTACCGTCGCCGGCATCGCCGGAATCATCTTTGGTATTATCATGATCCCATCGCTTTTGCGGTATGCCTACAAGGCGCTGCCGAAAACCAAATTCGGCCAGAGCGTTACGCTGGCGCCCCCGGACCGCCCACAGGGTGATGCCGTCCCCGACACACCGGCGCTGGAGAAGCTTTTAGGGTCCGTAGGGATTGTCCTGACGCCCTTACGTCCCGTGGGAATGTGTGATTTTGAAGGGCGAAAGGTCGAGTGTGTCGCCGAAAGCGGCTATATCACCAGGAATGCGAAGGTCGAGGTCATCAAAGTCGAAAGCACGCAATTAACGGTTCGCGAAATTGAACGAACGTAGGGAAATCTATATGAAAAGGATGAAAAGATGGATGCATTAAGAAATCTACTTCTGGCGGCGGAAGGACAGGATTATACCAAGGTGATTGCCATTGCAGCTCTGATTATTTTGAGTCTGATCGCATTGGTCGTTGTCCTGCTGTTCGCGAAATTCGCACGGTTATGGCTGCAAGCGTATTTCTCCAGAGCGGACGTCAGACTCTCCGAGTTGATTGGCATGTGGCTCCGAAAGGTGGATGCTCGAACGATTGTTCTGAGTAAAATCACAGCCATCCAGGCCGGTCTCGAATTGACGACAAAGGATTTGGAAAGTCACTTTCTGGCGGGGGGGCGGGTGCCGAACGTCGTGCGGGCCCTGATTGCGGCTAACCGGGCGAATATCGATTTGTCGCTTCAGACGGCGACCGCCATCGACCTGGCCGGGCGTGATATCCTGGACGCGGTGCAAACAAGCGTCAATCCCAAGGTCATCGACTGTCCCGATCCCGAGAAGAGCCGCGGCACCATAGACGCCGTGGCTCAGGATGGAATTCAGTTGAAGGCAAAAGCGCGTGTGACTGTCCGAGCTAATATCGAAAGGCTGATCGGCGGCGCCACGCAGGAGACCATTATCGCTCGTGTCGGCGAAGGCATTGTCACCACAATCGGCAGCGCCATAACGTACAAGAGCGTTCTCGAGAATCCGGACAATATTTCCAAGTCGGTCTTATCCAAAGGGCTTGATGCCGGAACGGCGTTTGAGATTCTTTCGATTGATATTGCCGACGTCGATGTCGGTGAGAATGTCGGCGCTCAGCTTCAGAAGGCCCAGGCCTACGCCGATTTGGAGCGGGCCAAGGCCGAGGCGGAGAAACGTCGTGCGATGGCCGTCGCGCGCGAGCAGGAAATGCGGGCGCTCGTCGTGGAAAATGAGTCCAAAGTCCCGCTGGCGATGGCGGAGGCCTTCAAGAAGGGCAATCTCGGCGTGATGGATTATTATCGCATGAGAAATGTTATGGCCGATACGTCGATGCGGGATTCCATCTCCAAACGCAAGAAGAAGGAGACATAAATAAGTAAACCAAGATACCCGGTAATCAGGTTGCAGGATAACAGGAAACCAGGATATCAGAATGGATAAATTTTTACTAAATGTATTTACAGCCGGTCCCGGCGATGACGCCGACGGCTGGATGAATATTTTGCTATTTGTTGTTTTAGCGGTCTTCTGGGCTGTGGGCGGTATCATCAAGGCCGCTTCACAAAAAAATAAAGGCAAGCAGACGCAGCAACCTCCTCGAAAGCCGGTTCGTAAAACGCCGACAACCACTCGGACGCGTGCTTCTTCACCTGAACGCTCGTCGAGAAGGCCGCAAGCGCGCCCTCAGACGCAGCCTCGCGTCTCCCGCGCCCCTGAACTCGATAAGGTTCTTCGTTCCAAAATCTTTGAATCGTCTGGAAAGGTGGAATCTGCTTCAGCCGAATATCATGAAAAGCGTATTCCTGAGGATATTCCGGAATTCACCAGCAAACCGCTCGTCGAATTGGATTCGATGCGGCCTGATCGCCCGCAACGAACGACTGAGCCGGAAGAAGAACGTTCTGAGCTTGATTTGAATTATGCGGATGCTGATGAATTGATGAAGGCGATTTTGCATATTGAGATCCTTGGGTCGCCCGTTTCATTGCGCGATCCATCGCGTCAGAACACCGGCTTTTAACTCATTCATTTCCTGGAAGGGCAGTTTGATCCATTTGATAAAACATAGTTCTATGAAACATCGCCCCCCTGCAACGTCCCAGAATATATGTTATGTTTCATTCAGCTTGTGTTCCATATCAGGAGGTATTTGTGCACCTCGGCGGATACAGCCCTTTCCTGCGGTCTTAGAGCGAAAATGGATGATTGACATCCAACGCTAGGTTCGCCGTCTCAGCGAGATTGTCCCAAGTCGCCGCCACCCGGTCCAACAGACCGAGGTTCTGGAGAATGATTGAAATGTTGACGACGGCATCCGAACGTGAGTAGTTGGCTTCCAGATAGCGTTCGAGATTCATCAATGACGAGGCGAATTTGACTTTATTGCAGTACAGCAACGCGGTTCTGTAGTGCAGCTCGAGTGTCTCATCGTCGAGAGACTCGCCGGACGTCAGCGCCTCGAGCGCTTCGGTTTGCTGATCGACTTCGTACAAGCAAATGGCCATTTTGCTCCTTGCCCTGGTGAAAACCGGGTTGATCTCCAAGGCCATCTTGAATGAGCTGATGGCATGTGTGATCCTGCCGGAATTCATTAAAAGAACGCCAAGACGGTAATGTAGATCGGGATTGTGCGGATGAGATTGAATTTGCCGGCAATGTGCGGCGATGACAGCATCGGCCAACCCTTTCGAGTTGCCCTTTCCATCATCCAGCGGATTCCTGCCGAGCCGGACTTTAAACTGAAGGATCGCCGTCTCGGTGAACAACAATGAGCTGTTTGGCTGAATGGCCCCGGCCAGGGACAGCGTGTCGATCGCATCGGCATCCTTACCGGCCCATTTCTGAGACATCGCCAGGCCGATGTAGGCGTCAACGATGTTGTCGTTAATTTCGACCGCTTTATTGAATTGCTGTGCCGCGAGCTGTTCCTGCTCCGCCAGCATATATTGCGTTCCGAGCTTAATCGTCGCCTCAAGAAAATCGGGACAGAGATGAAGCACTTCTTCGTATCGTGAAATGGCATCCGACGTCGAGCCTAACATACGAAGGACATCTGCGTGCTTAATGAGCAAATCGGCCCGCGCCGGCTCGGTCCCTAATAAGTCTTCAAGCTGCTCCAGGGCCTCATGAAGTTGTCCGTCGGCAATCAACGCGTCCACCTCGTGGTCCGGAGCATAGAAATTATCCGGATGGATCAAAATAGCGGTGTTAAATGTATCGATCGCCTGAGCATATCGAGTTGTGGCGATATAGAGATGCCCGAGAATAAGCAGCGTCGAGATATCATCGGGATATTCGCTTTTAAGCAGCTCGTACTGTTCTATCGTTTTTTCCAATTGGTTATTCTTGAAATAGATAGCGGCGAGCCGCTGGGCGGGAAGCTGCAAATAGCTTTTGAATTTCAAGCAATCCTGATAAAATTCGATGGCTTGGGCTTCCTGGCCGAGCCGCTCGTAGCAATAACCGAGCGCGTACAGCGCCATCGTATTGTTCGGCTGGCGGAAGTAAATCGAATTGAGCTCTTTTATTGCTTCGTCGAGCTGGCTTTGATACAAACAAATTGCAGCGGCGGCCAGTCGGCCATGCGTGCAGGAAGGGTACTCAAACAGATACATCCGGAGGTGTTCGGCCGCCGCATCGAGCTTCTTGAGGCTCATCAGTTCAATCGTTTTTCTCAAATGCTCGCAGCGATCCGATGGTGGATCATCCTCCGGCAGCCGGACGGTGTTGAGCCAGTGCCAAATCAAATCTGCGGTGTCGAAGGCTATCGCCCTGCCAAATATTTCAAGTAATCGACTCATACATCACCCACATCCTGCCTTCGATCAAGGGTTGATATCCCTGAAATCGAGATATAAACGCATCTCGGTTTGCTTTTCATCCTAAGTCAATTATCGACCATCAAGGTGCGTAGATTAACGGGCGGATTGACAATTCACCGACAGATGGGACGTTTTATCTCTTGTTCGGGGGGATTGTGTGTGATGTGCCGGTTGTTACGGTTCTAAAAGGTAGAGAAGGCGTTTTGACATGCAGCTCGTTCCAATAATGCTTACGGAAAATGCATTATAGGGACTCAAAAGGCACGAGGTGATGTTTTATTCTGTGTCGGGATCCTTCATTCGACCATGCTCCTCGATCTCGCGCAGATACGCCAGGGTCCGTTCGAGTTTATCGGTCAGGTGTTTGAGTTTCAGTAACGTTCTGACGCGCGTGAGAAGCTCGAGCTTGTTCACGGGTTTGCTGAGGAAATCGTCCGTGCCCGAGTCGATGCCGCGTTCGATATCGCCGAATTCGTTCAGGGCGGTCACCATGATGATGGGGATGCTGCTGTTTTTGGGATCGTTCTTGATTCGCCGGCAAACCTCGAAGCCGCTCATCTTCGGCATCATCACGTCCAGCAAAATCAAATCGGGCGGCGTCTCGGCGACAACTTTCAATGCCTCCAACCCGTCGCTCGCCGGGATCGTCCGGCACTCAATGTCCTCGAGATAGGCTTGCAGCAACTCGCAATTTTGCTGATTATCATCAACGACGAGAATCACCGGCGTCTTCTCTCGTTCCACTCTGGATTTCACGTCACTCATACGAAACATACTCCTACTTCTGAAGGATACAACTTTTTCGCCTCGGCGGCAACGAGATTTACCTCCAGGCCCGCTTCGCGAAACCGGCAGTACGGATGCCAGACCTCAAGAACCCGGTACAAGTCATCAACCATAATGGCGATCTTCTTTACTGACATCGTTCATACTTCCTTGTTAATATTACTATAAATCCCGGAAATTCTCAATGCGGTGGAATGTTAGATAATTGGCGTCGTGTGCGCGGTGGGCACCGCCCCGGCCGTCATCAAAGGCCGTACGGGAAACGGCAATGATGTCGTCGCCTTCAAAAAGCCAGTCAATATACTGAAAGGCATGATTCATGCTATCAGGATGACGCAGGATAACAGACTCGACCGTCCAGGTTCTCAAATCCGGCGATGAGACCAACACCAAATTATTCCGGTAAGCCTGGGGTTCTTTTTCCTTGTTGACCAGCGACCAATAGCGATTCGTTACGGCATCAAATCCAATGGTGAATTTGTTCGTGCCGCCATAAAAACGGATGAAGTCCTTCTCGGGATCGAAGATAACCGACTTGCCATCCTGGTTGACGTGGGCGACGGCGGCTAATTCCTCTTCTTTGTTTTCGACGCGCAGGATATTCACAAGCGTATTCTGAGGCGTAACGACGATATTGCCCTCGAGCCACGCCCGGCCGGGCCAGGCCTGGTCGAAGCGTGAACGGTTGCTCACCGTCCAACTGTCGGCTTTCAACAGGTCCGCGTCCACATCGGCGCTCATGACAAAGGCGCGGAAGTTCGTGCCCCACCCTTCGGGGGGATTTCGGTCCTCCATCGCCCGCCAGATGCGTCCGTCGTGTACAACAACCGGGACCGGTGCGCAGTGATACTGGCCCTCTGACATCAGCAATCCCGATTGTTCGTCATTCGGAATCGTCCAGTTCTGGCCTCCATCCGCCGAGCGTCTGATGACGACCTGGCCGTATTGGCGGCTCGTGCCGATGATGTAAAGCGCCTCCTTGTGAACGAAAAGGGACGACCAGAATTGGCCGTCCAATTCGGTAAGTTTGCGCCATGTTTTCCCGGCATTCTCGGAGCGAAAGACGGCCGTGCGATCCATTTTCGTACCCGGCCCGAAAAAGTCATGCGAGGCGACGTAACGCCCGTTCGGCAAAGCCGCAATACTCGGTGAGCCGATGTACTTTTTCGTTTTGGCGGGGCTATAATCAATAACAACGCCCGGCACAGGCCAGTTGACACCATTGCGAGATGGTTGTACATCAGCCCCCTGCTGGAGCCAGGCAAGGTTAAAGGTGTAGTACTGCTTGCTGCTGATTAAATGGATCAACCCGTCGGGCGTTTGGGTGGCCGCCAGATAACCTCTCGGCTCGGCGTGGGTTTGATCCATGATGAATTTTCCGGTATTTCCGCCGCCATCTATTTCTCTGGCCGGGCCGCCGTCGGTGATAAGCCTCTTGACGGGCCAGGTCTTGCCCTCGTCAAAACTCAATGCGGCAAACATACCGAACACCCGCCGGTCCAGGCCTTGAGGATCGCGGATCATCAATCCTCTTTTCCGGTCTGTGAAACTGACGAATAAGATGGGGCCTTGCTGCAACCGTTTTAAGATGAGTCGTTGCCCCCCGCCGAGCGGTGGAAACTCGCTGGCTGAATACGTCCAGTTCTTGCCCATATCTTCTGAAATACTCATGGGCATCCGGCCGTCGATATTATCGCCGCGTCCGAACGCCATGAGTCTTCCGTCTTTAAGCTGGGTGACGCCGGCGTGAATGCCGGCGATCCACGCACCGGTCGTACCGGCTCTGAATGTCGGATTGGGCCGACCTGCCCCGGGATCCACCCAGGTCTCGCCCTGGTCACGACTTATATGCACGGACGTCCCCCCCCTGCCTCCGGTGACGGCATCGCAGGGCAAGAGGATAAATCCTTCCCGCGTCCGAAAGACCGATTCGACGGGCATGTGCCGAAGGCCGTGCTCGGGATTAATAAGCCGGGCCTTGGACCAGGTCGCGCCGCTATCCGTCGAAGTTCGCATCACCGTGGCGAGATTGCCCCATGTCGCCGCTGCGGAGAGACCGTTAAAATGATAAATGGTACCCCATCCGTCAGAATAGAATGCGGGTGCGTGGTCGTTACGATCCGGCGCATCCCAGAAGAGCGAGGCAGGCTCCCATTGCTCGACGCCATATCGCAGCCGGCTCGCCAGGATGGTGAGTTCCCGGCCGGGCTCATTCCGGCATGAATACCAAATGGCCAAAAGATCGCCGTTCGGACAATCGACTAACGCCGGATCATGATTGTGCCTGGAGTACATCGGACCGTCGGAGCTGGGAGGGATTTTGACGTACTCGGTGGGACCTTTGAAATGCGGCTGGTCGGGATCGGGACCTTTGCTCCAATCCGGCCGAAATTGTTGGTTAACGTTTTGGCGATTCATTGCGGGTGTGGGAACCGGGAGCGGCTCGGTCTTCGGTATGTCGCCGAGGACCACGCGAAAGCCAATCAGCCAGCTTTTATCCTCCGGAAGCGCCGCCAACCGGTTGGCCGAGCGTAAGAATGAAATCTCCGTGCTGTGACTGCCGCCGCGTGTGACCTTGAAATCCCCATCGATCCGCCCTACCGGATCCGTCTGAGCGGCTGGCTCATAAGGACCGTACCCATCGGAACACCATTCCTCGACATTGCCGTGCATATCGAACAGCCCCCACGGATTCGAGGGAGTCTGCGTGACAACGAGCGGAACCGGGTCAGCCCCCTTCCGGCGGCGAGCAGGATCGGGAAACCAACTTATCCCGACATTCTTATGAAATTCCTTCGGCAAGCTATCTCCAGTATGATATGCAGTCGTCGTGCCGGCCCGACAGGCATATTCCCATTCGGCTTCCGTTGGGAGGCGATAAGGCTTGCCTTCCTTCTGTGAAAGCCATTGGCAAAACTGATTCGCTTCGTACCAGTTTATAAAAACAACCGCTTCGTCGTCTCGTTTCGAATAGCCGAGTTTGCCGCGGAATGGACGGTGTTTCGGATCAAATTGCTCGTATTGGGCGTTCGTCACTTCAGTGACGGCCATGAAAAAAGGCTTTGAAATCCTCACCGGATGAACCGGTTGCTCGTCCCAATCGCCGCCCTCTCCTTGGCCCATCCGAAAGGAACCCGGTTCGATGCGAACAAACTTCATCCCAAGAGAATTGACAAACGTATCAGCCGACTGTGCTTGTGTGGCAGTGTGTAGGAAAAATACACTATTCACAAGCCATAGGACAAGCGTCACCCGTCGTTTTTTGTTCATACTCATTGCCTTTCACACCGTTTGATTGCCATGAGCTTCGATAAATTGCCGAACCTGCGGCCTGATGTATATGTGTTCGACATCCACGACTTTTAACACGGCTTCCGCACAGAGGGCGGCCGCGGCTATCGACGAGGCCTGCGTATCCAGAAAAAAGATCCCCTCGCCCTTGATCGTGCAAAGCCCCCCGCCGCCGCCCCCAAGGGGCTCATTGCGAATCGTGACGCCATTGGCCTCCAGCAGCGCCAGAAGCTCCTGCAAAATCATCTGTTCGTTCATGATCGGTCGATTATTTTCTCTGAGCCGGCATTCAAGAAAAACGTCCTAAAACGTCGATGTATATCAATAGAAACCGAATTCTATCTCAGGAGCCAAGAATTGGCAAGCATTACGGAAAAACGCCTTTCCTTGCACCGGCGCGTGGAAGTCCAGCGGCACCAAAATGAGTCCCTGAAATATCAGCTCGCCGGCTTGCAGCATCTGGCCAATATCGGGACGGTCAGCCATATGATCGCCCACGAGATGAATAACCTTCTGACGCCGATGAAAAGTTATGCCACGTTTGCCCTGAATCATCCGGACGATCAAGCCCTGGCCCAAAAGGCATTACAGAAAGCGGTCCGCAATTGCGAACGGGCCTCTAAGATTATGGACAGTATGCTCGCTATGGTGAGCGGGAAGAGTCAGGATCGAATGGAAATTCGGCTTCGCGAATTGATTGAAGAGGTTTTTACGTGTCTTTGCCGGGATTTCACGAAAGACGGAATCACCGTCGAACTGCACATCCCCGATCATCTGACAATTGACGTTGTGCCCGTTCAGTTTCAGCAGGTTTGTATGAACCTGATCCTCAATGCCCGCGATGCGATGTTGCCGCGCGGCGGCGTTTTAACCATCAGGGCCGCGGAAAAAAAGGAAACGATCGAGTTAGATATTATCGATAGCGGCGATGGGATTGATCCGGACGTTATGAACACGATCTTCGAGAGGTTCTTCACGACGAAAAAGAAAGGCAGCCCGGCGGCGGAACATTCAGGCGCCGGACTGGGATTGGCTTTTTGCAAAATGGTCGTCGATGGACACGGGGGGCACATTTCGGTACAATCGGAACCTGGTCATGGAAGTACTTTTAAAATTGCATTGCCCAAAACCATGGTCCGGTAATCACAAATGGTGGCCCAGGTTCCGAAGCTCATTTTGCTGGTGATTTTACTTGCCGGTTCAGCCTTTTTTTCAGGCTCAGAAACGGCTTTCTTCAATCTCTCACCTCGTCAAATAAAACTCTTGAGAGAGTCGAAACATCGCCTGCAAAAGCTCACCGCCAGGCTCTTAAGCAAACCCGGCCAGTTACTGAACTCCTTCTTGTTCGGAAATATGGTCGTGAATGTCTTGTATTACGCCGTCGCCAGCGTTCTGACGATTCGTATGAAGGACTATGGCAGTATAGCGGCGGCGGCTACGGCGCTGCTCAGCTTCTTCGCGTTAGTGCTTTTCGGTGAAATCCTGCCTAAATCCATGGCCTATTCAAATTCGAAAGCCCTGAGTGTTTCGGCCGCCCTGCCGACGTTCTTGTGCCTGAAAGTTTTCGCTCCTCTTGAATTCGTATTCAAAATGCTTGTCCTGGAGCCGGCCATGCGGCTGCTTTTAGGGCCGAGACGGAAGCCGAAGGCCATTAGCGTCAATGAATTCAAATCCCTAATTGAGACCATCCGAAGACAGGGATTGATTAGTGCCGATGAAGATCGACTTCTGGCCGAAGTGATCGAATTGGGTTTTTTGAAGGTTCGTAACGTCATGCGCCCGCGGGTGGATATGTTTGCCTGCGCCGTGACGGATGCGAGCCGGGATGCCCGTGAAAAGATGGAGAAACATCGCCTGACAAAATTGCCCGTTTACGTCGGCGAGATAGATAACATTGTCGGCCTGGTCCATCTTCGACAAATCCTGCTGAAACCCGACATGTCGCTGGACCGGATCGTCCAGCGGGTTCATTTCGTTCCGGAACAGAAAACCGTGGAGTCCCTTCTGGAGTTCTTCCGCAGGAGTCAAACGGATACAGCCGTCGTCGTGGATGAATATGGCGGCATCGCGGGGTCTGTGTGCCTTGAGGATATCGCCGAAGAGCTGCTCGGTCAAATTGAACCTGCCGGGCAGATTGAGCCGGTTCAGCAGACGGGGCCTTTCGAATATCGCCTGGCGGGCAATCTCGCCGTTCACGACTGGACCGACGTATTCGGTATCGATCTGGCTCAAACACGCCAGGTGACGATTGGCGGACTGGTTACCGCCCTGCTCGGTAAGATATCCCAACCGGGAGATGCGGCGCGTTTGAAAAACTTGAGATTCACCGTGGAAAGAGAGCAAAAACGGCGAATCGAAACGCTCATACTAACCCTCGAACCGTTCCAAAACAATGGACAATAGCATACTCATCGTATTGATTGTTGTGTGTCTTGTGATGTTAGGAGGACTGTTCTCAGGCTCCGAGACGGGGCTATATCAACTGAGCCGGCTACGCTTGCGATTAGGTGTTGAAAAAAAGCAGTTTCCGTTTGTTATCCTCGGTCGCTGTTTGCACGACAGCTCCGGCTTGTTGTTGTCGCTTCTGATCGGCAATAATCTCGTCAATTATCTGGCCACAAGCGTCGTAACGGGTGTGTTTTTGAGTCGGATGGGTATCGAATTTGAGCATCGGGCCGAAATCTTTGCGACGTTACTCATGGTTCCCATCCTTTTTGTCTTCTCTGAAATGATTCCCAAGAACCTGTTTTTTTATCGTGCCGACCTACTCATGCCTTACCTTTCACCGGCCCTTTACGTTTTTTACAAACCCCTCAAGTGGAGCGGGATCGTTCCCCTGTTTAAATGCTTATCGCGTCTTTTCGCGCGGCTGGCCGGATTAACGGTTTCTTCAGGGACAGTCATCGCTTCCACCCAAAGACACAAAGTCCAGGCCATCCTGAAAGAT
>CAYZAT010000080.1:0-14249 GCA_964476475.1 uncultured Pirellulales bacterium
CGGTCATTGAGTGACTCGGACTATTGAATCCGTTATACATTTTGTACAGAGCCCCCTCGGCATTCAAACCCATCCGTATCAGCCAATCCTCATCGCCGTTTTCCATCACGTGGGCGGTGCCCCAAAAGGCCCCGTTTTGCTGGACGCGCGCGGGGAACACCCAATGATAGGGACAACCCGCGTCCCGATAGGTCTCGTAGGCCAGTATATTTCGCATCTGCGCCTTATCCGGATACGTCGTCATCAGGTTGATATCGTCTGCGCGCGGCTGGCCCGGCTCCCATTTGAAGTTATGGCCGGGATGGAAATCGATGTCGTAGCTCTTCTTTGGAAAACTTCGGCTGGATTGACCGTGAATATTGATGCTGACGTTATCGTAGAACTCGCCATCGTAAAAAAGGACGCAACGGGTCCCCGCGTCGCTATTGGCGGCGTTCGGGTTCTCGATGAACCAATGCAGGACAGGCAGTAGATTCACTAAGCCCGGATCGTCCACGACAGTCCCGAAGTATTCAGGCGTATTCTCCGAATCGAGGAACGCTGGGGAACGGGACTGGAGCCCGGCCGTGTCCGTGGCTGTGATGTACCAGCGGATCATCTGACCAGCTAAGGCTCTGATGGCCCTGGCGGGAATGCGCGTTCCATATACGCCGTCATCTTGTTCTCCATCGCCGCTATTGCCGTCATCGCGGAGAGAAGCGGTTACTTCATCGTTGAACATGACGCGATAGTGCAGTTCCACGGTATCGACAGGATCGGCGGACGGTGCGATTCGGGCGGTGATGATCAGATCGTCATTCTCGCCTGGAATTTCCGGGGTGTATGTGTGGTCGGAGATAATCGGCCCTAATTTTTCAATGCCGAGATTATTCGGCATTCCAGGCGTTGGATTCGGAAAATAATGCGGCGTCGTGTCGGTATAAATATGCGTCATAGCGACAAGTTCGGGGAGGATCAGCAAAGCTGGGCTGTCTATACGGTAGTTCAATCCCTGTACGGCCAGCAAATTTGTACCCACATGGAGTACGTCGAATTGGGCGATGGGGAAATCAGCCGGAAGGACGGCGATCCGGTTGGCGCGATATTCTGACGCCCCGGAATTCCATGTCTCTGTCCCCGGATCGGGGGCATTGCTTCTTGCCACTTCCTGCCCGTTGATGTAAGCGACTATCCCGTCTTCATAGCGCATCCGCAAGGTCAGCGAGTTAATCGCCGTCGGATTAATGACCTCGAAAGGGACCCGAACATATACGCTTTGATTCACATTACGCATGCCGGAAGCGTCCAGCCCAATCAGTTCCGGGTAATCGTACCCCACACCGGTCACGCCGCTAACCCAACTTGAATCATCCAGGTTTTCCAGTGTCCAGGGGCGCAGGGCGTCCGAATCCTGGGTACTCGGTTCCAATGCGCCGTTTCGAGGAATCAAGGCCTTGGCGGGGGCTGCGGATGGCACGAACGTCACTTCCTGATCCATGGCGCTGAAACCATAGGAAACGTCCGGTGCCTGGATCGGGTATGTTGGAGAAAATTCCGAAACTACCGTCTGTCCGTCCGGACGAACCAACCCCAGATACTCGCCGTCACCTCTGAGTTTGAAATTCGCATGTAGCACTCCGAGGGGATTTCTTCGATCTTTATCGGAGGCAAAGACGACCAGATAACCGTCGGGCCGGAGCGTGACATCCGGGAACGCCCACTTTGTTAAGTTCTCGGCGTCGTCCGTCAGATACCACCCCCCTAAATTGACTGCGTCCATGCCGGTATTGTGGATTTCGATCCAGTCCTCCTCGTCCCGATCTTCGTCATCGAAACCATGATCATTCACGGCCATGAATTCACTTATTCGGACAGACTCTTGTGCCCAAACCGAAAAGGAGCAACTGATTGGGAGGGTAAAGAAAAAGAGATAAGCAAGAGTTTTCGAGTATCTCATAAGATTTGCATTCCTTACTTATTCAGGTCGGCAAACTTGAAACCGCTACGAAACGCCACTAAGCCCTATAATAACATGAACGAGGGTAATCGGCAACAATATCTTACAAATACGTATCCTTTAAGGATCGACCAGAGAGGAGGTGGGCTTGAGCTAAAGGCGTTTTAAATCAGTCTTCGACAATGATGCTTTGCCAGACAATCGTCGTTCGCCCGGCCATATCCACCGTAGCGGCTCGAAGACGGTATCTTCCCGGTGTTCGGATAACGAATTGCATCTCTACCTTCGTCTGCTTGCTTTCTTCAATGATACGGGAGGGGCGATTCTCGCTCAGGAGAAAGCGGTAATCTTCCTCGCCGGGGCCATACAATTCCCAAAGCACTTTCACGTTTCTGTAAATACCCTCCGGGTCGGCCCCGAGCGTGTAATAGACCGGCGAAGAACGTTCGACGAGCATAGCACGGGCGACGACCGTCAGGGGAACTCCGCCGGTCTCAGTTGATAGTCCGACGGAGAGTTGAGGTGGATCGCCAGCCGGACGGCCCGGGATCCTTGGGCCATCATAAAAAGTACTCTTTCCGTCAGCGATGACTTCGACTTTTCCGTCTTCCCGCACGCGGACGATCTCACGGTATCCCGTAAGCCGATACCCTTCGATATCCCAAAACAGATCGTAAGGAACGCCCATCCGAATACAACGTTCAATTTCGGTGAAAAAGTGACCCATGACCGTGCGGTATTGGATACCTTCGCGATTCACGCGCTCCAAATTAAGTTCGCCAAGCCCCCAGAGATTCCCTCTGCCCATATAGACGTGGCCGAGGTTGTAACCGGCTGGCAGAAGAATAGCGACTTCCGCGGCGTGTTTCAGTTTATGAAGATCCCTGTATGGATGACTTTCAACATGAGCCCGAAGATTCCTTGCCAGGGCCAGACACTCACTGTACGGCACGCAGGCAAGCCGGTATGAATCCCAGAAAAAGAAATGTTGTGCTCCAAGATCATACGCATGGGTCAGAAACCAAAAGGCATCCGCGCGATCCACTCCGCCGTAGATACTCGTTCCCCATCCTTTGCCTGTAAGTCGAGCCGCACCGCGTAGAAATCCATAAATAATATCGATCAGATTCTTGGGATCGTCAATGGGAATTTGACAACCGTAAGACATGTTCATTTCCGGGAGCGTCCTGAGCGTTCCCAGTCGGCCCGGCGGCTCGAACACCATCGACGATGGAGGCCGACTATTTCCTTCGCCAAGCTGATATAGCGCCGAACTGACCATGGTTTCCCAGGTGTAAAGATTCTGCTGCAGGAATTTCATATTACCGATGTCTACGTCCGACCGGGCCGCCAGTCTCCGAAGCAGAATAGTAGGGGCGTCATGGTACTTCTCTTCGTCAAAATATTTCTTGAATTCTTCCAGGATAATCTGAGGTGTTATGGTCTTTCGGAATTCCCGATCCTTCCTCAATCGGGGCCGAATGATGTGATCCCGTGTACAAACCATGGGCTCGTCGAAAAATAAGACAGGTCCGAGATAATTGCTGCGGTAGAGGCATTCCGGATAATCGACCTGCTCGGCACCGATTCCCCAATAGAACACGTCACGCCGTTTGATCCAGCCGGCCTGTTCTTCGTCCACTCGAAGACAGTTCATACCCGCTTCGATCATTTCATTGTAGTCTTTTTTTGTCAGCCGGATCAGCTCGTAGTCGGAATCGTCATAACGTCGGGTCTCATCTTTCTGCCTTGTATTATGGGGAACACCGATGAGTACATCGGGAAGGAGTCTGAGGATCTTAACGTCATCGGGTGGAACTGTATTTGTGAATTCGTCGAGTTTCTTAAGCTCATAGTCGTTCCCCAGAAAACGTATTTTCTGTGAAAATGGACTATCTGAGGAGTCATTATTCGCCGCTCGTGGCCAAAGGTGGCTCCATGCACCAAGGCTCGGAAGGACGGCTTCGTCTGTGAACCGGTGACGGAATTCGATGGCCTGGGTGGCTCCTTCTTGGAGTATATACCGTTTCGTTGAAGCACGAGAAGGGGGATACTCGTTGGTAAGAATCCAGACACTAAATGAGTTTCCATTTGCTTTCGTCGCGTGCAGGCGGAGCCATTGAAACGGACGGCCATTCTTTTCTTCAATCGGGCCGGGAGTCAGAGTGAAAATTCGAACAACGGACTCGGGAATCGGCCCGGTCGATTCATGACGGTACGTTGCGGCGAATCCCGGTTTCCTAATGGGTATTTTATGGCTGATGTTGGGATTTACTTCAATGGAATCTTCACTTTTAGATACCATCAATTCGCCGCCAGCCACAAAAGCCGGGCAAAACAATGCTGACATTACAAAAAAAATGCGAAAATTCATGAATAAGTCCGAAACTTAAGCGTTATATTGACAACAGGGACTATCATTGAGTATATCGGTTTTGACGCGGAATACAAGAAATGGCCGTGTTCGTTATAGATTCCCTTTCCATTCGGGTATATGGGTTTGCTGCATTGGGTTCAACGTGTATAGATAATTGATTTTCATGGTTTTTTTTGCTATAATGCCATTACTAAAAGGAAGCGTTGGTATGTGAATTTCGTTCATCGTCCTTGACGTTACGAAAATTTGGCAGGAAGGTACTCATGTTCAAATCAATATGGCCAGCTACGGTATTCACCCTATGTGCTATTGTTATCGGGTACGGGACGGATGTTGCTTCTTCTCCGGTTGAAAGTAATCTTCGTTCCATCAGCATAATCACGGAAAAGCCTTATTCACGCCGGTATCAGCCGCTCATTGATGCCATCGAGAAGGAGATGAGGAGTCTTGACATTCCCGGTGCGGCTGTGGCCGTTGTGGAAGGCGGGGAAATCACGTTGGCCGCCGGTTTAGGCTCCAAGCATCCGCATCGCCTTGATCCGGTGCAACCGTCAACGCTCTTTCGGATCGGGTCCGTCACAAAGATGTTAACCGCGATCGGGCTGCTTCAGGTCGTCGAACAGGGAATCGTCGATATGAATGCTCCCGTCACCGATTACCTTCCCGATTTCTCATTCGGTTATGATCCGAACTGAGCGCCAAGCATAACGGTAAGGGACCTTTTAACCCATACATCGGCTATTAAGGATTATTTTGAGTACGAAACACCCGGCTTCAAGGGTGACGATGCTCTATCGAGATATTTTAACGGTCCTTATCAGCAGTCTCCTTTTGCTTATCTGATGGCTCCGGCTGGACGAATGTATAACTATACGAATGTAGGTTACATGCTCGCCGGTTTAGTAACGGAATCGGCCAGTGGAACCTACTACCGTCACTATCTCCGGGAGAATGTTTTTGCTCCGCTTGGCATGACGCGTACGGTTTTCCTTCCGGAGGAAGTGATTGCGGATGGTGACTTTGCCTACGGCAAGAGTTCGCATTGGGAAACGGGCGAACCTTTTGTTGTTGAGCCGAACAGCTACGATAACGGCTGGGCCCGACCCGCGGGTCTGGCCTACTCTAATGTGCTCGATCTGGCGGAAATTGTGAAGTTGCTTCGGGCCGGGCGACCTGACGTCCTGACGGATGAAATGCGTATGGCCATGCAGGAACCTCAGATGGATATGGAAATGTTTCTGGATTTGGTCCATTATGGCTATGGCTTGATGGTGCAAGAGGCCGGCTTCTACCACCCAACGGCGCCTAACTTCTATCGTATGCGAGTCGTCTCACATGGTGGGGACGTGGCCGGATTTTCTGCCGACCTCTATTACGTGCCGGATCTCGACTTTGGTTTTATAGCATTGACAAATGCCTTTGTTTCTCACCTGAGTACAAGCTTTGCCACGGCCTTGACCACGTTGTGTGAAATGCCCGCACCGTCTTCCATACCTGACCTTTCTATGACACCGACCGATTATGCTCGTTATCCCGGCCAATATTTTGATCCTTATTTCGCCGAAGACATTATTGTCACGTTGAATGGTGGGCAGCTTTTCGTAGAAATTCCGACGTTTGATGAGATTGGATTGCTCTATGGCGGCACGCTGCTTCCGAATACACCGAATAACTTTATCCTCTATCTCTACGGTCTTACACAGTTTGATGTCATACCGACGCCGGTAACCTTCATCCTCGACGACAAGGGTGTATCGGAGTATTTTCGAACTCGTAGTTTTGTGGGCGAATATAAAGGGGAGATTCCCTCCGAACCCGGCCGGCCGGGACGTACCGAAGGATTTCGTTCAATGGAATTGTTCAAAGCGTCCCGCTTGAAGCCGGTTCTTCCCGAACCCCGGCTTCCCTTTATCAAACCTCCCGCCCGATAGACGTAACTTGCTCAAAAATATGCTGTTCTTCACAACTTCTGGATCATGTGCGGGATAATGGAACTTAGGCCGATGACCAGAAGAATGGCATACACGATCCCGCTCAATACCGGCTTGGGGAGCCGATTGCCCAAGGGCAAGCCGATAGCCGCACCCAGAAAAGCCGCCGGAGCGAGCAGAAGGGCGGTGACCGTAGATAGAAAAATATCTATTCCAAACGTAAAATACAACAGCACGATCTGAATAGGGATAGACGCCGCAAAGACTGCAAACAAGAAGCCTCTAATCTTCTCGGTCGGCCAATCGTGGTGCATCGCCCAGAGGACCAACGGCGGCCCCCCCATCCCGCATACGCCCGCCAATAATCCACTCGTACCAAAAGCCAGGGCGCCCCATAACCAGTACACCGTTTCCACCGGACGGACTTTACCGACAAGCTGACTCATGACCAGCAGGCACAGAACGACACCCACCACGAACCTGATGGCGTGGGTATCCAATTCTGCAATCTGTCTGAGAATCAGCAGTCCGATGATGAGCGTGCCAACGCGAACCGTTATTGCAATGAGGACCAAACGCCAGGGCACCGAAGCGCGGAGGTGCCTGGCGCCGACAACCGATTGAACGAATGAACAGACCGCCACCAGGGTGATGGCGTTAGGCAATGGTATGCCGGTCCGGATCAACAGCGGCGTCGCAACCAGGGCGTATCCAAAGCCAATCGCGCTTTGTATTGTACTGGCCAGACATAAGACGCCGGCCGCGACGACGATGTCCGGTACGCTCACGCCTGCGCTCCCACGGAAAGGTGTTGGGTCTCAAGAAATAAGATGTGATCTTCCTTAACCTGTGGATGATTCATTGCTCGCTTCGCGGTCCTATTTGGGTACTTTTTTCCAGTCCTCAAGGAACATTTCCAATCCCATGTCCGTTAATGGGTGCTTGAAGAGCGCATCCATAATCTCGAACGTCATTGTCGTGACGTCCGCCCCAATCAGAGCGGCCTCTAAAACATGGAGCGGATGCCGGGCCGCCGAGACAATGATCTTGGTGCCGAAACCGTAATTATCGTAGATGGTTTTGATTTGTTGCGCCAATTCCATACCTTGGTGACTGATTTCATCCAACCGGCCCACAAACGGACTCACGTACGTCGCTCCGACTTTGGCGGCCAAAAGAGCCTGCGAGGGGGAGAAGTTAAGCGTGACGTTCGTTTTTATTCCTTCTTCGCTCAAGACCTTGACCGCTTTTATGCCTTCTTTGATTAAGGGCACTTTTACTACAACATTCTCATGAAGTGCAGCCAGTTTCCGGGCCTCCTCGATAATCGGACCGGCTTGCGTACTCACCGCTTCGACACTCACGGGACCGTCGATGATCTGGCATATCTCCTCAACAACTTTCATCATAGGACGACCCGCCTGGGCAAGTTTGGTCGGATTGGTCGTGACGCCATCAACGATCCCCCAACTGATCGCCTCTTTAATCTCATCCACCTTCGCTGTGTCAACAAAGAATTCCATTGGTGTACTACCTTTCTTTTTTATCTCTTAAAACCATTTGCTTCTTTTCTACAATCTTTTTTGCCTGTACTGAAAAATTCTACCCCAGCGGCGGTCGAAAATGTTGTTTTATGAACGCGATATTTTGCTGAGTCGTCTCTTTGCACGCTCGATGGCTTTTATGACTGGACTCGAACACCAGCCAGCCGTCATAGCTGATCTCGGTCAAGGCTTGAAACGCGGATGCCCAGTCGATACGCCACGCGTCCTGTAGGATACGGCCGTTGTTCTTAACGTGAACCGCCGCGATCCGTGCGGGCCCCAGTAATTCAATGCCCGGAGCTGCATCTTGCCCATGTCCGTAATGATACATATTATCGAGATCATAGTACACTTTAACGCAAGAGTGGTCGATTCTATCCACTAAATCCCTATTATCCTTCGGGCTTAATGAATTCTCCAGTCCTAAGACAACGCCTGCTTCCTGCGCATACGGCGCTACTTTTCTCAAGAGAGATACTATCGGGCCATAGGACTGTTTATCCATCATATCCGGGGCGTTCTTTCTGAAGAACGCCACCAACATAACTCGCGCTCCCAGTAACTCCGTCACCCCGATCGAATCAAGAAGGTCCCGTCCGGAATTTGGGCCCCAGATGGCGTGCGTCCAGACGCCGGCCGTACTCGGAATATTCATTCCCCAGCGGTGAGTTTCCGCTTTGTACTTTCGAGCGACCGACAAATCCCGCATGTTTGGCCGACCCCCGGCTATCTGTAACTCAATCCCCGTGATATCCGGGATATCGCGGACCACCTTAAGGGTATCTATGTTTCCAATCATTCCTTCCGACGCATTCTGGGGATTGCGAAGGCTGGCCTGCCTGATGCCGATTTTACAGGGAAGCCGCCCCTGTAGCTTAGTGCTCTGCTTTTGGATGGCGGCTCCTTTTGAAGAAGCGCATGAATATGCTATCGAACCGTAAGCTAATTGTTGGAGGAATTGACGTCTTTTCATTTTGTAAATCCGGGCGTTCAAAAAAGAATGTCTGTTAATATTCTATAGATTTTTAACACGGATGTTTCTCCATCGGCATTTGGCTTGTTTGGCCCATATCTGGGTGCCTCCATGCACCTGAAAACATTCTCCCCGAGGATTTGTTCGAAGGAAGACGCCGCTATCGATGCCCCAATCCGGGGCCAGTTCCAGCAGCAGTTCAAAGTCACCGTACGTCTCGTCGGTCATTAATATCCCGCCATTGCCCGAACCCGTTCCCACCATACCGGCAAGAAACCGGCGACGGTTTGTCATTTCAGTATTCATACTTTTCCTCAATCCATAGAATCAATATCAGACCAGATCATTGACGTTGACGACAATTTTTTGCTGAGCGGAAACAATGGCCCCCTCGCAAATTTGAATGGATTGGCGACCCGTATAACCGTTGGGATATGGATCGACCTGGCCGGCCAGCACGCGGGCGAAATATTTCCACTGATCCAGAGTTCCATCTCCGCCGCCCGGCAGTTTCGTTCGCACGGGTTTGGGAAGAGGCTCCTGTGTCGGAAAAGCCCTTGCGTATCCATAATCAATTTCGAGTTCCCCTGCACTCAACTTTATCGTGCCGTTGACAGCAAAGAAGTAGTCTGCTCCGGAAGGGCCGTACGCGTAGAGATTGCCGCCGTAATTCATCATGGCGCCGTTAGCATAACGGACAAGAACTCCGCTATGGTCCGTTGAGTTCCTTGTGCGTAAGGCAAGGTTATTCACGTCCTGTAAACTCACGACAGTCAACGGTTCGCTGTCGAATATCCAGTTGTTGACGTCGATGGTGTGGGCGCCCATTTCGTACACCACGCCGCCGCACTTGTCCTGGTTCAATCGCCAATATTCCACACCGGGCGGATATTCATCCTCTTCCGGCACACGCCAGTCACCTCGATACGAATTAACATCCGAAGAGAGGATTTTTCCGACCGAAGCCTTTCGGATCGTTTCCACGGCTTTTTTATAGGCATTGCTGTGCCGCCTTTGGGTGCCGATTTGGATGGCCCTTCGAGTGCGTTCCGAGACCGCGATCATTTCGTTGCAGTCGGCGACCGTGAGGGCCATGGGCTTCTCGCAAAAAACGTGCTTTCCGGCTTCCAGGGCCGCGATGGTTCCCAGCTTATGCAAATGGTTGGGCGTGAGAATGGCAATCGCATCTAAATCTTCCCGCTGGAGCATCTTTTCCATATCGACGTATTTGCGCGGCTTCGGTCCTTTTCGGATCAGCTTAGCTCTTTGATCCATCTTATGGGGGACGATATCACATAAGGCGGCGATCTCAATCTCAGAAACCTCGTTCAGCACGGAGATATGGGATTTGCTACGGTTTCCGCACCCGAGAATACCGAGCGTATAAGAGTCTCCATTGTCCCGCTTGTCGATGATTAATGGCCGATTGCCTGCCAAAGCATGTCGGGTACCCAACAATGTCAGGGCGGCCGCTTCGCCGGCAACCAGGCCCCCTCTCATCAATTCGCGACGGGAAAATCGCTCTGAATTCATCTTTCGATCTCCTTTCAGTTTTGAATCCCAATCATCTGAACTTGTTTAGAATGTCCTCTTTGGACCGTCGTTTGTCAACGTTCTTACGGACCATAAAGTAACGGCGCCGCTCAGCACACATACCCCGAGCCAACATGCGCCCCACAGGTATTCTCCAAATAAGAGTTTACCTAATCCGAACAGGCACCCCAGAGTCGTCAGGATTGAAGCGAGCCAACCCGCAAACGCCACCTTTAAATTATCTCTCGCACTTGTGTCGGCAGGTTCTCCGGTATCACCAGAGACAGGTTTCCAGAACGGTCCGGAGGGCCTGACTTTTTGATAAAACTCTCTCAGTTTCCGATCATCGCAAGGTTTTGTGAGTAAGGTGATTGTCACCCAAATGGTTGTGACGATGAAAAAGGAGATGAACATATATTCAAAACCATGCCGATTGAATTCCGCTTCGGAACCATAAATCCCCCACCTGAACACGATGAGGCTGACAAACGCCGCCGCCATCGCCGCGAATTCGCTCCAGGCATTAATCCGCCACCAGTAGAATCTTAAGATGTAAACCAGACCTGCACCGGAACCGAGTCCGGCGTAGATGAAGAATACGCTTCGCATATTACTCACGATCAACAGCATTCCCAGCCCTACGATAAGCTGAATCACGCTGACCCATCTTGAAATGATAACGTAGTGGTGGTCGGGCTTGTCCTTTACGAGAAAGGGCTTGTAAAAGTCATTCACGAAGTATGACGCTCCCAGATTAATTCGCGTATCAACCGTTGACATGAACGCCGCGAAAAGACTTGCAACGACCAATCCTCTGAGTCCCATGGGCACAAAATTAATGGTGGAAAGGTACACGGCCTCATGGTCTGCGAATTTTTCCAGGGGAAATATCAGGAGCGTCGCCAGAGCCGTGATAATCCAGGGGAGCGGTTTCAGCGCATAATTGGCAAAATTGAACCACAGACTCGCCAGCAGGGCGTGTTTTTCATTTCTGGCGGCCAGCATCCTCTGGGCCACATGTGCCTGGCCGCCCGGCTCGGCACCGCCATACACCTGGGACCACCATCGAATACATCCATAGCCGATAACGACCAGTAAAGAAATTTTTCCCGCTTCGGCCGCTCCGATCGTCGGTGCAAAATCCAGCTTATCCGGCATGGCATTCTTCAACTGAGCAATCATGTGACCGAATCCGCCGACCTCCGGCTGCCGACATGCATAAACGGCCAACAAGATGGCGCCTGTCATAGAAAGTCCGAATTGAACGAAATCGGTGATGACGATCGCGCCGAATCCGGACACATAGCAATAAAACAGTGCCGTGAAGCCACACACGACGGCGATCGCCCAACACCAGGCCCCGTAATTTGGGTCCGTCGTGCTGATGCCCAGAATGAGCGTTCCGACTTTCGATATGGCCACGAGCTGGCTTCCGATGACGAGCATATTCATAATGAAGCCCATGTATAAGGCTCGAAATCCCCGGAGAAACGATCCCGATTTGCCGGAGTACCGGATGGCGATGAATTCGGCGTCGTTGAGGACATTGCTTCGCCGCCAGAGCCTGGCGAAGAAAAACGTGGTAAACATCCCTCCGAAAAGGAACACCCACCATTCCCAGTTCTTGCTGATGCCGAATTCCCGGGTCCAGCCGGCCACATACAAGGGGGTATCCAGCGCAAACGTCGTAGCCACCATCGACGTTCCCAGCAGCCACCAGCTCAACCGTTGCCCGGAAAGAAAATATCCGCGCATGTCGTCGCCGGATAGCTTCCTGGTCAGCAGACCGACAATGATGGCGAAAGCGAAATAGGAACCGACTATGAGATAATCGATACCTGAAAGAGAAACTCGTAAGGTGTCCATTTCGCCGTATCCTTCCACAGACTATGTTGTCAGTTCTGCCGAGTTGCCCTTCATGAAATCTTTGTTCTTGTCTCCCACCCAGTATCTTTGTCCGGCGATGCACCAAATGAAATGCAACTCTTCCGACTGGCTAAAGACCGGATGAAAGTTCAGAACGGGTATGGTGACAGCGTCCATTTCCGAGACCGAGTGGACGAACGTTTTGTGCTCTTCATCCGCATAGACTTCCATAGCTCCCTGGCCTTTGGTGAATATATACACCTCCTCCTGGTCCGTATGATTGTGGGCCGGCCACGCCCGGGTGTACGGTTGATAAATCGTGTAACCCGCCATCAATTTATCGGCTTTCTCGGTCACATCGAGCATCAGAAAGACATCTTTACCCTGAAGGTGGCGGATTCTCCGTTCGTCCCGTGAGAACTGTTCCCACGATGAGTAAAAAGGCTCATATTTGTTTTCCGCCCTTGCTTTGCAGACTACCAGAAGAGCTTGTTCGGTGCAGGTGTTTTCTATAGTATACGGTGTGGCCAACGGGATGAATAGAGTGTCGTAGTAGGACAAAGTAAAAGTCTGCAATCTGACGCGGACATTAACCTTTCCCCGGATGCAAAAAAGAATCGCTTCTTCGTTATGGTGATATAGCTCGTCGCTCGTGACTCCGGATTTGATGTCAAACGTTCCATAACTGAGCATAGTGAGATTGGATGAAGAACAATGGCTCTTCTGACGGTACTGAAACTGCCAATCATCCGCTTTGATAAGCGATGCCGGTTCCATTTGAATCGAACTCATAGGTTTCAATCTCCAATAGATACGTAATCGCCGCTCAGCGTACTTTATCAAGCATAGTCACCGCAATAAGATAGAGATTCGTGTCGTTTGTGAGAACGCCATATCTCGCCTTTTTACCCCCATTTTGGGACATGTCCATTGACAAAGGATCCGTAGGAAATTAAGTTAACAGAAACTCAGAGATTGGAACAATCGAATGAGGGACGTCAAAAGAGTCATTTTACTGATCGAAAGCTCCCGAGCGTACGGACGGAGCTTATTACGGGGGATCGTCAAGTATTCCAAATTGAAGGGGGGCTGGTCGTTCTATAACGAGCCGAGGGGACAGGAACAACCTTTACCTCGTTTCGGCAGTTGGGAGGTTGACGGGGCGATTGTGAGGTTAAATGAGTCTGAAAAAGCTTATCGCTTCCTGGAAAAAGGCATTCCCATCATCGTCGCACGGGAAGAAAAAGAAATCGGTGGTGTACCGAACATCGTCGGTGACAATGCCGCCGTAGGCAAAATGGCCGGAGAATACCTGCTCGAAAAGGGATTCAAGCATTTTGGGTATTGCGGTTTTAATAGCAGTTGGTCCGAGGCGCGTTTGAGAAGTTTCGCCGAGGCCGTAGAAAAGGCCGGCTGTGAGGTAAGCGATTATAGACCTCCCAGGTCACAGAAACGATGTTCATGGCCCAATGAGTTGCTGCGTATTCGTCGGTGGCTTAAGGATTTGCCGAAACCCGTGGCGATCATGGCCTGTAACGATGACCGTGGCCGGCATGTTATAGAAGCCTGTAAGATAGCCCATGTGAAGATACCGTATGAAGCGGTCGTTCTCGGCGTTGATAATGATGAGTTGTTCTGCGAGTTGTCCGATCCGCCCCTTTCGAGCATTGCTCGTGATACCGAAGCGGCCGGATTCGAGGCCGCCGCGGTGCTTGATAAACTGATGTCCGGCCAGGAAACGGGATGTAACCGGATCATCGTCCATCCGACGCACGTTGTCGCCCGGTTGTCTTCCGATATACTGGCGATAGAGGATCCGGAGGTAGCCAAAGCGCTTTCTTTCATACAATGCCATTCGAGGCAGAATACACAGGTCAGTGCCGTCGCGGAAGCGGTTGCCATGTCTCGTCGTCATTTACATCGTCGGTTTGTAAAGATTCTCGGTCGAACCGTTCATGACGAAATCAAGCGTGCGCGTGTAGAGCGCGTCGTTCAAATGTTGCTTGAGACGGATATGACGATATCACAGATTGCTTATGCGTTGGGCTGGTCCAGTGAAAAGCATATCGCCCGGGAATTTAAGGCCATC
>CAYZAT010000081.1:0-14059 GCA_964476475.1 uncultured Pirellulales bacterium
GAATTCAGCTTATCAATGGTAACAGCCAAAAGAATGACGAATCCTTTAATCACCTTCTGCCAAAAAGGCGGAACCCGGAGTATAATCAAGCCGCTGTTGAGGACACCGATGATCAAGGCGCCCAGAATGGTACCCAGCACCGAGCCTTTACCGCCGGACAGCGACGTTCCTCCAATGACCACGGCAGCAATCGAGTCCAGCTCATAGCCATCGCCGGCAGTGGGAGTCGCCGAGTTGAGTTTTGAGGTAACAATAAGGCCTCCCACAGCCGAAAGAGCACCGGCCAGAGTGTACACAAGCAGTTTGATCCTTTTAACGTTCAAGCCGGAGAGTGTAGCTGCCCGCTCGTTTCCTCCGACGGCATAAACGTATCTTCCGAATCTTGTTTTTTTTAACAGGATCACAGCAATCACGACGATGGCAGCGCACGTCCAGACCTGGACGGGTATGCCAAGGAACCAGCCTGTCCCTAATGTGCCGAATGTTTTACCCAATCCGGTGATTGCCGCCCCCCCGGTCCAGAGTTCGGTCAAACCACGAGCGATGGTCAGCATCGCCAGCGTCGCGACAAAAGGAGGAATCTTGAAGCGGGTAATCATCACGCCGTTGAAGAATCCCAGAAACGAGCCCGTCATCAATCCGGCCAACACCGCTCCGAACAGAGAAACGCCGATGAATAGATTGAAGACGGGAAGTTCTAATCCGTTCTTGAGCAAGCCGGCCATGATCGCTCCACTCAGAGCAAGAATCGATCCGACCGACAAATCGATCCCTCCCGTCAGGATGACGAGGGTCATACCGACGGAGAGACATGTATTGACGGAGACCTGCCTCAAAACGAGCCAGAAATTGTCTTTCGTAAAGAAACCTTCTGCGCAAACGCTGAAGATCACCACCATCAGCAAGAGAGCCAACAGCGATTGGAATCGAACTAAAATCTCCCTATGTCTTTTTAACGCAAGCATCCGCACATCCTAACTATTTGATGAATGCTGAAACTGGAAACTTTTCGGGATCGCCGCCTTCATAATCAACTCTTCCGTAGCCTGCGAACGTGGGAACTCCGCCGTTTTTTTCCCTTCGGACAACACAAGGATTCGATCTGCAATCGCCATGATTTCCGGCAGTTCGGAAGAGACCAGGAGGATGGCAAGGCCGGCCCGGGCCAGCTCGCTGATCAGTCTGTAGATTTCGTTCTTTGCGTTGACATCGATCCCCCGGGTCGGCTCATCCAGGAGGAGAATCCGCGGATTCGTTGCAAGCCATTTGGCAATGATCACCTTCTGCTGGTTTCCACCGCTCAGGTTCTCAACAATCTGTTGTACAGACGGTGTCTTGATCTTCAAACGCTCGACATAGTCTTGCGCCAGCCGATTTTCAAGCCCGGCGTTCAAGAATCCAAAACGTTCCGTGCGCTCCAGACTCGCCAGGCTAATGCTCGAGGCCACCGACATTTGTAAAACCAGACCTTCATGTTTTCTGTCTTCGGTGATAAAACCGATCCCTGATTTGATCGCATTCACGGGTGAATTTACCTCGACCTGCCGGCCGTCGAGACAGAGTTCGCCCGACGATTCTTTAGGATGAAGGCCGAAAAGGGTCTCCAACAACTCGGTTCGGCCGGCGCCCATCAAACCAAATAAACCCAGTACTTCGCCCGCTTTGATATTAAAGCTGACGTGATCCACGACGTAATCATCCCGGCGTCTCGGATGGGTAAGACACATATCCCTCGCGCTTAAAACTTCCTCTGACTGTGCGACGTCGGCCTTGACGAAAAAATCCTTTATGTCTCTTCCGACCATCATCCGAACGATATCATCATGCGTTAAATCCTCGATCGAGCTGGAGCCGACGAGCTTCCCGTCTCGCAGTACCGTGACGGAATCGGCAATCTGAAAGAGCTCATCGAGCTTATGGGTTATATAGACAATGGTAACCCCTTGAGCTTTCAGAGACCGTATCAGCTCGAAGAGAACTTTGATCTCGTGCTCGCTGATCGCCGATGTAGGCTCATCCATAATGACGATGCGGGCCTCCAGCGAGAGGGCATGCGCGATCTCCACAATTTGCTGTTGACCGATCCGCAAACGTGAAACTTGAATCCGGGGATTGATGTCAAAATCAAGTTTTTTCAGCAGCGTCTTTGTTTCGGCGACCGTTTTCCGGGTATCAATCAAGCCGAGCCGATTGACAAATTCCCTGCCCAGAAAGACATTTTCGGCAACGCTCAAGTACGGAATCAGGTTCAATTCCTGGTGGATAATGGCAATGCCGTTCTTCTGCGCTTCCTTCGGATTAACGAAAACAATTTGATGACCGTCCAGGATAATCTGCCCGTCGTATTCCCGGTGCACCCCTGTGAGAACTTTCATTAAGGTTGATTTGCCCGCGCCGTTCTCGCCGACGATGGCATTTACTTGTCCCTGATAGATCTCCAGGTCCACACCGTCTAAAGCCTTGATGCCGCCAAACGTCTTACTGATGTTGTTGGCCTTCAGGATGATATTGTTCGTCTTGGGTTGAGTCATTCTATACGTTATTTCACAGTGATGATTCCAATTCCAGCCGGATTGGGACAACCTCGATAAGCTGAAGTTCTTGTTCCTCTGTGGCGTCCCGGGCCACTTGAGTCGCCCCGAGGAAGCGTATTGTGTTGCCCGACTGTGGTTTTTTTTCCAGAAAAGGCTGAATCACTTCTTTGACGATGATCTTGTTAATTTCGCCGCTGATCTCATTGAATTTCATCGTATCCGAGAACGTACTGACGTCGATCAGGCCGGATGCGTCCCGGACGGCGTTTCCCGGAATATACAATCCTGACAGTATTTTGGCGTTCGACTGTGTTTGGGGGCCTCTGGTGCTTACGTCCAGAAAATCATCACCTATCGAAAGGATTTGGCCACGACCTTCGATTAAGTAGGCGTAATTTCTCGATACGCCCGGTGCCTTGCCGTATCTTTTAATCGCGTCGCTCATATTCGAGTTGAACAGTTCGATCAGCTCGTTGACATCGACCGCTTGATCCAAAACATGCACCAGTTGATTATCCCAGAAATCTCGAGCGTACCGGGCCGCATTGAACGTCGCTTTCCGTCGCTGTTCCTTGACGTCGTCCAGGTTCTCAAATGAAATGCTAAAGTACCCCAGGAAGACGACAATCGCGACGGCTACGGCATATTTGTACACTTTCTTCATAAGATAATGACGAGATGATCCATGCCCTGAACCGATAGCCGGTGCTACGGTTCTGATTGCCGTCCATAGGCGGTGTACTTATCGATATTTTCCTGTGTCACCAGCTCGACGGCCACCGGTACCTTTTGCGGAAAATTCCTTTTACCCTTGATGTACTCGTCGGCTTGTTCGGCGGCCATCCGAGCCATTTTCTTCGGAAACTGCATGCCCGTCGCCACGATCTTGCCCTCCTGAATGGAATCAATCACGTCCTTCGCTCCGTCGAAGCCGAAAACCATCACCTTCTCCGCCTTCCCGGCCGCGGCGAGGGCCTGGTAGGCCCCCATCGCCATGGCATCATTGCCGCAAAAGACCGCGTCGATCTCAGGATTCGCCTGCAAAATCGACTCAAGCACTTCCATCGCTTTCGTCCGGTCGAACTCGGCCGACTGCTGGGCAACCATCTTCAATTCCGGATAATTATCGACGACGCTATGAAATCCCTTTGATCGGTTCCAGGTATTGTTGTCGCCGAGAATTCCCAGAAGCTCGACGTACGTGCCCTTCTTATTCATCTTCCCGACGAAATACTGGCCCAACTCGACACAACCGGTGTAGTTGTCGGACAATATCTGTGTGGCGGCCGCGTCATTGGTATTAATCTCTCTATCAATGCAAAAGGTGGGCAGACCCGCCTCTTTGGCCTTTTTCACGTTGGCGATGGATCCATCGGCATCCGTCGGATTGAATAAAATCGCCGCATAGCCCCCGGCGATAATATTCTCGAAATGGTCCGACTCCTTGGCGGTGTCATTTTGAGAATCGAAGATGGTGGCCTCATAACCCAGTTCTTCCGCTCTTTTCTTGGCCGTATTGCCCAGAACTACAAACCAGGGATTGTTCAACGTGGAAACCACGACGGCAATTGTCTTCTTGCCTTTCGACTCCTCATCCCCGGCTTGCGGCTGTTTTTTCTGTTTACAGCCGAAAACGGACAGGGCCAGCGACAGTATCACAATAATGAGAAGTACAAACTTTTTGACCATGGGTAGGGCTCCTTATCTGTTTTCCTGTGTTTCAGAGAAAAACTCAGTCCCATACTATATCCGGAGATTCAAAAAACTACATAATCAAGTTATTATCCACGTTTTTCACCCTTAATGAAAGGCTGTTTTGCGTATATTTTGCGAATATCATGCTCGATCAAATTATAGACCGCATGGGTCCATCATTTCGCCAGCCTTTCTCTTCTTATGCTCTCGAGCGGCGTTGTACGAACCGGCCCGATGATCTGCCGGTACAGTCTGCCTCAACGTCCGGTAAGGCGTTCATTGTCTTTTTCAAGGCGCTCCAAACCATCTGACCGAGATGGTTCTGAATCTGGGTTGTGTTGAGTTTGATGACATTGCTCAAGGTCTTGTTCGGCTCGGCCCAGTCTCCCGCTCCAATATAATCACACGTGAGGGAAAAAAGTTGCAAAAAGTGGAAGAAAATAGTATAATTATCCTTCAAGGAGGTATGCTGAATTTTGTTCTGTTTTGCCCCAGGGAGGAGATTTCAATCGATCGCAAAAATAACGCCAAAGACGAATGTATCGTTCTCCAAAGAGAAAGAAGTCTGAGAATGTAACGACTGCCGATCTGTGTGAATTGGTGGAACGATTTGAGCAATCCCATTTAAATCCTTCAGAATTTCTGGCAAATTTATTGGCCGCACAGTGTCTTTTAGGACTTGCCGATAGTGGGGCTATCCTGCGGGCCAATCAGGACCGCGACCTTGACGTTTTAGCCCTGCATCCCCGGTCGAAGCAGGGGGCTTCAGCTCCCGCGTGGCTTGCCGACTCGGCTCAACTCATCCGAGATGCTCTTGCCTCTGGGACCGCTTTGACGCAATCATTAAACGGATCCGGTTCATCCGAGGATCAAGATGTGAGCCATCATCTGATTGTAACCCCATTTAATCTGGCCGGGATCGGAAAGACGGTAGCCGCGTTCGTTGTCAGTGCGGAGAGCGAAATTGCCCTCGACTTGCTGTCTCAAAGATTCCAATTGTTGGCCGGCATGATGAACCATATGCAAGCCGGCCCCATTCAACAAAACTGGCAACGGCGGTGCCAGTGGCTTCGCCAGGCGACGGAGGCATTGTCCGCCGTCAATCGACAGCAGAAATTCACCGGCGCCGCAATGGCCTTTTGCAACGAGGTGGCTTCCCAATGGCAATGTGAGAGAGTCAGCCTCGGCTTTCTCAAAGGACGATACGTTCGGCTCAAAGCTTTGAGTCACACGGAAGATTTCAGCCGGAAGATGCAGATTGTCCAGGATATTGAAACGGCCATGGAGGAATGCTTGGATCAGGACGTTGAAGTTCTCAGCCCGGCCTCTCCGGATTCGACGACCGTTCATCGCGCCGCCGACACGTTATCGAAACGTCACGGTCCAATGGCTGTTTTAAGCCTGCCGTTACGTTGGGAGGGGCGCGTCGCCGGCGTTGTGACTCTCGAACGTCCGATAGATAAAGCCTTCAATCTCAATGAGATTGAAACCGTACGCCTGGCCTGCGAGCTCTGTACCGCCCGATTGGCTACTCTCTATCTGTCTGATCGATGGATAGGTGCGAAAATGGCCCTGGGTATGCGTAGCGGCATCGGCGCACTCGTTGGCCCGAAGTATGCATGGGCAAAGCTGAGTGCGATTCTATGTTGTGCGGCCGTCGCGTTTCTAATCTTCGGTCAGGGAACGTTCAGAGCCAAAGCCCCCTTCGTCCTGGAAGCAACCCAGCAACAGGTCATTCCAGCCCCCTTTGACGGCTATATCAAGAATGTAGAGGTCGAAGTGGGGGATAAAGTTGAGGGGGGGGCCTCGATCCTTGGAGATTTGGATACGGCCGAGCTTCGGTTGCAGTTGGCGGCGGCCAAGGCCGAGAAAGCCGGTTACCTCAAGCAGGCTTCGGCCGCCATGCGGGACGCCGAGACGGCCCAGG
This sequence comes from uncultured Pirellulales bacterium, assembly GCA_964476475.1. Taxonomy (GTDB): domain Bacteria; phylum Planctomycetota; class Phycisphaerae; order Sedimentisphaerales; family Anaerobacaceae; genus JAFGTG01. The sequence goes on from CAYZAT010000081.1 coordinate 6,157, forward strand.
CCCAGATCGCCCAGGCGGATGCGGACAAGGCCCAGGCCCGAATCGAACTGCTCGAATACCAGGTTCGACAAGCGAGTCTTGTTTCGCCTATAAGCGGTGTGGTCATCGAGGGGGACCTCAAACGCGAGATCGGGGCGCCTGTGAAGATGGGCGATGTGCTCTTCGAGGTTTGCCCGCTTGAATCGTTGCGGGCACAGTTAATGGTCCCGGAAGATGAAATCTATGATATTAAAGTTGGCCAGGAGGGGCATTTAGCGACGGCCTCCTATCCCGCTCAGCGGATCAGGTTCGTGGTTGAGCGGATTAATCCCATTGCCGAGGTCGTCAACCAGCGGAACGTCTTCAAAGTCCGCGTGGAATTGCTCCAGACGTACCCGTGGGTCCGTCCCGGCATGGAGGGCGTGGCCAAAATCGATGTTGGCGAACGGCGCTATGTATGGATCTGGACGCGCAAGATCATCAACTGGATACGGATGAAATTATGGCTTTAGCTGAATGGACGCCGGATTATGTCTGTTGATCGCCCGACCTTTCACGAATCCTGGTATCGGGTGGCCTCATTACGACCGAGGCTGCTCTCCAGCGTGCAGGTACACCGGCAGCATTTTCGCTCGGTCATGTGGTATGTTCTGGAGAATCCGGCCAACAACGAATACTCGCGTCTCAGCGTCGAGGCCCATCGTTTCGTCGGTCTGCTGGACGGTCGGCGGACCGTCGCTGAGGCGTGGCAAATATGCAATGAGCAGCTCGGTGACATGGCACCTACGCAAGGGGAGGTTATCCAGCTTCTCGGTCAGCTTTATACCTCGAATTTGCTCTATGCCGAACTGGCGCCGGATACGGAGAGTCTATTCAATCGCTATCGCACGCGCGTCAAGCGCCAAATCCAGGGATTCTTCACCAACCTGCTGTTTGTCCGCATCCCGTTGTTGGATCCGGACCACATTCTGGAAAGATGGGTCGGCGTCGTTGGCTGGCTCTTTGGTTGGATCGGCCTGATTCTGTGGCTGGCGCTCGTGACAACGGGATTGTACTTTGTCGTCGGCAACCTGCGAGAACTCATCCACCAAAGCTCGGATGTCCTGGCGCCGGATAATCTTATCCTGTTGTACGTAAGCATTGTAATCATCAAGGTATGTCACGAATTCGGCCATGCCTTTGCCTGTAAGCGGTTCGGCCGGCTTAGCGGCACGGGCGGCCAGGTCCACGTGATGGGGGTGATGTTTCTCGTATTTATCCCGTTGCCCTATGTCGATGCGTCCAGCGCGTGGGCCTTCCGAAAAAAGTGGCATCGGGCCGTCGTCGGTATGGCGGGCGTGATGGTGGAACTGGCGGGAGCGGCGATTGCCGCGATGATCTGGGCCAATACGTCCACGGGAACGCTGCATATTATTGCCTATAATGTTATCTTCGTGGCCAGTATCTCAACCCTGCTCTTCAACGGGAATCCGCTACTCAGGTTCGACGCCTATTATGTCCTGTCCGACCTGTTGGAAATCCCCAACCTCAGCCATCGCTCCAGGGCCTACCTTTCCTACCTCGTCAAAAGATACACCTGGCGATTGAAAAGCATCCAGAATCCGGCCCACAGCTTTGGCGAGAGGATATGGTTTGTATTCTATGGTATCGCATCCACGGGTTATCGTGTTTTCATTTGTGTTCGTATTTTATTGTTTCTGAATGATCGACTTCCGGAGGAATTGTTCATTCTCGTGCCGTTCTTTGCTTTCTCAGCCATCATTGCGTGGGTGCTCGTTCCAATCGGCAAGTTCATTCGATATCTCGCAACGCATGGTGAACTCGCTAAAACCCGCGGCCGTGCTGTATTTTCAACATGCGGTACCTTGGTTCTAATAGCGACAGGCCTGGGAATTCTCCAAGTGCCCGACCATTGCAGGATTGAGGGTATCGTGGAACCCGTTGACTTGGCGATCGTCCATGCGGAGAGCGATGGTTTTATAACGGAATTTCTCGCGTCCGATCTGGTCGTCGCTCCGGGGGGAAATCCCCTCATCAAGGCCGTCAATCCGGCCCTGGAGGCTGAAAAGAAAAGCCTCATGGCCGAACTTCGCAGCCTTCAGGTGAAGCGGCACGTTGCCCAGTTGCAGGAGATCGCGGCGGCGCAAATCCTGGCCGAGCAAATGCAGGCCTTAGAAGAAAAAATAGCCCGGGTCGATTTTCAACTTTCGTCATTGCATCTCAAGCCGGCGCAAGCCGGTATATGGGTCTCACCTGATATTGACAAGAGCAAAGGCGTCTATCTTCAACGCGGAGAACAGATCGGTCTTATTGCGGGTCTGAATAACGTCCGTATTCGAGCGACCGCCGGGCAGCAGCTCGCCGCTCTCCTCGTCGATCAGGCGTACGAGCAGCTTGAAATCCGTGTGAGGGGACGCCCCGACGTGCTGTTGAGAGGCGATATTGAAGCGATCTTCCCGGCCGGCCAGGAAGTATTGCCGTCGGAAGCTCTTGGTTATGCGGTCGGTGGATCCATGCCTACGATGGCTCAGGATCCCCGCGGGATTCGGACCGCTGAGAAGTTTTTCGAGATTCGTATCCGGCCGATACTTAACGGTCCGGTTCGACTCCTGTCCGGCCAGCGGGTCGTCGCGAGATTCCAATTGCCTTCCAAGCCTCTTGCCGCCCAGTGGTGGCGGTCGGTCCGCCAATTATTCCAGCGGAGGTTCCGGATTTAAAATGGACGCCATACCCAGTGCAACCTGGCGGATGCTGGATTACGGGGCTTCGAGTGATTTTCTCCCTCGAGGGCTGGACGCGGCATGGCATGCCGGTGTTGGATGGGTGAGCTCGTGCGTCCCGCGCTACCGGGGACTTACCCGCCAGGCTCAGAGAATTCTATCCCTTGAGAAACAGTTCTCGGCGCTGCCGGATTCGAAACTCCGCGAAAGAGCTGGTGAGTTGCGCGAGATCTTCCGTCGCCATCGCGATCAATCATATGATCTTGAGCGGGCGTTTGCCCTCATTCGGGAAGTGGCGTTTCGTCAGATCGGTGAAAAACCGTTTCCCGTTCAGGTCGCGGGCGCCTTAGCTCTGGAGCATGGATGTGTTGCGGAGATGGCCACGGGGGAGGGCAAGACGCTGACCTGTACTCTGCCGGTTACCGTGGCCGGCTGGCGGGGAAAAGGTTGCCACGTGATTACCGTCAATGATTACCTGGCACGGCGCGACGCCGAATGGATGGGCCGGATTTATCGTTTTTGTGGGCTGACCGTCGCGCATATCGAACAGGAAACGCCCCCGGGGGAAAGAAAAGACGCCTACTTGGCGGATGTGACGTATTGTACGAATAAGGAGGTGACCGCCGATTTCCTCCGCGATCGCTTAGCCCTTGGGCGGTTGAAGGGCTTAGGTTCGGCGCTCATGGCTAAAATCGCCAGCGGCGGCCGGGACGGAACCGGCCGGCTCGTTCAGCGCGGATTGCATTATGCCGTCGTCGATGAAGCCGACTCGATCCTGATCGACGAGGCGGTAACCCCCCTGATCATATCGGGAGAAGGATTGAATCCGGAGCAAACGGAGTCCTTCCGGGAAGCTGCAGACATTGCAGAGAAAATGGATATTGAGACGGATTACCGCATCGACCATCGCTATAGGGAGATTGAATTGACCCGTCAAGGGCAAGCTCATCTGGAGCAGCTCACGAGGAATCTGGGGGGGCTATGGAAGGGGCACCGACGTCGATGGGAGTTGGTTAATCAGGCTCTCACGGCCAAGGAATTGTATTTGAAGGATAAGCATTACGTGCTTGACGATGATAAGGTGGTTATTGTGGATGAGTTTACCGGCCGGTTGATGCCGGACCGGACATGGCGCGACGGTCTGCATCAGGCCATCGAGGCAAAGGAGACGGTTCAGATCAATCCACCGAAAGATACCTACGCCCGTATTAGCTTTCAGCGATTCTTTCGAATATATAAAAAGCTTTCCGGGATGACGGGAACCGCTGCGGAGGCGTCGTCGGAATTCTGGCAAATTTACCGATTGCCCGTCGTTAAGATTCCAACCCATCATCCGTGCATACGAGAGAATCTGCCCACGCTCGTCCTCGCCTCGGAAGACCAAAAGTGGACGTGCATCGTCCGGGAAATCCGCCGGTTTCACGAAGCGGGCCGGCCGATTCTCGTTGGGACCCGGAGCGTGCGATCCAGCGAGCATCTTAGTTCGTTGCTTACTGCCGAAGGATTGGGCCACCAGGTACTCAATGCGATTTATCATAGTCAGGAGGCCCAAATTGTAGCCGAAGCCGGGCAGCCGGGAAAAATTACCGTGGCAACCAACATGGCCGGTCGAGGGACGGATATCAAGCTCGGCCGGGGCGTTGCCCCATCCGGCGGACTCCACGTGATTGCCGCCGAACCCAACGAATCCGCCCGGATCGATCGACAGTTATTCGGCCGGGGGGCACGCCAGGGGGACCCGGGCAGCGCCCAGGGGATCTTCAGCCTGGAAGACGAGGTCGTGACCCGCTATGCCAAGAACATGGTTGGCTATCTCAAGAAAAGACACGCGCGCGCCCGTGACGATATCTCTTCTGTTCCGGTCCGCCATACGTTTCGCCTGGCTCAGAACCGCGCCGAACGCCTGGCCCTGCGCCGGCGAAAATCCGTTTTGAGAACCGACCACTGGCTCGATGAACAGCTTGGATTCGCCGGTAAAGAATAGTCAGAGGTATCTTCGCCCTCCTTTCGCCGATCGATTAGTTTGTTCATTATTATTGGGTTGTTTAAAGGGGGGGCATCCTCAAAGCCAAAAGGCTTTGGGGATGGTAGAAACCTAATGAGGAGCAGCTACAGAACATGGAATAGGGGGCATGGAGGATTGGATTTCATGCAACTCCAACACGGTACCCAGAATCCGGGCTAACTGGACCAGTGAGATATTGAAATCGATGATAGCCCGGTTTTCCGCCCTCTGTGTGTTCGCCAGAGTCTCCTGGGCTTGCAGTTTCACCAACAAGAATTCCGGCGTCAGTTGCTCTCTCACCGGTTCCGTGTCGATAAGGGTTTGCAGATGGATTCGTGCGGCCTCGACGGCTTTTTTCTGAATCTGGATTTCCGCCTGGTTCGTTTTAATCCTCCGCAAACCTTCCTTCGCGGCTATGGCTACCTGATCGGCGATGTTTTGCAGGGTCGCCACGGCCTGTCTTCGTTCCAGCCGTCTCTTGAACAGTTCCGCTTCCCGCTGCCGATTGCCGAGAGGGTATTCCAAAGACAACCCAACCGCATAACTGAAAAAATCTCCCGATTGAAGGCTGTCGTGTGACGTATCGGCGTCCCGATGTAATCCCTGGGTTCGGGTTGAAGCAATTAAATCGAGACGGGGCATCGTCTGATTTTCGGCCACACGCATGTTGATATCGGCAATCTCAATCCCGATCCGGGCTTGCTGGATGGCCGGATTCTCTCGCATGGCCGTCGCCAGCACTTTCGAAGGTTGTTCAAGTTCCTGAGTCTCAAGGGAAACCTCGCTGACCGGCAGAATCTCAAACTCATCAAGCACATTCAACTGACTGTCGGCCATTAAACGTATAAGGACCTCTTGTGCGTCCGCAACCGCTTTTTCCGCTTGAAGTAATGCGGCTTCACGTATTTTTACAAATGATTCAGTCTGTTTGATTTGGACGTTGGTGGCGTCGATGCCCTTTCGGCCCTCGACTTTATGTAGTGTCTCGAGTGTTCTATCGAGAAGCGCCCGCTGAACCTCCACGTCCCGGCGGGCCTGAACGAGCCTCCAGTAAGATGAGATCATCCGGGTGGCAATATCCTCGCTTTTTTCACGAAATCCGAGCAGGGCGATCTCATAGTTAAGCTTGGCAATGTTGACACCGGCAAGGGTGACGCCCGGCCAGGCATCGCGCAGCAGCGGTTGTCTTAATTGAAAAGCCACAATCGGCTCATACCGCAAAGGGAGCGGCCGCCCGGCCAAATCGTCCCAGCTACGCGTCAAAGCATAACTGACCGACCATTCCCCACCCGTTACGGCCATCTGTTTAATTCCGGTTTCGTATGTTCGAATATCCGACTGGCCCGGCTGAAAGATGCTGTTGGGAGGACTGTCTTCCTCTTCGAAGTTCACGCGTCCGAATCCGGTAAAGTCAAATGCTGACGCGGCTCGAGTGATGTCCTGCTTGGCAATCGACGGGTCGAAGCTTACGACTTTGATCTCCGGGCTATGGGCAAGCAGCCTGGCCACGGCGGCTTCGAGGGATAAAGCAACGGTCTTCCGGCCCGTGTTCGGATCGCTGACGAACTCCAAGTCGGGAATCGCATCGGTGGGATAGGGGGGCGGCTCCTGGCTTTTCGGGTCGGTCAGTCTCGATGCAAGGGCCGTTTTCCGGCCTGTATTCGGATCGGTCACGATGGCTTCGTGCGGCCCAACAGATGGCGGAGAAGGAGCCGGCTTAAGAAGTCTTAAGGGATGCTCCGATTCTCTGCCTTCGGTATCGCCACGCCGTTGTGGACCTTGATCGGCTAAATGTTGCTGATAAGAAACGAATTCATCGTGATCCTCAACTCTGTTGGAAACACAACCCGTTAATTGGAATACGACCGAGAGCGTACCCAGGACCAGGAGAAGCTTGGGCTTGAAGGCGAAGGCGCCCACGTTTTTTCCTAACCAACGATATGCACAATGGAACGCCCAACTAAGATAATAACGATAAAGGCTCATTGTTTGATACCTTCTCTTTTCGCAGATGAGGTGGAGAGGACAACTTGAACGTGTTCGCCTGCGGACCTTTTGTTCCTGTTGGGAACCTCAACCCTCACCCGCAGGGTACTACTGCCGGCGTCGGCCACCGCGGCGATGAAGATGATCTTCCCTTTCAAAGAAATATCTGTACGACCGCCTGGAAAGATGACGTCAACGGCCCCATCCCGAGTCAGACGTGAGGCTCGATCCAGGGGAACGGGTACCTCGATCCAGAGCGGATCGATTTTGACCACCCGAACGACGCTTTCCAGGGCATTGACGGACTCTCCGGTCTCCACCTCGACCTTCTCGATACTGCCGTCGATCGGACTTTTGAGGCTCATGCGATCGATTTGCAGCTTTGCCTCTTCATATTTCCTCACGGCCTGCTCATGCTCAAAAACCGCCAGATCAAGAGATAGCTCGGCTATTTTCACATCCAGCCGAGCGTGCTCCACCTCTAATTCCGTCGCCGCCTCCCGCGCCGCCGCAGTCTCGAGTTTCTGAAGATCCACTCGCTTCTGGGCCAGCGAGGCCCTGCTTGCCTCGATGCTAACCATGTTCGTCGAATCGGCCTCGAGTTGGGCCAACCGGGCCTTTTCCACAGCATCATCTTGTTGAACCAAGCTTTGACCGGCCTTGACGATGTCCCCCTCTTGGACGTGAACCTCCGTAATTCGACCGGGCTGAACAAAAGAGAGCGTCACATCGGCGCTGGGATTCGTAATCGCTGCAATACCCGCAGAATTGATTCCCGCTCGAGCCGGCAAGATGATCGTACAAACGAGCAACAAATACAAGAGTGGGTCCTTATTGTCTGTCCTCATTGGCAAGATCCTTCCAATCTCATTGCGATTTATATCTACTCTGACGTCACCGAAGCGCAGCGGTAATCGTCTTTTCCAACAAGTGACCTATAAAAACGGAATCCTTTAACGATAATTGAATATGTACATATTCCTCGGATTGGTTTTTTATCGGGGATATTTTCAGTCAACATTAGTAATCAAGAAAAATAGTTTAGCCGTACTGAATTTATAGGACTTCGACATTGAGCCGTGAGCCTCTATGGGGTTCATCTTTGGGGCATGCGCATTCAACGAGCGATCATTCTGCGCTCATTGACCGGCTCACTTTTCATCATTGTCTCTCGAAGGAAGCTTGGGTGGATGCCAGCGTCGGACAACGCCTG
>CAYZAT010000082.1:0-13979 GCA_964476475.1 uncultured Pirellulales bacterium
CTACTCAATCGAGAATTGTCTGGATAAAAAAGAGCGGCTGCCCCTTACGGGAAAGTCGCCGGTATGGCGGCCATTAACAGTCGCTATTTGGATTATCATTCAAAGACAGTGCTGAGTCGAATTTTAAAAAAACATTCTTGATTATTTTTTGGATATTGATGGACCAAAAATTTGCCAACGCTAAAGAGCGGATGCTCAGGTGGGACCTGAAGGGACGCGATATTGTCGATCCGCGTATATTGGCGGTGATGGCCGAGGTTCCGAGGGAGGAATTTATCCCCACTTCGTATCGGTCGCAGGCCTATAACGACGGCCCGTTGCCCATCGGATTGGACCAGACGATTTCTCAGCCGTACATCGTGGCGTTGATGACGCAGGAACTGCGCATCGATCCGGATTGTGAGGTTCTGGAGATAGGTACGGGCAGCGGATACCAGACGGCGGTTTTGAGCAAGCTGGCCAGGAAGGTTTATACGGTCGAGAGATTCAGCGACCTGGCCGAGTCGGCTCGGAAGGTCCTGGATCGATTGGGATTCGGCAATATCGAGTATTATGTGGGTGACGGTAGTTGCGGCTGGCCGGCGAACCGATTGCCGCCTTCGGGATGTTTCGACCGGATTATGATTACCGCGGCGTTGCCGGAGATACCGGGACCTGTCCTTAGGCAGCTTGCCGGGGACGGTCTCATCATCGCTCCCATCGGCGGCGCCGGCGTGCAGGAATTAGTGGTTTGTGAGAAGAAGGCGAATCGACTCATGGAAAGAGCGATCTGCGATGTCCGGTTTGTCAAACTCGTCGGTGAGTACGGATTCGATCAATAAGAGATCATCATGATAGAGGCTGGTGAACAATCACAAACGAAGCTTGATCTATCGACGCCCGTTCGTTACCTCAAAGGGGTCGGCCCGGCCAGGGCCGAGACGTTTGCTCAATGGGGCGTCGAGACGGTTGGGGATTTGCTGGAGTATTTCCCGCGCGATTGGGACTTCATGCCGGAGCCGACCAAGATCGGCCACATCAAGCCCAATCAGACGATCAGCCTCATCGGTCTGGTTGAGTCGATCGATTATCAGGGGTATCGCCGGCGGCCGTTGCTCGAAGCTTTCGTCAGCGATGATACGGGGATGTGCCGGATTATCTGGTTTCACGGGGGGTATCTTCGCAATCAATTGGAGCCGGGCCGGGTGATTGTCGCCTCGGGCAAGGCTACGCTTTACAAACATCAATTGCAATTGACGAATCCGAAATTCTTCGTTCTCGATGAGGAACATCCGGAGTCGGTCGAATGTTTCAGCGGCGGCGTTTATCCCGCGAGCAACCGGCTCAGCAGCCGGCAGATCAAGCGAATCATCACTGGGGTACTCGACAGCGTGACAGACCTTATCCCGGAATTTTACGAAACGCGTTTCTTGAAAAAGGCGGATTTAATACCCCGAAAGGAGGCGTTTTTCTGGATTCACATGCCGCCGGATGAAGAGAAACTGGCGCGGGCGAAACGCCGGTTGAAATACGACGAGTTGTTTCTAATGCAGTTGGGATTGGCGCTTCGCCGGTATCGGATTCAGCATTTTTCCAGGGCGTCGGCGTGCGTTTGCACCGACGAAATCGATAGTAGGATTCGAAAGCGGTTTCCGTTCCTGCTCACCGAAGATCAGGATACGAGTATCTCCGAAATCGTTTCTGATATGTCGAAATCAGAACCGATGAACCGGCTGTTGCAGGGTGACGTAGGCTCGGGTAAAACAGTAGTGGCGTTGTATGCGGCACTGCTGGCGGTCGCCAACAAAATGCAGGTAGCGATTATGGCGCCGACGGAGATTCTGGCCGGGCAGCATTTTCTCAGTATCGAGAGATATTTAAGAAACAGCAACGTCAGGCGGATTTTAATCACGGGAGGATTGACCGGCAAAAAAAGAAGCGAGACCCTAAAGGCTATCCGGTCGGGAGAGATAGATATTGTCGTCGGGACTGTGGCGTTGTTACAGGCCGATATCGAATTCCAACAGCTCGGTTTGGTGGTTATCGACGAGCAACATAAATTCGGCGTCGAGCAACGGGCGCAGCTCCGTAAGCAAACGACGCCGCACGGCCTTGTGATGACGGCCACGCCGATCCCGCGAACGCTCGCGATGACGGCGTTCGGCGACCTGGATGTCTCGATCATCAAGCACTCGCCGCCGGGACGGGGCGCGATAGTGACGCGCTGGGTGGACCGGCGGGATCGAAAGAAAGCCTACGAGTTCATACGCGAGAGACTTCGAGCGAAGAAGCAGGCGTATTTCGTTTATCCGCGAATAACGACCGATGAACAAAACGGGGACGTGAAGGCCGCGACCGATGAGTGGCAGTATCTTTCGACGACGGTTTATCCGGAATTCAGGGTTGATCTTCTGCACGGGCAGATGCCTTCGGCGAAAAAACAAGAGATCATGTCGGAATTTCGCAAGGGCAAAATCGACCTGCTCGTATCGACGGTCGTTGTGGAAGTCGGGGGGGATGTTCCGAACGCCACGATCATGGTGATCGAGGGAGCGGATCGATTTGGATTGGCGCAATTGCATCAACTGAGGGGTCGGATCGGAAGATCCGAGGCCAAGTCGTATTGTTTTTTGTTCGCAGAGACGGACAACGAAACAGCCAAAAGCCGGCTGGAGATCATGACGCGCAGCAATGACGGCTTCGAGCTGGCCGAGCACGACCTGAGACTGCGCGGGCCGGGAGAGATGTTCAGCACCCGCCAGCACGGCCTGCCCGACCTGAAAATTGCCAGTATCGTGGACGATTTCGAGCTATTGGTGATGGCCCGAAGGAACGCGTTCGAGATGGTCTCGAACGATCCGATGTTGACCAAGGCGGAGCATAAGAACATTCGCCGGGCGCTTTTGGCCAAATTCGGCGATGCCCTCGGGCTGGTGGACGTTGCCTAAAGAACCGTGTTTTTCGGTTTACGATTCGGGATTTGGGATTTACAATCTTCTATTTGAAGATTGACCTATGAGGATCAGTTATAAAAACAATCGCTTGGAGAGGGGGCTTATCGGAGTGAACGCACTGACGGCGGCTGTCGTCGTGGCGTCCTTCGTTTCGCTGTTTGGCTTCGATAAGCCTTTGCTTGCGGCTTGGATTCTGTACACCATCCAGGTGGTTTGTCTGGTCCTGTTTGTTTCCGAGAAGATCGTCCGGCTGTTCAATGCCGCCTCGAAAATCGAGTTCTGGCGGGCTAACTGGTTTGAAATTCCGCTTCTGGTCGGGCTTGGAATCGTGGTGGGTGGGGCCGGGCGCTGGTTTTCAATGTCCGGGATGGAAGCGGCTATCGTCCAGTATTTTGCCATCGGCCTCTATCTTGTTGTTCAAGTCATTGCGAAGCTTTGCCGGACCAGCGTTAACTTGGCGGCCTCGGGTAAAAATCCGACGCGTACCCTTATCGCCAGTTTTATTGTCTTGATTCTTTCCGGGGCGGGATTACTTATGTTGCCGGTAGCCTCGGCTGATGGAAGGGAAAACGTGAGCTTTGTCGATGCCCTGTTTACGGCGACCAGCGCGACATGCGTCACCGGTTTGGTTGTCAAGGACACCGGCCAGGATTTCAGCATTATGGGACAGGTGGTTATCCTGACGTTGATTCAACTGGGCGGACTGGGCATCGTCATGTTCGGGGCGGTTTTTGCTCTGCTTTTGGGGCAAGCTTTGAGCGTGCGGGAGTCCGTGGCGATGCAGGACCTGCTCAGCGCCAGCACGATCAGCCGGATCGGGAACATGATCACTTTTATTTTCGTCGGCACGATATTTATTGAAGCGCTCGGTGCGGTCAGTCTCTTCGGGATGTGGGACAGTGACATTGAACACCGATGGTTTTGCAGCGTCTTTCACTCGATCAGTGCTTTTTGCAACGCGGGCTTCAGCCTGTTTGGCGCGAGCTTTGCGGACTACAGCCGGAGTTGGCAGATTTACGTCGTTGTCTGTCCATTGATTATTATGGGTGGGCTGGGCTTCAGCGTGCTTTACGATTTGGCCAATATTGTGGCCGACAGAGTGAAGCGGTTCTTCAAGATGTGGTTCAACAAACGGTACCGATTTGCGATGGAAGCGCCGAAAAGGATGCGGCTTCAGACGAAGATCGTTCTGATGGTCAGCGGATTGTTAATTGTCTTAGGGGCGTGTGCGATTTATGTATTCGAGCGCTATGCCGCGGGTCCGGATGTAAGCCCGGGCGGTTCGATTACCGACAGGGCCATCGGGGCTTTGTTTCAATCGGTCACCGCCAGGACGGCCGGCTTCAATACCGTCGATATCTCGGCGATGTCACCGTCGAGCAAGTTCATTTTGATTTTGCTGATGTTTGTCGGGGGCTCGCCCGGCTCGACCGCCGGCGGGATTAAAACGGTGACGTTGGCGGTGGTCGTCATGACGGCGGTCGCCGCTCTGCGAAGGCGTCATGAAGTCGAGATGTTTCGACGCTCGATTCGGATTGCCGTCGTCGGCAGGGCGATTACGGTCACAATATTATTCGTTGTCGCTCTGTTTTCTGTAACGTTAGCCCTGAGCGTGACGGAGAATTCCAATGGTTTTACAATGTCGGGTATTATGTTCGAAGCCGGCTCGGCCCTCGGAACGGTCGGTTTGACAACCGGGATTACGCCGTCTTTGACAACGGCCGGTAAAATGATTATTATTGGAACGATGCTCGTCGGCCGGCTGGGGCCGTTGACGCTGTTGGCGGCTCTGACGTTCAACCTGAAGCCGGTGCGTTACGATTATCCGGACGAGGCGGTCATTGTGGGATAAGAAGAATTATGAATTTAGAATTGAGAATTGGAATGAGGGAAGCCGTCTTTTAATTCTTCATTCTTCATTCTAAATTCTCAGTTCTAATTTGGAGCGAATGCGATGAAGCGGTTTGCGGTCATTGGATTAGGGAGGTTTGGGCAGAAACTGGCGATCGCGCTGGCTATGAGCGGCGCCGAGGTCATCGCGATTGACAAGGAACGGGACCAGGTCGAGCTGCTTGCGGACCAGGTCAGTCACGCCGTCAGGCTCGACAGCACGGATGAAGAGGCCCTCAAGGCCCAGGGAGTGGATAAAGTGGACGTGGCGATCATCGGGATCGGGCAGAGTACGGGCGGTTTTGAAGCGGCTATTTTGACGGTGGTCAATCTTCGCCAAATGGGGATCAACCAGATTTACGCCCGGGCCGAGGACCTGATCGCCGGCGAGGTCTTTTCCAAAGTCGGGGCGACGGAGGTGATCTACCCCGAAATCGAATCGGCCCAGCGGTGGGCCTATAAGCTCATCGCCCCGCAGATCGGCGAGAAAATCGATTTTGCCGAGGGGTACAGTCTGGCTCGAATCAAAGCGCCGCTAAGCTTTGACGGCCGGACGGTTATGGATTTGCAGCTCCGCCAAAAATACAATGTGAACCTCGTGCTCATCAAGCGAAGCGAGAACGCCAGGAAAATCAAGGGCGAAAAGGGAAAGATCATCAACGTCCCCATGCCGAGCACCGTGATTTACCTCGACGACATTCTCATGGTCGCCGGCTCCGACGTCGATCTGGCAAAGCTTCCGCAAGAGTGACGGAAGACGGAAACAGTATCATGAATGAAGTATTTTGCTTTGGCAGGCTTGTATATGGAACCTAAGGCGGAGCTTGCCACACAGTTTCTTATGCGCGCTGATGATGACCTGCGAGTATCAGAACTCGTTTTGAAGGATTCAGAACCAGTGTTCTGGGGAGTGGCTTTTCATGCACAGTAGACAGGGATATGGAGAATCTTATGATGATGAACAAAAGACATATCGGTATTCTTTGTATATTAAGTATATTGGTTTTGTCGGGTTGTAAGGCGAAAAATAACCAGGAGGAACAAAGGGGCACTGAGAAACAAGAACTGCCTCAATATGGCATTATTGCGTTTGAGCAGACGGATGATGCGTATGCCCAGACCAATGTTTGGACATATCAATGGAAGATTGAGCTGGATCCGGAACTGAGTCGGAATCATACGTTCGAGCTTTTCAAACGAACGGAGATCATCTCCGTTCAAGGCCATGCCGACATTCACCCTCAGATTGCCAAACAGGTGCTTCTGGAAACCAGTGACATCGAGAAACACAAAGAGACACAATTGACGTTTACATTTCGTATCGGAGATGAAGCGCCGGCGGATGACATTTCCAACTACGGGCAGACGTTCTCCGGCTGGAGTTACGGAATTTCCATCGGCAACATCGGTACGTCGAATTTCATGCTCTTTCCCGGAACGGACATGACAAACATCAAGATCAGTAAAGAAGGGGGCTTCGTCGGCTCCGATCTGGAACTGATATCCTTTGAGACGGAGAAAGAAGGCGTTCAATACAGGAATACAGTCGTTTTGAGAAAAAAGCCGATTAAATCGGGAGAACAACAAGATACAACAGGAGACTAACGAATGAAATGCTTATCACAGTCGATCATCCTCATCCTCGCCGTGCTGGCCCTGACAGGAACCATCGAGGCGAAGCCTGAAGTCGCATTCAGTCCAACCAAAGGCGCTATAAAAGTCATCGTTGACGGCGAACCATTAACCCATTACCTTCACGCCATCGATCCCGAAAAACCCCTGGCCGCTAAGGACGTCCTTCTTACGAAACCCGTCCTTTTTCCCCTCCGCACGCCGGCGGGTATCATCGTCACTCGCGGCTGGCCTTTCGAGAAAATCGAAGGCGAAAGACAGGACCATCCCCATCACATCGGCCTGTACTTCACCTACGACCGGATCAACGGAAACAATTTCTGGAACAACAGCAAGAGTCCCTTGCCCGCCATCAAACACCTCCTCGCCGAGGTGACCACCGACGCCCGAGGCAATCCTGCCTTGAAAACAATCGCGCATTGGATCGGAACCGACAACAAACCTCTGCTCGAAGAGAAACGAATAACAAGTTTCATCCCGGGCGCCGACCAGCATATCATCGACCTTGATATCGAACTTAAAGCGATAGCCGAGAAAGTTTCTTTCGGCGACACGAAAGAAGGAATGTTCGCCATCCGCCTGGCCCAGTGGCTTACCGAGAACACCGACAACCGATACCAGCTCGGCACGGGCGCCTACTTGAACTGCCACGGCGATGAAAAAGAAAGAGATGTCTGGGGTAAACGCGCCGAATGGGTTCGAATCCAGGGGCAAAAAGATAATAAGACCGTCGGCATTGCCATCCTCAATCACCCGACCAGCACCAACTATCCGACCTATTGGCATGCCAGAGGATACGGCGCTTTCTCCGCAAATCCGCTCGGTCAATACGCCTTCCAGAAATCCCGCAAAATACCCGATCCCAAACCATTCAACCTGACCCTCGAAAAAGGCCAATCCGCTCCCTTCAAATTCCGAGTCATCATTTACGACGGCCCGAGGTCAAAGAAACAAATAGACGCCGAATTCAAAAAATACACTCAGAAGCCATAGCGAAATGAAGCAAATGTCATTCTGAGCCGCAGGCGAAGAATCTCAATTCATACGCACAGTCTGAGATTCTTCACTACGCTACGCTCCGTTCAGAATGACAGCGCCTCCTTCTCACACGCACTCTTGGGGACACTCGGTAAAACGTCGAGGTCAGGTTTTCCGGTATTGCCGAAGGGCATCGAGGAAATGTTGCATATCGTCCGGCAGGGGGGCTTCAAACTTGACGGATTCCTCGGTTTGGGGGTGTTTGAATTCGAGCGAGCAGGCGTGGAGGGCCACGCGGTTAATGAGCGGTTCTTGCACGGCCGGTTCCTCGTTGGCCAATTGCCAGGGATAAACGAGCTTGCCGCCGTACATGTCATCGGCGACGATAGGGTGCTTAATGTACGACAGGTGGACGCGGATTTGGTGCGTTCGGCCCGTTTTGGGGGTGAGTTTCAATAAAGAGAAGCCGCGAAACGATTCTACAACCTCATAAAAAGTGATGGCTTCTTTGCCGCTTTCCGGCCTGATCGCGTATTTCTCCCTCATTCTTGGGTGGATACCCAACGAAGCCTTGATCCGGTCGGCGTTCAGTTCGGGCGTGCCGTGAACGATGGCCAGATAGGTTTTATTGATTTGGCGGTGCTCGAACTGTTTGGCGATCTTCCACTGGGCGGGATCGCTCTTGGCGACGACCATCACGCCGGTCGTGTTTCGGTCGAGTCGATGAACGATGCCCGGGCGAAATTCACCAAGCCCGCTCGAAAGCTTATCCGAATAGAATGCCAGGGCATTCACGAGCGTGCCGTGCGTGTTGCCGCGCGCCGGGTGGACGAGGATACCCGATTGCTTGTTGAGGATAATCAGTTCGTCGTCTTCGTAGATGATGTTCAGCGGAATGTCTTCGGGTAGGATGTCTTTGCTGGGCGGCTCGGGGAGGATCAGGTGAATCACGTCGCCGGGCTTGAGCTTGAGGCTTTGCTTGGCGGTTTTGCCGTTGACGGTCACGCCGCCTTGTTTGATCGCGTCCTGGATAAAGCGCCGGCTGAGGTTGCTGAACCGGCCGTGGAGATACTTGTCAACGCGGCGTTCCTTGATGGAGTGCCCGACATGGAGGATGAGCGGGCCTTCATTTTCATCTAAGTTCGTAGGTTCCAAGTCTTCTCCCGAACACATCACTCGCTCCGAAGCAGAATGTAGAATATTGAATTCAGAATTCTAAATTCTCTATTCTCAATTCACCACAGGTGTATTGGCCTCCGCCGGGGAAGCAGGTGCCTCGGGGAAATTGAGATCAAGGTCAAGCGGCCTGTAAATATTGTAGGGTGGTATAATGTCCGTGGGTTCGCTGGACGTCGGCGGCCTGATCTGGGTCGAAGGTTGGGCGGCGACGGTCGGCTTGGGGGCCGGTCCGAAAACGATTTCCCGCTGATAGTCGGCCATCGTCGTGAGCCTGCGTCCGGCCAGGTTGGCGGCGACGGTCGGCTCGAAGTCGGGATTCGCCGTGATCTCCTGATACGTCTGCCGGGCCTGCTCAAAGTTGCCCAGCTCCTCTTGGCAAAGGCCCAGACCCAACGTTGCGGCCGACGCTAATGAAGGTTCATCCGGACATCGTTCCAGTGCTTCGGTATAGCTCTTTTTCGCTTTGTCGATCTGCGATGTGAAATATTCCTCTTCGACGTTGCCGTAGTGTACTTCGGCCCGCAGGGCTTCGGCGCGCTTGATCAGCGCCAGGGCCGCCATGCGGTCGTTCTTCGCACTTTGAGCGAACTTCTCGAGATTCTCGGCCGGCGGAAGGAGCATAAACGATGAGTCTCTTCCTTGTTCCTGGCCCTGGATGATCTGCATTTTGGCGCCGGCGAGCTGATTGATCAGGGTCGTGAACTCGGCACGTTCTCGCACCCGGACGACATTGACGTTATAGACTCTCCAGGCGTAAATACTGATGCCTACGACAATCACAACGCAGACCATGATGATTGTTGAAAGATTCTCTTTCGTCCATTCCGGCAGGTGGCTGAGCCATTCAGCCAGCTCATTCGTTTTCAATTCGTGCCGATGGTCGGATTTCATATTTTCTTCTCCGTTATCGTTTATTCTATGTGGCATGGCCATCTTGGCCATGAGTTCTTCCACGGGCTGCAAGCCCGTGCCACGAACAAACGGGCATTGTAGCAGTATTTGTTTTATCTTGCAACGGCCATGTTTTCTGATTAGAATTTTCGCCGGAAACGAATTGAAAGGACATTAATGTTCAAAAAAGGTCATCAATCTCCATTTGTGGTTCTTTGCCTCTGCCTGTTTTTAGCCGGTCCGGGGTATGCCGCCGAGGCGCCGGCGGGTCTGGAAGGCGTCTGGGACCCGGCGAAGTATATTACCCTTGATGAAATTCAGCCGGGGATGAAGGCCTATTGCCTGACGGAGTACGGTACCGCCGGGATCGAGAAATTCAGTATGAAGGTTGTGGATGTTGTCCGCAATATCAATCCGAGTTCCGGGCCCGGCAGTCGGGACGCGATCCTTGTGGAAGGGACCGATAAACGCCTCAAGCACACCGGGCCGGTCGCCGGATGCAGCGGTTCGCCGGTTTATATCGACGGGCGTCTGGCGGGCGCCCTCGCCTTTACATGGACGTATGCGAAGGACCCGCTCTACGGGACCACGCCGATCGAGGAGATGCTTCGGATCGGTTTGGGCTCCGCCGGTCGATCCGACATGCAGCCCCGGCATGTGGACCTGGCGCTTGACTTTACAGCGCCCATTGATTTTCAGCACATTGACAAACAGCTTCAAGCCCGACGGGTCGGGTCCGGTCTCAGCCTCGAGGGGATGGTTCATTTGCCGTGTCCTTTGATTACATCCGGTTTGCCGGCATCGGCTTGCGAGCAGTTAAAGGCCTTTGTGGAGCCGTTCGGATTGATGGTGGTAGCCGGAGGCGGGGCCGGCGAAAAGACGGATACGAACGAAAAGGCCCAACTCGTACCGGGGGCTTGCCTGGCCGTACCGATGGTCTCGGGCGATATTTCTCTGGCGACGTATGGAACCGTTACCGACGTTGTGGGCGATAAAGTCTTTGGTTTTGGGCATTTCCTGTTGGGCTACGGGCAGATCGATTTGCCCATGGCGACGGGGAAGGTCCACACGGTGGTCTCGAACCTCTCGAGCTCCTTCAAGTTGGCCAGCGTTTTGGAAACGGTGGGCGCCCTGACGACCGATGAAGCGACCGGGATTGTCGGCCGGATCGGGGCCGAGGCAAAGACGATTCCGCTGACGATACGCATCGACCGGTATAACGACGTGCAGGAGCGTCTGTACAAATGCCGGTTAGTGAACAATCGTTTACTCACGCCGTTTTACCTTCGGGTGGCGGTTGCCGGGGCTGCGTTTCAGCTCGGGGATTTTCCGCAGGAACACACCGTCGAGTATGAGGTTGCCATCAACCTGAAGGGCGGCGAGTCGGTGAATTTTGAGAATGTATCGACGGGGATGGGGCTCAATGAAGTGATTCTCGAAAGTTACGGCGCGGTCGGATTGCTCTTGAATAATCCCTATAAAATCGCCGATATCGAGTCGATCGCGTTCGATCTTCGCATTTTGCCGAAGAGTCGTGTTTCGCACATATGGTCTCTCGATTTGTCTGATGCGAAGGTTCGGGCCGGCGATTCTGTCGAGATCGGAGTCATTGTTGAGTCGGTTTTGGCGTCGAAGAAGAAGTATCGGTGCAACCTGGACATTCCCGAGGATCTGGCGCCGGGAAGATACGAACTGACCGTGTGCGGGCCGCGCGATTACGAACGATTTCTCGTCAAGATGGCGCCTCACAAGTTTATCGCTCAGAACTACCCCGATTTAGTTGGCGCGTTGAATAATTCTTTGCAGATCAGCCGAGGCAAATTGTATTTTCTTCTGACGTTGCCCCCTCGCGGAGTGATCGTCGAAAATGCCGAGCTGCCCAATCTACCGGCGACCCGGACGTTGATTCTGCAGGATTCGAAGAGAGCGTTGCGCGTTTTGCCTTACCCGCATTGGCTCGAACGGAATGTGGATGTTGACACCGTCGTAATCGATAAAAATGTTTTGCCTATCATTGTTGAAAGGTAAGCGAATAATCCGTCATGGCGGCGATTGTGTGTTATCTGTTTTCAGGGAGTTGTAATGAGAAACAAGCTCGGTTTCAATGTCGTTTGGATTGCCCTTATGGCGCTTTGTTTAGCATGGAGTGCGACAAGTTTTGCTGTAACCAGCAAGGTGGTTCGCCATAGAAGCAGCGCCGAATTACTCAAAGGCCGGACCGAAAAAGTCATCATCGGGTCCCGGGGGACGATTCAGCTCGGGCGCGCGGGCGAGACGCTCATCGACCGATTCCGGGGCTTCAGTGAAGTCTGGTCCATCAACAGCATCGTTGTCAGCGGCGGGACCGTTTACTTCGGGACAAGCCCGAACGGAGCGATTTATAAGTATAACGTGAGCGGCCTAAAGCGAATCTATCCGTCACGAACGAATCCGGCCGGGTCGAAAGAGGCAAACGGCGACGTCGTCGAAGCGGAGGAGCACCTGTCGAACGAACATATCTTCGCCCTGGCCCTGGACGTCGCCGGACGGTTGTTGGCGGGTATCAGCGGGGGAACGGGTAAGCTCTGTCGGTTCGAGGGCGACCGGATGGACGTCGTGTTTGAACTGCCCGATTCAAACTATATCTTCGCCATTGCGGTGGATGCCGGCGGCAACATTTATTTGGGGACCGGCCCGGAAGGGAAGATCTACAAGCTCGATGCGCTCGGCCGCAAGGCCGAGCTTCTTTACGACAGCCCCGACGCGAGCATCCTCTCGCTCGCCGTGGGCGCCGATAGCTGGATTTACGCGGGCAGTGACACCCGCGGGCTGGTGTATAAGATCAATTCACGCACGAAGACGACGACGGTTCTCTACGACAGCGACGAACCGGAAATCACAGCGTTGTTGTCGGTCAACCCGCCTGAATCGGAGGCAAGTTTATACGCGGCGGCGACCTCGGCCAAAGTGGTCCAGACTCAGGCGAAGTTTGCCGCGTCGGCGCCTCATTCGCCGTTGCCCGGTCGGCCTGAGGCTGAAGGGAAAGGGAACGGTAATTCAATCAGTGAGACGGGCGGTCGGAAACTGGAAATTGCCAATACGGAAGTCCCCAATCAGGCGAAACCGATCAAGTCGCCGGGCCCGATTCCCAAGGGGACAAAACCGGGACAAGCCAGCCATATTTACAGGATCACGCCGGACGGATTTGCCACGGAGGTTTTCGACAAGGCGGCGGTGTTCTTCTGTCTGGCGGAGCAGGAGGGGACATTGCTTCTCGGGACGGGCAACAACGCCGAGCTTTTTACCGTCGATCCGGTTTCGGAACAACAGGCG
Source organism: uncultured Pirellulales bacterium (assembly GCA_964476475.1). Taxonomy (GTDB): domain Bacteria; phylum Planctomycetota; class Phycisphaerae; order Sedimentisphaerales; family Anaerobacaceae; genus JAFGTG01. The sequence goes on from CAYZAT010000082.1 coordinate 12,816, forward strand.
GTGGTTTTCGAGGATGAGCAGGCCGCCCAGATCACGGCCGTTAGCGTGGTCGGCAAGGACCTGTACTTGGGTACGGCCAATCCGGCGAAACTCGTAAAACTCAGTTCCGACTTCGCTTCCGAGGGGACATACACGTCCGATTTGATCGACGCCGGTCAGCCGGCGAACTGGGGCAAATTACAGCTCGACGCCGATATTCCGCGGGAGTGCAAAGTTCTGGTCTCCGCGCGCAGCGGTAATGTCAAGGACATCAACGATCCGTCTTTTTCACCGTGGTCCGAGCCGATGGACATCACCGAGCCGGTCCAGTTACCCTGTCCGCTGGGCCGATTCTGCCAGTACAAACTGGTGCTGCAAAGCCGGCACGGCCGGGGCAGCCCGGTCATCAGGGGGATCGCCGTGGCCGGCACCGTCCCGAATCTGGCGCCGAGAGTCGGATCCGTTTCCGTCGTTCGATCGAAGGGAGCGGGCAAAGAAGGCGTCTTCAAGATCAGCTATGTCGCCAAGGACGATAACAGTGACCGGCTCACCTATAAGATCGATTTTCGAAAGGTGGGAAGGATCAACTGGATTGAGCTAAAGGATGAAATCAGTGCGAATACTTACGAATGGGACGGGAAAACCGTCGAGGACGGTCGGTATGAAATCAGGATCACCGCGGACGATGCCCGAAGCAATACGACCTTGACGGCACTGACGGGCAGCCGGGTCAGTGAGCCGGTCGTCGTGGATAATACCGGGCCGGTCGTTCATGATATGAAAATCACGTCGGATTCTGGAGGGACGCGCCGGTACAGGATTTTTAGCGCCAAAGCCTCCGATGAGTTGAGTGCGATTGATAAGCTCGAATATACGATAGATAGTCACGCTAAATGGGTGAGCACCGTACCGGACGATTTCGTTTACGATACGACGAACGAAGAATTCACGATCAAGATCGACGAGGAAAAAGACTTGCCGGTGGGCGAACACATCCTCACGGTCAAAGCCACTGATGCGGTCGGCAATACAACGTACAAAACCTTCGAGATCACTATTGATGAGTGAGTGAAGCTCCGCGTCGTGCGAAGTTTCACATTTGAACGGGTGGCACAATATCACGATGATCACATGGGCACGCCGACCCCCTATTATTCCCGTTATGGCGGATCGTCTTTAAAAGGC
>CAYZAT010000083.1:0-13938 GCA_964476475.1 uncultured Pirellulales bacterium
ATCTTGACATTTTGCCCCGTATTGATCAAGATAGGGCATGACGTCAGTATGTTGCCGGTCGGTGAATTTCATAGATTCTATTCTACGAGGTGTGTTATGTGGAATACACGATTCATTTCCATTTTACTTTTTGTGTTGATCCCCGGCTGTGGACCGCATAAGGTCGAAGTGCAGCCGATCAAAGTGGAGCCTGTCGAATTGACCCTGGATATCAACGTTAAAGTCCAACAAGACCAAATCGAAAAGGCCGCGTCGGAATTGTCCCCAGTCATCGGCAAGCCCGCACCGGACTTCGCACTGGTCGATCAAAACAACCGACCCGTGACCCTCAGCCACTACAGGGGTCAATGGGTGGTTCTTTACTTCTACCCCAAGGATGACACTCCCGGATGTACGGTTGAGGCGAAAGACTTCACGGCTCTGTTGCCCCAATTCGGGCAGTATAACGCCCAGGTTTTCGGTGTGAGTCCGGATTCCGTCGAGTCTCATTGTGACTTCATCGAGACGCATGGGCTTGCATTAAAGCTTCTGAGCGATCCGGATCATAGAGTCATGGAACTCTATGGAGCCTGGGTAAGAGGTTCGCTGGGGGACTTGACATACGGTCGAGTGATTCGCACGACGATGATCGTGGATCCTAAAGGTGTGATTCAACACTACTGGCCGGAAGTGATTGCTCAGGGACATGCCGAGCGCGTTCTGAACACACTTGCGGAGTTGCAAATCAATGACAGAAGTTGAGAGCTATAGACGACGCAATATAACCGAGGCCTATGATAGATGAAGCGTTTCTGGCGGCAGGTTGTGCTTAGGCTGAAGGATTTCCTGATCTATTCTAACGTGCTATGAGGACCAATCCGTTTGGCAAGAATGCATGGGTCATACTGAAATAGCGTTCTCCCAAAGTGTATTCCGCTGAGGTGGAAAAGGAGTGTACAATGAAAGAAAAGACCCTTTTCTGGGATGTGGATACGCAGTTCGACTTTATGCAGCCGGAAGGCAAGCTTTATGTCCCCGGCGCCGAGACGATTATTGCCAACGTCAGTGACGTTCGCCGATTTGCGCTCGAAGGCGGTTATTCCATGGTCGCCGATATCGACTGGCATACTAACGATAACGCTGAGATTTCCGACGAACCCGATTTCAAGGAGACCTTTCCGCCGCACTGCATGGCGGGTGAGCCGGGCAGCGAAAGGGTCGGCTTTCTGGGGGACGTACCGATCGTGACGATTCCCATGGATGAGATGGATAGCGATGCAATTCGCGAATTGATTCGCAGCGAACAGTTTCATATTGTGATAAGAAAGAACAGCCTTGATGTCTTCGACAATCCCAATACGAACAAACTCGTGACGCTGATCGAGCCTAAGAAGGTGATCGTTTTTGGCGTCGCTCTTGATTTTTGCGTGTATTACGTCGTGCAGGGATTATGTCAATTTCCGGATATTCGGATTTGTGTTTTGAAGGACGCGGTCAAGGGCCTTGAGGTCCGGCCGGAGCAGGAGATTTTTGACGAGTTCGAGCGCATGGGCGTGGAGATGACAGAATTAACCGCGCTCGAGAAGGAATTCAGATGTGGCTGATGAAAGAGACGCCGTCGCTCTTCACGGATTTCTATGAATTGACGATGGCCCAGATCTATTTCAAAAAGCAGATAACGAGAGAAGCCTGTTTTGAGGTCTCCGTGCGGCGACTGCCCGAACATTGGGGCTTTTTCGTCATGGCGGGTTTGGGTGAGGTGGCGTCTTATCTGCGTGCGTTTCGATTCTCCCAATCCGATATCGGTTATCTGCGTTCCACGGGACAATTTTCAGATGATTTCCTTGCATACCTCACGTCGTTTCGGCCGGATGTGAAGATTCGCGCTTTGCCGGAAGGAACCGCGTTCTTTCCCGCTGAGCCGATTCTTGAAGTGGCCGGTCCGCTCATCGACGCCCAGTTGCTGGAAAGCTACATCCTTAATATCCTCGGCTTTTCGATCATCCAGGCGACGCTTGCTGCGAGGATATCCATTGCGGCTCAAAGTGCGGCCGTAGTGGATTTCGGCCTTCGACGCTGCCAGGGCCCCGTTGCCGCCCTGCGGTCGGCCAGAGGCGCTCAGATGGCGGGTCTCCCGGCGACCAGCAACGTCTTCGCGGCCAACGTATTGAATTATACGCCCTCCGGAACGATGGCCCATTCGTTTGTCCACGTGCACGAATCGCAACGGCAGGCCTTTCGTCATTTCGCTGAGACGTACGGCGAAGGTTCTATTCTGCTGGTCGATACGTACGATTCCGTCGAAGGAATCAAAGACGCGGCCGACGTCGCCGGGGAACTCTACGACGACAAGCATCTCAAGCTGCGAGGTATTCGGATCGACAGCGGCGATCTGCTCGAACTGAGCCGTTTCGCCCGCCGGTATTTCGATGAGCGGAGTCTTTCTTTCCTGAAGATTTTCGTCAGCGGGGACCTCGATGAGTTCAAAATCGATGACCTGTTACGACGGGGCGCGCCCATCGACGGCTTCGGCGTCGGAACGCGCTTCGCGGTCTCCCGCTTTGCGCCTGCCATTGAGATTGTGTATAAGCTCGTCCAATACGGTGACAGGGGCGTATCCAAAAATTCGCCCGGCAAACAAACCCGTCCCGGCCGAAAATCAGTTACCCGGATAAAAAATGCATATTACACGAGGGACGTCGTTCGATCTTTCCAAATTCAAATGAATGATGTGTTGAAACCGTTTGAATCGGCCGAAGACATGCAAACGATCCAACAAAGGCTGATAGGCGAATTATCTCTGCTGGAGGATTCGGTCAAAGCGATCAGGAATCCCGCGACGTATCCCGTTGAATTCCGAGACGACTCGGATGAATAGCAACCCAAACGTCGGCCCATGAAAACAGGGATTTACTTTTCCTCTTCCTGTTGCTCTTTTTGCTCCTCTTCGGTGTCGCTTTCAGGCTCGATTTTCTTGTCCCTTTTCTTGTCCTTTTTCTTCTTCGTTTCCGCTTTTGTTTTCGCCTCGTCCGGCTTCTCCGTTTCCAGGTTAATCATTCCCATGGCCGCACCCAGCTTCACGAGATCAATGACGTTGTCAACGCCCAGCTTTCGCATCAAGTGAGCGCGATGCACCTCGATCGTCCTGGTGGAACGGTTCAGTGAATTGGCGATGTCCCGGTTGCTTTTGCCCTGGATGATCAGTTTTAATATATGGGCTTCGGCCCGGGTCAATAGTTGGCCTAAACGGGCGTTTCCCGGAACACCGTGCTGCAATATCGACTTGACCTTCCTGATGAAGGTCTCCTTGGCCAGAGGTTTCTCAATGAAGTCCACGGCGCCGCCTTTAATGGCCTTCACGGCCGTCGGGACGTCACCATAGCCGGTAATCACCAGAACCGGCACCCACGGGGCGAGCTGCTTGACCTCCGCCAACAATTCGATGCCGTCCTTCTCCGGCATTCTCAAATCGGTGATAAGCAAGTCGCAATTCACCGAGCGCAATTGAGCGAGACATTCACTCGGAGAGTCGAAACACTCGACGTCGAAACCGGAGCCCTCGAGTGTTTCCTTGACAACTTCGCGTATCTTCTCCTCGTCATCGAGGAAGAAAATATATCGTTTTTCACTTTGAGCCATCGTTATCCAATCGGAGCTTCGGTGCTTCAACCTTCAGGAACCAACAAGCCATGTCAACGAACGCCACCGCCCCGTAAAGAGTGCTTGTCCCAAACTGTTTTTACTCACCCTTTGACTGATACCGATCCTTTATCATAAATCACGAGAAAACTCCATTCCATCATGTTTTTAGAGTTATGTCCATTGTGGTGACTACGTATTTTCCTTGATATGATCTTCAAGATGCCCATTATCATTTAAAAGCCTATCGAAGCACTATTCTTTGGCTTTCATAGGATGTCTAATAAGGTAATGTCCGTAGCCGCAACGGTTTAGCTGTTCTTTTTTCGTTACTCCGGGAAGGTTTTTGATCCCTTCACGTTCCCGATTGGCTTTGTTTTGCAAATTTTCCTTTTTGGGAGTATTTGTTTCGGATTTTCAGCCTGTGGCCCGCAAATTGGCTTTGTTTTTCAAAATCATGCCTCTGTTTAGGATTCAGGAATTAGAGTTTCGGATTTCCCGGCGATGGCCGGTGATTGGCTTTGTTTTGACAAACAAGTTCTGAAATTCCCCGGCAAAATACGAATTAATGGCACGGTTTTTGAGCATTTTTATGAATTTTTGTAAATTTTTGTGCATTTTTGAGAAATTGTCGGCACGGATTAACACAGATTTATTCTTTGTTTTTAAAATCATGTCTTTGTTTAGAATTTCGAATTTAGAGCTTCGGATTTCCGGCCGGAGGCCGGTATTGGGTTTGTTTTTCAAAAGGCCTGACGGGATAACGGGATGAACTGGATTGTTCATAAGTCTTCGGTCTGAAGTCTTGAGTCTGTTGTCTTAGGTTTGTCTCCTGACTCCTGTGTTCTGTATTCTATTCTCATGTTAGTTATACATTATACTATATTTCAAGCCGCAAATCAAGTCCATTTTATATATTTAAATAATATTTTGGTGCGGTAGCATACTCAGGCTCCAATCGGAGTATGTCGAAGGCATGATCAAACTGATCGATCATAACTTCCCTAAGTTATTCCAGCTTTTCGGTCGGGACGAGTTGTTTCAATTCCTCGAACCAGTGTTGGATACAGATCAATTTGCGTCCGGGCGTTTCGTCAGTCACCTTTTTACTTACGAGAAATCGTCCATCCCTGGATACATCAGAGATGGGTCCATAGGTGTCACCCCCTGCATTCAGATCTGCAAAAAGAAACAGCCGTTCCGGCGGCCCCACAGGCGCATTCGGATCCGAACTTATCTTGACGGCCATCATCCCTTCACCGTCGTTGTAATACAATTCGGATGCATCGCGTGACCAGATGGGCCACCTGCCGCCGCCACTGGAGACCGGGAAGCGACGTTCGGAATCGATACGAGGCAGATAGGGCATCAAGTACACCTCGTTCTCACCAGACTCATCGGACACATAGGCCAGCCAGCGTCCGTCGGGTGAGAATCTCGGATTGCTCTCATTGGACTCTGTTTCGCATAGAGCCTCTGGTGTATGCTCCCCCTCTACAGGAAGAATCCAGATATCCATCACCGTCCCCTTATACTGAGCTGACTTTGACAGGCAGACCAGGCTCTTTCCATCGGGGGACCAGGATCCGGGCCACAGAAAGGCGCTGGGAAACCGCTCGGTGGCCAGCAGTTCCGGGGGGGGGCTGCTATCCACAGACTTGCAATACACGCCTCTACCCTCAGGTCTTGCTGACCAGAAGGCAATTTTCGATCCATCTGGAGACCAGCGAGGATATTTATTGATGCCTTCTGTGGTTAAAGATGTGCGCGTGCCACGCGTTAAATCAAATAGATGTATTTGAGGGGCATATCCCTTGGGGGCACTGAGCGTCAGCGCGATGCGCCGCTCATCAGGAGACAGACGGACTGCCATTGGCTCCCATAATGGCAGTGCGGGAACGGCCGGTGAACCGGGCCGGCCCTGTCGGTCTATCCAGGTCACTTCATATTTGTCTGGTGGCGTATCCCGGATGTAGACGACCGTGCCGTTCTCGGACACCGCGATCTGTGGCATACTGTAGTCCCAATCAAATTCCACATCGCTTAGAAGCGAGACGGCGGGCCCTGTTTTCTTGCATCGTTTGACATCAAAAGGAACTCCCATGATGATGTTGTCTCTTACAAAGAGCAGGTGACCCGACCTCACATACGTGCCGTATCCGGCGTCCTTAAGAACAGTTTCGTACTCACCTGTGGCCGGATAAAACACCTCGAGCGCGGAGCCGGTAGGATAACTATACCGGCGACACAGGATCGCCCTGGCGCCGGGCAAGACCTGTAGGTAGCGGATCAATTTCCGAGACTCATCCGGCGGTATCAGGTATTCCAGTGTGCCGTCATTCTCGGAAAACCGGTACAGACCGTGTTTGCAACTGAGGCTACGGATGAAAATCGTCCCATCCTCAGCCCAATGCCCGAATGCGACGCCGCTCGGTGGTATGTCTTTGACTAAGGGTATAGGTTCTCCACCGGCAAGAGGGACCTTCTTTAAGGCCTTTGCTTCATCGTCATAAAATCCCACCCACTGACCATCCGGGGAGAAGAAGGGATTCCAGGCATTTTGTGTTCCGGGAATGGGCGTGATTTCCAGGTCGGCCATGGATCGCAGGTAGAGTTGGTCATCGTCACTCTCACCCTGTCTTCCGGAATAGACAAGATGAGATCCATCTGGTGAGATGGCCAGATAGCACCTATTTGTGTACTTAAACCTAATTCGCTGGTCTGCCGGCAGATCGATCAAAAACTCTGACACCACCGGTGGTCTGGAGGTCGGAGGCTCCACGAGCTTCATTACAATGATATTGAGCAGGGACGTGCCTGTAATCAGCAAGAACAGGATTGGAATTGCGATCTTAAGTTGGAACCATTGAGGTGACGACTTGCTCTCAGTCGGACGTACGAATTCATCCAGGGTACCTGCCAGGGTTTCGCTAATCTCGATGCGTGCATCAGCAATATCGTGAAGACGACGTGCGGGATCCTTCTCAAGACAACGACGCAATAATACACGGATGTTTGAAGGTGTGTTCTTGGGTAACGCCTGCCAATCCGGCTCGATGTGCAGGATGTTGGCCACCGTGTCGGAAGCCGTCTCACCTTTGAACAGGACTTTATTGGTCAGCATCTCGTACAACACGCAGCCAAACGACCAGATGTCGCTGCGCTTATCGATGGGTTGGCCGCGGGCCTGTTCGGGGCTCATGTAAGCCGGCGTGCCGACGATGCGACCGGGCTCGGTGGCGGTAACATCACTCTTGATATCCTCGCTTGAAGACGGCTTGGCTAAGCCGAAGTCCAGCACCTTGATTTGGCCTTCGGGTGTGATTTTGATATTGCCGGGCTTGAGGTCTCGATGAACGACGCCCTTTTTGTGAGCGGCTGAAACGGCCTCGGCAATTTGCCGCCCGATGGAGAGTGTTTCCTCGAATGTGAGCGGCTCGCGAGTGACGCGCTCGGCCAGTGTTTCGCCCGGGATATGTTCGAGCACCAGATAGCCGGAACTGTCGTCCAGCTCAATGATATCGTGGATGACACCGATGTTCGGATGATTCAAAGAAGCTAAGAGTTGAGCTTCGCGCCTGAACCTCGCCTGGGCGGTGGCGTTATCCACCAGATCCGCCGGGATGCTCTTGATGGCCACGGAGCGCTTGAGTTTGGTGTCGTGAGCCAGATAGACAACGCCCATGCCACCTTTGCCGATCATCTTCTCTATCTCAAAGTTCTCAATGGTCCGGCCGACAAGATCCGGCTCGATCACTACCTCTTCAAAATCGCTTTCATCGGCCTGGGCAAGCGTATCGAACAGGGCGTCGATCTTTTGCATATCCTGGATGCTCTCTCGGATCTGATGCGCCAGGTCGGGGTATTGTTTTGCGAATTCGTCGATGTCGGGCTTTTCGCCTCGCAACTGCGCATCGACAAACTGTTGCACCGCTTCTTTGATGATGCCTTCGTTATTTTTATCTGCTGATTTCGCCATCAGATCTTCTTGAAAGCAACCGTTAGCTCCGCCATCGCGCGCGACACGAGTTTCCGTATCGCCTCGTCGCTTTTACCCAATCTTTTTCCCATTTCATTATAGGAAAGTCCGTCGATCTTCGTCAGGATAATGACTTGCCTGTATTCGGGCTTCAATTCATCAATCGCCTTCTCCAGCCGGGCCAGTTCATCCCTTTTCGACATGATCACACTCGGTGTATCGGCATCCATGGGTGCGGGAATAGTGTTGTATCCCCCTCCGGTCGTTGGCCTGTGTTCGTTCAGCCGTACATTTTTACGAATATCGCGCTTGTCGGCGTGCAGTTTCCTCAGATTGCCCCGAAGCTCGTTTTCTGCGATTTTCGAGAGCCATCGAACGAAATCCCCCTCATTTTTATACGTGAAGCCCTCTAATCCCCTTAGGGCATGTATAAGTGTATCCTGAACGATGTCCATCGATTCGAGCTTGGAACGAAGCTCTTTAGTCATGCGAAAGCGCACCATCCACCGCACGCGCTCGGCGTAAACCCTATAGAGACGGTTGAGGGCCGAGTGGTCGCCGTCTTTGGCCAAAGCGACTAATTCCTGCGTTTTTTGGCTGCACGTACGCATTAACCTCTTCTAAACTCCACAAATCAAAGCCTTTACACACATTATATCAATTCGTGAAGAAAAATTCAATTTAGAACGTCCGGTCGCCGGATTTTTCGCATTTATTAAAGTAGGCCAACAGATTCGAAAAGCCGGCTTTTCAACAAAAAATGCTCACGAACGAAGCTGCACAGCGTGTGCGGCTTGAACCTAAATACGAACAAGCTTTAGAAAGGGCAGAAAGATGAAAAAGACCATTTCACTGGATTCCCGCAAAGCGGGGGTTCTTGTATTGATTTTGACGTTGTTCCTTATAGCGGAAGTGGTACAGGCGGATTTCATCTTCGGCGAGCCGACGAATCTGGGACCGACTGTCAACACCGCTTCAGGTGAGGGTGGATGGGGCGGTTTGAGTATTTCGACAGACGAACTGTCAATCTACTTTGACTCCGACATGTCCGGTGGTTATGGAAGTTCCGACCTATGGGTTGCAACACGGGCAACGACAGACGACGAATGGGAACAGTCAGTCAATCTTGGTTCAGTTGTGAACAGTTCGAGTCGAGATGGTAGTCCGTGCATTTCGGCAGACGGCCTATCGCTCTATTTCAATTCCAATAGGGGCGGTTACGGAGGCGTAGACCTATTTGTTACCACACGAGAAACGACAGCCGATGATTGGGGAGCACCATCAAATCTTGGATCAGTCGTCAACTCTTCAGGTGGGGATTATATGTCGCACATTTCAGTCGACGGCCTGTCGCTCTATTTTAGTTCAACCCGGCCCGGTGGCTTAGGTAATCGAGACCTGTGGGTATCGACACGGGCAACAACAGACGACGATTGGGGAGAACCTGTTAATCTTGGGCCGACTCTAAACACTTCTTCTAACGAACGCAGGATGTGGATTTCATCGGACGGTTTGATGCTTTTGTTGCAGTCCGACCGGCCGAAAGGCTCTGGTGCTGTCGATATATACATGACGACCCGGGCAACGATAAACGACGACTGGACCGAACCAGTCAATATAGGCTCACCAGTGAACGTCTCTGTAATATCAGATATTAGTCCAGTCGTTTCATCTGATGGACGTACGCTATACTTTAGTTCCTATGCCAGAATTGGCAACTATGGTGCTTGGGATCTATGGCAGGCACCTATCATTCCTATTGTTGACCTCAATAGTGATGGAATCGTTAATTCCGCCGACATGTGCATAATTGTTGATCATTGGGGGACGGATGATTCATTATGTGATATTGGTCCCATGCCCTGGGGCGACGGCGTTGTTGATGTCCAGGACCTGATTATCCTTGCCGAGCACTTATTTGAGGAATTCCCGCCCGCCCGTTAGATAGATGCAAATTGCAAACAGGAAGATACTCAATCCAAATCTTGAAAGGAAAGGAAAATGAAAAAGACAATCCCACTTGTAATGGTTGCCATTTCGATCCTGATGGTGGAGGTTGCTCACGCTGACTATACCTTCGGTACTCCTGAGAATCTCGGACCGCCAATCAACAGCGAAGCAGGGGCTGCTAGCCCAACCATCTCGTATGACGGTCTTGAATTATACTTTAGTGGTACAGGCGAGGGAGGCATGGCTGATTTATGGGTATCGACACGGCCAACGATGTCAGATCCATGGGGTGAGCCGGTCAACCTCGGACCGACTGTTAATAGCGCGGAATGGGATTCTGAGGCAAGCATCTCCGCTGATGGTTTATCGCTCTATTTTGCCTCCCAAAGACTCGGTGGGCTGGGGGAAATGGACATCTATGTGACAACGCGGCCGACAAAGAATGACCCATGGAGCGAACCGGTCAATCTGGGACCACCCATCAACAGTGCAGCCTGGGATGATACGCCGTTCATCTCAGCTGATGGTCTGGAGTTGTATTTTGTCTCCACGAAGACCGTCTGCTATGGTGAAAGCGACATATATGTGTCGACAAGGCCGACCAAAGACGATCCGTGGGGTGAGCCGGTTAATCTGGGACCGATCGTCAACTCACCTGGGTGGGAAGGTTGCCCGAATCTCTCGTCTGACGGACGGGTGCTTTTCATATATGGCTTCGCTCGTGAAGGTGTAGTAGGGCCTGTCGATATTTGGATGGCAACACGTCCAACAAAGAATGACGACTGGACGGAGTGTGTTAAATTAAGCCAGGAAATTAACAGTCCGGCCATCGATACAAATCCGTGCATCTCATCCGATGGCTCAGTCTTGTACTTGCAATCCCAGCGCCCCGGCGGTTTGGGAGAGTTCGATATATGGCAGGTGTCTATCGATCCGGTTGTTGATCTCAACAGTGACGGCATGGTCGATGCCGCTGATATGTGCATTGTTGTTGATAATTGGGGTACAGATAATTCATTGTGTGATATCGGCCCGATGCCCTGGGGAGACGGCACCGTCGATGTCCAGGATCTGATCGTCCTTGCCGAGCATTTGTTTGAGGAAATTCCATTGGCTCAATAGGTTAAGTGTCGAGGGCGTCTGGCCCTCGAATCGCGGGCAAGATGCCTGCGACACAAAACAAAGCGTCCAATATCGTAAAAGGGCTGGCAGCGTGAGCGCTATCAGCCCTTATTTTCGTCATTTGAAGAAGGAGCGGTGGCTTCAAGGTAGATGGCGGAGATGGGTTTGTGGGTGACGAGGCGTGGGGGGATTTTGAGTAGGTTAAGGGCGTTTTGTATAGCCGGGCCGGCTACGCGCGGCTTTTTTCCTTCGAATTCGATTTCGGCGGTCCAGCCGATGCCCCGGATGTATTCGACGGCCGTGTTGAAGTGGTGGTCCCGGATTTCCCAGAGGCGGGCCTTTTCCTTTCGTAAGGCGAACCAGAATTCGAAGCCGAGGTCGGCGAGCAGCGTCCGGCACAAATCGATCGGGCCGGAGAATAAGGACTGTTTGCCTTCGGGATAGAGGGACCGTTTGAACGTCAGGCCGTCTATCGTCATGATTTCGAGCCTGGCGAAGCAAATCGTGGTCGGTCTCGGCGGGTCCACCCATTCGCGGATTCTCAGGCTCTTCTCGACGGGATCCCAGGGCGTCCCGGCCGGCTTGTAATAGTGGTCGGTGAACTCGTAAGGCAAGGCGACTCTCGCGCCTAAGCCGGCGAGCGTCGCTTCGAAGGCGTCGATATCCTCGATCCTGAACCGGACTTCACATTCGTAAGGTTGTGTCATGGGTCGAATAACCAAATGGTGGGGCGAACCCCACCCTACATTTTCAACGCAATACGCAATACGCATTACGCATTCATTATTTCGATGTTTTCGGGGCGCAGGCGTTCGAGGTCGGGCATTTGGTTTCGGCCTAACCGGGCTTCGACGATGACGGTGCTGTCGGCGTATTGCTCGTCGAGAATATGGCCGTGCGCGCGGAGGTAGCTCTGGACCTTGCCGTTCGATTGGCTGCTGGTCACGCGCAGCAGAAGCTCGGTGCCTTTGTACCTTTCGGTGATCGCTTCGCCCAGGGTGTCCAGGCCGAAGCCCGACCTGGCGGAGATGGAGATTGAATCCGGCAGAAGCGTCTGCAGCGTCTCGAGATCGCCGATGCTCTTGACGGCATCCACTTTGTTGAGGACGGGCAGAATCGGTTTGTCGCCGCAGCCGATTTCAGCTAAGACGCGCTCGACCGATCTGATCTGTTTGAGCGCATCAGGATTTGCGACGTCCACAACGTGCAGCAGCAAATCGGCGTTGACGGCCTCTTCGAGCGTCGCTTTGAACGAGGCGACGAGCTGGTGGGGCAGGTTCTTGACGAAGCCGACCGTATCGCTGACGAGCACTTCGACGCCTTTGGCGGGGCGCCATCGCCGCGTTCGCGTATCGAGCGTGGCGAAGAGCCGGTCCTCGACGACGACGCCGGCGTCGGTCAGTTTGTTCAGGAGGGTGCTCTTGCCGGCGTTGGTATAGCCGACGAGGCAGATTTTGAACAAGCCCTTTCGACCTTCGATCTCGCGTATCCGGCGGCGGTCGATGTTTGTCAGTTCGCGTTTAAGTTCGGAGATGCGCTTATTGACGAGCCGGCGGTCGATCTCGAGCTGCTGCTCGCCGGGCCCGCGGGTGCCGATGCCGCCGACCGCCCCGGCCGAGGTGCCGCCCCCGGCGCCCGCGACGGTATCCAAATGAGACCACATGCGGGTCAGGCGGGGGTAGGTGTATTCGAGCTGGGCCAGCTCGACCTGGAGCTTGGCCTGCCGGGTCTTGGCGCGGGTGGCGAAAATATCGAGAATCAACTCGCTGCGGTCGAGGACTTTGACGTTAACGACCTTTTCCAACTCGCGAATCTGGCCGGGCGACAGGTCGTTGTCGAAGATAACCACGTCGGCGGAGAAACGCCTGACGCGGCCACCGAGCTGAGTGGCTTTGCCCTTACCCAAGTATTTAGAAGGGTTTATGCGCCGAATGCGCTGCTGGAACCGGTCCGCGACGACGGCGCCGGCGCTCTCGGCTAAGGCCGTCAACTCGGCCAGGTCATCGCCGCGGTCGCGGCCCGGCAGCACGGCGGCGACCAGAATGGCCCGTTCTTTTCTGACTTTTAGCGTTTGACGCAGTTTCTCCAAAGGCAATACACCTCCAAAATTGAATATCCATCATAACATATTCGCTGGCCGTACTCAAGAAATCCTTCAAATTCGGCTTTGTATGGGTATTATGACTGAATAACGAATTATTATCGGACAATCTTTGCATTTCTGTGCAAAAAATGAAAAGCAGAATTTTTTTGACTTGAAAAGGTTTCGTATCTTGTTTAAAGTAATGCAGCGATCGGTTTTTGACGATTTAACAATTTGACTGTTATTTTATTAGCTTCCTGATGCGGGAATGCCAAAAGGGGTGTTTTTTTTATGCTGAAAGTGAAGTCGCGGGCAGGTGAATCCGTACAACAAATGATCAGACGCTTCAAGAAACTGTGCGAGAAGGAAGGGCTGATCAGGGACATGAAGCGCACGGCGTATTATGAGAAACCGTCGGAAAAGAACCGTCGCAGGATGCGCAAGGCCCAGCGAAATGTAAACCGGTACTAATAATTCCTTTTACAATATTATTTTTTGATCGAGTCGTATCCGAGCAGATCCCACACACTCTGCTCGGTTTTTCTTTTTGTCCATCCGATCCATCATCTCAACCTCAGGTATTCTCTTAAAATATACTGTGAACAATCAAACAGCGCGGAAAGTTTGATGATTGACTTTTCGCATGGGGTTTGTATAGTATTGGGCGGATTTGAATGTTGTTGGTCTTAGCCCGAAAAATCCACAAACGGTGCTTGTTACGATGAATCCTGGAATTTTCAATAGAGAGAACATAGCCGGTGTTTACCCGGACCAGATCAATGAAGAAGACGCCTGGAAGATCGGCTATGCGACGGCCCGGTTCTTACGATCTCTCCTTCGCGGCTACGAGCGGGGACAGGCCAATATGCAATCGCTTTGCGTCGGACGCGATTTGAGGACGCACAACGAACCGATGGCCAAGACCCTTATCGAGGGAATGAACGCTACGGGGACCAACGTGATCGATATCGGCATAATCGATACGCCACAGATGTATTTCGCGATTCATCATCTCGGCACGTGCGGCGGCATCCAGGTCACGGCCTCGCACAAGCCGGCCAGGTATAGCGGCTTTAAGATCGCCGGACTGGGCGCCAAACCGATCGGCACAGATACCGGACTGCACGACATCGAACACATCGCAATGTCTCTGTTTCACACCAAGGGCAATGCAACCGGATCGGTT
>CAYZAT010000084.1:0-13906 GCA_964476475.1 uncultured Pirellulales bacterium
TTCTCACCCACATCGACGCGCAGGGATACAGCAGTCCCGCTGTTCTTTTGGAGCATTTTACCAGCCCGGACCGGGCCGCAAACATCCCCGAGTTCATTAACACCAAACCCACGGCGATCCGGAAAATTCGTGAGGACTTTCTCAATGATTATTCGTTCGTGCGGGCGGCGAATGAGTTTTTTAAAGGCGGAGATTTCATCGCTGCAGAGCAACAATGCAGAAAAGCACTGGAATTGAATCCGAACAACGTCGAAGCCCACTGTACGTTAGCCTATGCCCTCGAGCATGACGGTAGGCTTCGGGAATCCGCGAACCATCTTCAACAAGCGATACAATTGGAGCCAACCCGTGTGGATGCCCATTATAATCTGGGTCAGGCGATGGCTCGGCAGGGGAAGCTCGACGATGCGATCGAGCATTTTTCCCATGTGCTGGAGTATGAGCCGGAGCATAACAAGGCGCACGGCAACCTGGGATCTATCCTGCTGGTCAAAGGAGCCATCAACGAGGCAGGCGTTCATCTGTTTGAGGCCATTCGGATCGATCCGGACAATGCCGAAGCGCATTACAGCATCGCTTTAGCGATGGCCGGACAACACAAGCTCGACGGCGCGCTTTTGCATTACAATAAGGCTGTGGAACTTCGGCCGGATATCGACATTTCG
Source organism: uncultured Pirellulales bacterium (assembly GCA_964476475.1). Lineage (GTDB taxonomy): Bacteria > Planctomycetota > Phycisphaerae > Sedimentisphaerales > Anaerobacaceae > JAFGTG01. Next base: position 666 of record CAYZAT010000084.1, read on the forward strand.
CCCGCGATGCATTACGGATTGGCCATGAATTACGGCCAGGCACGCCGATTTCGAGAGGCGGAACGATCTGCACGAAAAGCGCTTGAACTGGCTCGTGCCGCCGGCGATAAGGCGTTTGAACGGGAAATCGCAAAGTGGCTCGAAATCTATAAGGGCCTCAATGAGTCTGCGAAGACGAGTGATAAAAGATAGCTTAGGATTTATAGGTAATTCAAGGATTTTTCAAGCAGAGGGCATTGAAGGGCGATATACAAGCTGTCGTTTTCGACGAAAATGCAAAATCACGACAGATTGTTCTTGACAAATGGGCCTTACGTCTGATAAAAATTAGATAATTGGAGTTTATAGGTTTTTCCCCGCAATTCATGAGACGAGCCGGTTTTGAGACGGATGTTGGCTCCTTGAAGAAGTGAAAAATTGTTGAATTCCAGTTCTCGGGTAGTGGTGAGGGCTATTCATGTTCATCGACAAAGATTGCGTATTTTGGTGTGTAGGCGAAACGCGAGCATTTCTTAACCGACCTTTTTGAAGGAGGACGATTATGTGCAGAAAATTGTTTTATATCATTTCCTTTATTTTGGTGCTGTCTCTGGCGGTTGATGCCGGGGCGGATCTGGTGGCGCACTGGAGCCTTGATGACGGATCCGGCACAACGGCCTCTGACATGTCGGGCAACGGTCATGACGGCACGATCGGCGGCGCGGTGAGTTTCGTGCCGGGGCAGTCGGGTTCGGCGCTGGATTTCGATGGCACGTCCACCTATATCGATATGGACGATGAAATCGTCAATGGCACATGGTCGCTGGCTATGTGGCTCAAGCCTCGCGACATACCGTATTCAAGCGGTTATTATGCGGTTATGCACCACGATTCCTGGGCTGCCGGTACCCCGCACGTTCATCTAAGGGCCAGCACCAGCCTGTGGAATGTGGATACGAACGGCGGCCCGAATCTGAGCTCCGCGACGGAATTGCAGGAAAACGAGTGGTACCATTGTGTGTACACCGTTCTCCACGAGGGCGGGGGAAATGCAGCAAAGATGTATATTAACAGTGAGCTTGAAGCAGAAGGCGAAGGAGGCACGGTTCCTTCCTATATGGGGCCTCTGAACTTCGGCGCATGGAATACGAACGACAGGTTCTATCATGGGCTTATGGATGATATCCGCGTTTACGACCATGTGATCTCGGAAGCGGAGATTCTCAGCGCCATGGAAGGTGAGCCGTGGCCGTTCGCGTTTGGGCCTGATCCTGCGGATGGGGCCATACATGAGGATACGTGGGTAACTCTGTCCTGGAAGCCCGGGCAGCTTGCCGTCTCGCACGATGTGTATTTGGGCGAGAGTCTTGATGATGTGGCGAATGGGACCGGCGATACGTACCGAGGCAACCAGGGGGCAACGTTTTATGTTGCCGGCTTCCCCGGCTTTGCCTATCCGGAAGGTCTCGTGCCGGGCACGACCTACTACTGGCGTATCGACGAAGTCAACGAGGCCAATGCGGAAAGTCCGTGGAAGGGCGATGTCTGGAGCTTCTCCGTACCGCCGAAGACGGCGTATAATCCGGACCCGGCCGATGGGGCCGAGTTCGTGGACCCGAATACGGCAAGGTTGAGCTGGACGGCTGGTTACGGAGCGATCCTGCACACGGTTTATTTTGGCGACGACTACGACGTGGTGGACAACGCCGCCGGAGGGGCCCCGTCAGGAACAGCGAGTTACAGTCCGGGCCAGCTTGAGCGAGAGAAGGTGTATTACTGGCGGATCGATGAGTTTGACGCCGTGGCGACGCATAAGGGGGACGTCTGGAGCTTCACGACGCCGGGCGCTGTCGGGAATCCGAATCCGTCGTATGACGCCACAGATGTCGGGATGAATGCTATGTTGAGCTGGACGGCGTCCGATAGCGCCGCCTCGCACGAACTCTACTTCGGCACGGATAAAGAGGCCGTACGAAACGCCGATAAGAGCGCACCTGAGTACAAAGGCTCCAAGGCGCTGGACGCTGAAAGTCACGATCCCGGGTTGCTCGAGGCTCAAACGAGCTACTACTGGCGTGTCGATGAGGTGGATGCTCAGGGCAATACGTTAAAAGGTCCCGTCTGGATCTTTACGACGGGCGCTTATCTTCTCGTGGACGACTTCGAGAGCTACACCGACGACGATGTAGCCGGTGAAGCGGTCTGGCAGACATGGATCGACGGTTTCGGCGTCGCCGATAACGGTGCGCAGGCCGGCAACTTAATGCCGCCGTATGCCGAGCAGAGCATTGTCCATGGCGGCGCTCAGTCGATGCCGCTGTTTTACGTAAATGAAGCCGGCGTCACGAATTCGGAGGCGGCGATGACGTTGAGCTCGCCGCGGGATTGGACCCAGGCGGGAGTCACGGGATTATCGCTCTGGTTCCGAGGTGTTTCGACGAATGCCGCCGATCCGATGTACGTGGCGGTGTCCAACAGTGCCGGCAGTCCGGCGATTGTGAGCCATGAGGATGCCGCTGCCGCCACGGCTACCGGGTGGACGCAATGGATCGTCCCCTTGCAGACCTTTGCCGATCAGGGCATCAACCTGGGCAACGTGGACAAGGTCGGGGTTGGTCTGGGCAGCAAAGGCGGCGTCGCAGTTGGCGGTTCTGGAACGGTGTATATTGACGACGTTCGACTGACTCAATAAACGCCCGAACGAGAGTCGAATATTTTAAGCTATTGAACACCAGGACTTTACTGGTGAGGAGTCCGTGTCGATTGATTCGATATGGGCTCCTTTTTCATTTGTCAAGATAGCGTAAAATCCATATCGAGGATCGTTGAAGCCGCATCGTTTTAGGAAGAAAGCTTGCTATTTCGGAGATTCTCATGTATTTGTTTTGGGATGATGAGAACGCAAGTAATAAAAATCGATCCCTCGAATATCGATATGGACAGGATCAGGGAGGCGGCCGGGCGGATCGATGCCGGTGCGCTTGTGGCGTTTCCGACGGAAACCGTTTACGGTATCGCCTGCCGCGCCGGAGGAGACTCGCTGAACAAGCTTGCCGGTTTAAAGGAAAGATCGGGCGAGAAGCATTTTACATTGCACATTGCTCAACCGAATGATGCTCGCACCTACGTGCCCACAATCCGACTCAGCGCTCAAAAACTGATTCAAAGCGCCTGGCCCGGCCCTGTGACGATCGTTTTTGAATTAGATGAGCAGGATCTGGATCAGCAAAAAGAAGAGCTCGAACAAGATGTTTTTGAGTCTCTATACAAAAGTCCGACGATCGGAATCCGATGTCCGGATGATCCCGTCGCTCATCAATTATTGTCACACACTGTTCACCCGGTCGTCGCGCCGAGCGCGAACCTGGCGGGAGCGTCACCGGCCGTCAACGGAGAACAGGTTTTGGAGTCTCTGTCCGGTCGCATTGACATGGTGCTGGATGCGGGACCATCGAAATACGGATTAAACAGCACTGTTGTGAAAATAGGTAAAAAAGGATTGGAGATATTGAGGCCGGGCGTAAGGTCGCAAGAGCATGTACGGATATCATCGATGGTGAAGTTTTTATTTGTTTGCACCGGCAATACGTGCCGAAGTCCGATGGCGGAAGGAATATTTAGGAAATATTTGGCTGAAAAATTGAATGCGAATGTTGACGAGATGGAGAAGATCGGTTATACAGTAGAGTCGGCTGGCATGATGGGTTCGGTGGGTTTTCCGGCGAGTTCACAATCGGTTAGAGCGTGTGCCGAACGGGGAGTCGACATAACAGCGCACAGGAGCAAAGCGTTGACCGAAAAGCTCATCGAGGAAAGTGACTTTATCTTCGTCATGGATTCCGTGCACTATGAGAGAGCTGTTTCCTTGGTGGCGGAAGCCGCGGATCGTTGTATGCTGTTGGACGAAAGGGGTAACGTTCCGGATCCAATCGGTCAGTCTCAGGATGTTTACGATCGTTGCGCCGATCAAATAGAAAAGGCCGTCAAGAAAAGACTAAGTGAGCTTGTCATATGAAAATAGCGGTTGGAAGCGATCATCGCGGATTCGATGCCAAACAACAAATCAAGGCCATCGCGGCTGAATTGGGGCATGAATGTATCGATTGCGGCACCGACGATAATAATCCGGTGGATTATCCGGACCTGGCGTATTTAGCGGCCGGCGCGGTATCGAGGAACGAGGCGGATCGGGCGATTCTCATTTGCGCCACGGGGATTGGGATGAGTATGGCGGCCAATAAAGTTCGCGGCGTTCGGGCCGCCTTGTGCCATGATGAGTTAAGCGCCCAGATTTCGCGCGACCACAATGATGCGAATGTGCTGTGCCTGTCGGCGGATCAAGTCGGAGCGGTTTTACTGCGCAAAATGGTTGAGGTCTGGCTGAATACGGCTTTTCGGGGGGGAAGGCATGAAAGAAGGGTGAGGAAGATCCAGGCGATCGAAGAAGGCAGGGATCCAAGACAACTAACAAGTAGCTGAGATGAAGAGTATAGTTGGTAGGGCGGGCAAGGAGGCCTACCCTATCCTTTTTCTTTGGCGGTGTACGATTTGTTCAGACCCGTCACACTTTGGCGGGAACGCGTTTTCTTTTCGTGGGTATGCCTTGGACGGCCGCTTTGATTTTGTCTCGACCGGCTTGGGTTTTACGGCGGAGTTTTTCAGAAGCGGACGTGCCGAGCGATCGCAATTTGTCGTATCGGGCTTCAAGAAGGTTCTCGATTTTCATTCGCTTCAAATCGCGCAGGGTTTTAATAATGTATTTTTCAACGTTGTAAATCGTATCATGAACGCTGCGGTGCGCCCCGCCAAGAGGTTCGGGGATAACGGTATCGACCAACCCGAGTTTGTGCAGATCTTTGCTGGTTAACTTCAGCGCCTCCGCGGCTAAGGGGGCTTGTGAGCCGTCCCGCCAAAGGATGGCGGCGCACCCTTCGGGGGAGATCACCGAGTAATACGCAAATTCGAGAATGGCCAGTTTATCGCCGACGCCGATTCCGAGCGCCCCGCCGGATCCGCCTTCGCCGATGACGATACAAATGATCGGCACTTTCAGGCGGGACATTTGCTGGAGGTTGACTGCAATGGCCTGGGCCTGGCCCCGCTCTTCGGCGCCGATACCCGGATAAGCGCCCGGTGTGTCGATGAGGGTGACAATGGGAATGCCGAACTTTTCGGCTAATTTCATTTTTGTCATCGCCTTGCGATACCCTTCGGGATTGGGGCATCCGAAATTGCAGGCAATTTTCTCTTTCGTGGTCTTGCCCTTATTTTGACCGACGACGAGCACTCTCTCGCGGCCGATATGCCCGAAGCCGGTGAGGATCGCCCGGTCGTCGCCGAAGCACCGGTCGCCGTGCAGCTCGCGAAAATCCTTGACCATGAAATTAATGTAGTCGCTCAGAAGAGGTCTGTTCGGATGGCGCGCGACCTGGACGGTTTGCCAGGCCGTCAGATTGGAATAGATTCGCTTGAGTTCGGCCACCTGCTGGCGCTGGATTTGACGAACTTCCGCGGAATAGTCGATGCCTTTCATCGAACTGAGTTTACGCAGCTCGTTGATCTGACGATCCAGATCGGTGACTTTTTCCTCGAAATCGAGATAATCCCCGTTGCCGGAATTCGTTTGGTCCGTCCTGTTCGTTATTGTCGGGTCTTCTTTGGACATATTTGTACAATCAGAGTCGATTCCTTTATGGATAAGATAACTCTTAAAGGCTGGATGGTAGCATTTTAGACCTTGAAATTAAAGAAAAAAATTGACACGAGGGCGGCTGTACGGTACTTTTTAAATGATTCATTTATGAGCTAATATGTCGTAAGAGCTTTTACTTAAGGTACTTAGGGTGAGTCGGTGTTGCGGCTCCAGGATTTAGAGGGGGAATGATTTCATGAGTTATTTTACAGTCGTTTGCCTGGACGAGGATAGCCGGTTATGACGCATCCATCAAATGAGGAGAACGCCGGAAGGGTCTTCGTCGTTACCGACGTATGGTTTCATCATATGTTCAATGGACGGATAGAAACAACAAAAGAATAAGGAAATCCTATCGTGAAGCAATGGCGTTTTGAGGTTTATAACAAGCCGGGTTTTTCTGACGTACACGGCCAGAGCGTTCTGGAGGATGTTGCCGAGCTCGGGATCAGGTCCGTACAGGCGGTTCAATCGGCCAAGGTCTTTCTGGTCGAGGCGGACTTCGACAAGGGATTCGCCGACCGGGTGGCGAAAGAGCTGTTGAGCGACCCGGTGTGCGAAGAGTATTACATCGGCAGAAGCGGCCCGCCGGCCGGTTTGGCGAGGGCGACGCTGGTTGAAGTGCATCTCAAGAGCGGCGTCACCGATCCCGTGGCGGAGTCCGTGATGGCGGCCGTCACCGATATGGGCGCCAAGGCCGAGAACGTCCGGACGGCCCGAAAGTATGTCATGCTGGGTCAGCTTTCGCAGGGCGAAACCAACACGATTGCAAAGAAACTGTTGTCGAATGATTGCATCGAGGATTGCTTGATCGGCAACGAAGCGGAGCCGCCCGGCCCACATCTGAAACCTTATGAATTGCAGGTCCTCCACTGGCCGATATGCGATCTTGACGATGGAGGCTTGATGGCGCTTGCAACGGAAAAAGACCTGTTCCTGAATCTGGTTGAGATGCAGACGATCCAGAAGCACTATCGGGAACTGGGCAGGGAACCGACCGACGTTGAGTTGGAATCCCTCGCCCAGACCTGGAGCGAGCATTGTGTGCACAAGACATTAAAAAGCTCCGTCGATATGTCGATCGATGGAGAGCAGGTGCATTTTGACGATTTACTCAAGGAGACGGTTTTCAAGGCGACCAAGCAACTCGACAAGGAGTGGTGCATATCCGTTTTCGCCGACAATGCCGGAGTAGTAGAGTTCGATGAAAATTCCGCCGTGTGTTTCAAAGTGGAGACGCATAATCATCCATCCGCGCTCGATCCTTACGGCGGCGCCGCGACCGGTATCGGCGGGGTGATCCGCGATCCGATGGGGACCGGACTCGGAGCTAAACCTATCGCCAATACAGACATCTTTTGTTTTGGCGAGCCTGACAAGAAACCCAATGAAATCCCCAAAGGCGTTTTGCATCCGAGAAGGATTATGAAAGGTGTCGTTGCAGGCGTCCGCGACTACGGCAACAGAATGGGCATCCCGACGGTCAACGGCGCCATTTATTTCGACGACAGATACCTCGCCAACCCTCTGGTGTACTGTGGCAACATCGGCTTAATGGATCGAAACAAATGCTTTAAGCATCCACAAAGCGGCAATCTCATTGTCATGGTCGGGGGGCGTATCGGCCGGGATGGCATTCACGGCGCGACCTTTTCCAGCGGCCAGATGACCCATGAGCACGAGACGGTCTTCTCCCATGCCGTGCAGATTGGTGATCCGATCACGGAGAAAAAGATGCTGGATGTCCTGCTCCTGGCGAATGAAGCGGGATTGTATGAAGCGATCACAGATTGCGGCGCGGGGGGATTGAGCAGCGCCGTCGGGGAGATGGGCCAGGAGCTCGGGGCCGAAGTCGATCTGGATAAAGCCCCGTTAAAATACGCCGGGCTGAACTATACGGAGATCTGGATCAGCGAGGCCCAGGAGCGCATGGTCATCGCCGTCAAGCCGGAGAATCTGGACGCGATCACAAAAATCTTCGCCGATGAAAACGTCGAGTCCACCGTGATTGGGAAGTTTACGAACGATAAGAAACTCAAGCTGCGCTATCACGGCCAACAGGTGGCCGAGCTGGACATGGATTTCCTGCACGACGGCGTGCCCAAGTATTCGCGTGAGGCCGTTTGGCAGACGCCCAAACTGGCCGAGCCGAGTATTCCTGAAAAGGAAAATTACAACGACGAGTTGGTGAAGATTCTATCGTCGTACAATGTTGCCAGTAAGGAGTGGGTTATTAGGCAATACGATCACGAGGTCCAGGGCGGGTCGGTCGTCAAGCCCCTGACCGGCGTCAATAACGATGGGCCGTCCGACGCGGCGGTGATTCAGCCGAAGTTCAATTCGGACAAGGGCCTGGCGATCAGTTGCGGCATGAATCCCTTGTACGGCGACATCGATCCGTATTGGATGGCTTTGGCGGGTATCGACGAGGCCGTCAGGAACCTCGTCTGCGTCGGCGGTCGTGCGGATAGAATTGCACTGCTGGATAATTTCTGCTGGGGCGACTGCACGAAGCCGGAGACATTCGGGACATTGGTACGAGCGTCGCAGGCCTGCTACGACGGCGCGTTGGCTTTCGAGGCGCCCTTTATCTCCGGCAAGGATTCATTGAACAATGAATTCGCCTGTGAAGACGGCACCCAGATATCCATTCCATCGACACTTTTGATCAGCGCGATGTCCCTCGTTGACGACATCAACAAGTGTGTCACCATGGACGCCAAAAGAGCATCCAACCTGCTCTTTATCGTGGGTGAGACGAAGAACGAGTTAGGCGGGTCGCACTATTACAAGATTAGCGGTCACGTTGGGGCGAATGTGCCAAGATTGGACCTGGGCACAGCTCCAAAAATCGCACAGACGATTTCGGCGGCCATTGCCGAGGGCCTTGTCGTCAGTTGCCATGATTGCTCCGAAGGCGGTCTGGCGGTGGCTCTTGCGGAGATGGCCTTTGCGGGCGGGCTGGGGATCGAAGCGGATTTGCGCGGTTTGCCGAAAAGCAAGGATTGTTGCCGGCTGGATGCGCAACTCTTCAGCGAGTCGAACAGCCGGTATGTCGTGGAGGTTGAGCCGAAGAACTATAATGCATTCGCCAGGTCAATGCTCAATCTGCCGTTTGGCCAGATCGGCAACGTGACGGAAGATAGAATGCTCGTCATCAGGGCGGACAATGGTCATCCTGTTATAGAAGCCGACATCGACTCACTCAAGAAGGCCTGGCAACAACCGTTTGATTGGTAATGTAGAGGTAGGACATGACTGAGGTAAAAGCAATTGTTTTGCGGGCGGCCGGTATCAATTGTGATATGGAGACCGAATATGCGTTAGAGTTGGCCGGGGCCAAAGCCCAACGCGTTCACATCAATCGAATCATCGAGGATAAGAATCTGCTGGATGAATTTCAGATTATCGTTTTCCCCGGCGGCTTCAGCTACGGCGACGACGTCGCCGCGGGTAAAATCCTCGCCAACCAGATCGTGCACCACCTTTTCGATCCGATCCGGAAGTTCATCGAACAGGGCAAATTAGTGCTCGGAATTTGTAATGGTTTTCAGGTTCTCGTGAAAACCGGGATTTTACCGGGGGGCGATTCGGCGAGCGCGCCTCAGGAGGATGTGACCATCACCTGGAACGATAGCGGGAAATTCGAGGATCGATGGGTCTGTCTCGCGCCCCAGACGGAGCGGTGCGTTTTCATCGAGCCCGGCCGGCACATTTATCTTCCCATCGCTCACGCCGAAGGGAAGATCGTCACAAAGGATGCTTCCGTGTTGGAGAGCCTGACTTCTGAAGATCATATTGCATTCAAATATGTCGATGAGAATGGAAATGAAGGCGATTATCCGGTCAATCCGAACGGATCGGTCCGGTCGATCGCCGGACTCACCGACGCGACCGGCAGAGTGTTAGGCCTGATGCCTCACCCGGAGCGATTCGTCCGGCCGACGCAACATCCGAGATGGTCCCGCCAGGAGAATGTTGAGTGTGACGGGATGACCCTTTTCAATAACGCCGTCCGGTATGTGGGTGAACATTTCGGCGTGAAACCGCGCCCGAAGAAGGAGCCGCTTACGCTGTAAATATCGTGTAGGTTAATACACGCTGCTCGGCGACTCGGAGCGTTGCAGGGCCTGAAGCGCCGACTCTTTATTGTTGGCAAACACAAACACTTTTCGCAGACCGGCGACGGTGAAGATACATTTGGTGACGACTCGGACGTTGCAAAGAACGAGTCGACGCCCGGAATCCTCAAGCAAACTCCGTAACGCCAACAGCGTGCTGATGTTCCAGGAATTGAGAACCTCAACCTTGAAGAAATCGACGATCACATCATAGGTGCATCGTTCGCTGATCATCTCATTGACCGCACCTAATTCCTCCGTGATTTTCGCTCCCGCGGACGGCAGCTCGACATAAAGAACGGATTGTGATAATTTGTGAATGGCCATGGTTCTCGCTTCCGCTTACTCCGATGAGTCTTCTTCTCTTGCCTCGATACCTTGACTATCGGAACAAATATCCGTTGGGTTAAATACTAAATAGGAAACGGGTAGACTCCATGAAGAAAAAAAATACATTATCGGCCGTGAGTGATTTTTTCGGACGTTCACAAACCCAATGGATCTCAGTCCGTTAACCACAGGTGGAGATTGTTCTTAACGAATGTGTCGTCCGTAAGATGAGGATAGTTGGATAGGAGCCGGTCGATAGTCTCAGCTTGTCCGGATGATAGCCGTTCTTCCGGATCGAGCGATCTGACGTCTTCCAAAAGTCCCTGTCCTTTCAATATATACGATATACCCGGAATGCAGCCGACGAAATGGTTATCGGCGTCAAAAATCGCCTTATTGGCGAGCGTCAATTGATTGGCCAGGCTGAGCAGCTCGAGTGGAATGGTTGTTTGATTGCTGCGAATCGACTTAATGCGTTCGAGGTGCTCGACCGCTGTTTTGGTCCAGCAGGCCCATTGTCCGAGCAATCCGCCGACAATTTGAAGCGATACCGTCCGGCCATCAATAATAAAATCCTGTCGTGTGAGCAGGTCGATAATGATATTGTCATCATTGCCGGTATAGAGTGCAATCTCGCCCGACCGGCCGGACTGTGCTACGGCTTCCAGCACGTCCAGCGTCTGGTACCGGTTAAATGGAGCGATTTTGATGGCGTGGACATGGGGTAACGCCACAAGTTTTTGCCAAAATTCGGCCGGTAGGACCATACGGCTTATCGTCTCCTGCAAATAAAATCCCATCACAGGTATGACGTCGCTGACGTTCCGGCAATGCTCGATCAATGCTTCAATTGATTGTCCCCTCAGGGCCGTCAGGGATAACAAGCCGAGATGATAACCGAGCTCTTTAGCTAAATGGGCCTCCTCGATGGCCTGTTTCGTATCGCCGACAATCCCGGCGATCATAATCGGTTCATCGCAGCCCGTTGACGCGACCGCTTGGCGGGCCGTTTCTATCGCCAGCTCCAGCACCGGGCGATACAGACCGACTTTGGGATCGTGGATGGCAAATTGCGTCGTATGCACGCCCACGGCCAAACCGCCCGCGCCGGCGGCCAGGTAGTAACGCGTCAATGCTCTCTGATGACGCTCGTCGAGTGTGTTCCTGGCGTTCAGCGCCAAGGGATGGGCGGGGATAACACACCCTGAACGCAGTCTCTCGAGAAGATGCGAATCCACGATCAATGGTCCTCCTTAGAATTTACCGTTCCGCATATCGTACTTGGTCGGTTTGTTGAGTGTCTTTTTCCCGGCGACAACCCACCTGGCGATCATCGAAACCATTTGATCGAGTGACGTCTCCGGCGGCCCGAGCGCGTCGATGCAGCGGGAGGCGTCCGAAAGCAGGGCGGTGCCGGCCTCTTTTGAGATGAAAGTCGGTGTCTTGTCAAGAACCGCTGCGATCTGCTCGGCGAGGCGGCGGATCGGAATAACGTCCCGCCCCGTGACGTTCAATATCGTCGGCGGCGAATCGGCAAGCGTAATCGAGCGGATAATGTAGTCATTGGCGTCTCTTTGCCAGATGAGGTTGACGGCGCCCATAGTCAGGTCGATGGGGGTATCATTCAAGATTTTGAAGGTAAGATCGACAATGATGCCGTAGCGGGTTTCGTTTGCATAGTTGAGCCGGATCAGCGTCATAGGCGTTTTGTAAAGCTGGGAGAAATACTCGAACATTCTTTCCCGGCCGAGGCACGATTGGGCGTATTCACCGATCGGATCGGGCAGTGTCTCTTCCGTGGCGCCTTCACTTGTCCTGTCAACAAGAGGGTAAACATTGCCGGTCGAAAATGCCACGATGCGCGACTCCCTGTAGTGCCGGGCGACCAGCGTGGGTACATAACTATTCATCGCCCACGTTAACGGCTGATTGCCGGTCGCGCCGAACTTCATACCGACCATATAGAATACATTCTCCGCCCCGGGGAGTTTCCCATAGTTCGATTCATCGAGTAAATCGGCTTCGATACTTTCGACGTGGGCCTTTTCAAGCCGGTGTTTAACGGATTTATCGCTGAATCGAGAAACGGCGTAAACCTTCTTGTTCGGTGAAGCCTTTTTGATCATCATCGCCAGGGTCGGCCCCATTTTCCCGCCGGCGCCGAGAACCACGATATCCCCATCCGTAGCCTCCAGGGCTTGCGTGGTTGCCTCTGAGGGCTCGCTCAGCATATCTTCCAGGTCATGCTCGTTAAAGTTGGCGCTATTCTTCATTCATGTTTCCTTCAGGTGCTGTGCGATACTCAGGTTAACTTCAAAATCACGGAGATCAGGACTCTCACAGCCATGAACAGGACGACGATAAAACCGATACCGCCGAGGATATTGAGCGGCAGTGTATTTCGTCGTTCGCCCATAACGTCCTTGTTGTTGGCCAGCCAGAGTATGGTCGCGGCCATGAGCGGATTGCCGATCACAGTCAGAGCCTGGCCGAAGATGATGAGGTTGACGGGTGTCTGCCCGGTCCGAAGGGCCAGTATGGCGACGAGCATGCCGATAATGAGGACAACGACCGTGAATAGCCGTGACCACCGGTCGCTGAGTTTGGCGGGCTTGCCGATGCCATCGGCGAGGATGCTGCCCCCGATCATGGCGTTGATGAGGAACGGGTTCATGGCCACGGCAAAAAGGCCGACGCAAAAGATGATGTATGCGGTAGCACCCAGCAGCGGCTGGAGCGCCTGGGCGAGAACGCCGATATTCTTGGCTTCCTGGCCGGGAATGACGGTGGCCGTCGTGATCATAATCACCGCACTGACGGAGGTCAGGACCGCGACACCGGCAATCGAGTCGCCGATACCGTTGCGATAGTCCTTGATGCTCCAGCCTTTTTCACGGACGAGGTTGCCCTGGTATAAGGCCGCGGCGATCGAAAAGGTAGTCCCCAGGAGCGAGGCGACCAGTAAAAGCGGATCCTGGATTTTTCCGTCCACTTTATGTGGCAAGCCCAGTGTAATCCCTTCCGGGATACCTGGAATCAAACCTTTGAGGATAGCCGCGATGTCAGGTGAGGCAAGGATAATATTAATCATGAAGCTAATGAGAATGATACCGACCATC
>CAYZAT010000085.1:0-13842 GCA_964476475.1 uncultured Pirellulales bacterium
GTCAATATTTTTGTATAATATATAACATATACTCGTATATAGTATGTAGTATGTCGTGTGTCGTAACAATGGAGGATTCATACAGAATTCAAGAGGCAGGAGGCGATAACAAGGAGATGCAACATTGAACAATGGATATTGAACTCTTCGGTTTAACTTGTCGAGGGAATGACAGTGAGAATCCGTGTCGGATGATCATCCATCTGAAAAAACAAAGCCATTCCGTTGGCCTTGGCCGGAAAGCCGAAGCACGAAACTCGAAATCCGAAACAAAGATATGATTTCGCAAAACAAACCCAATTCGTTGCGCCTCGCGGCCGGCCCTTACGGCGTTCTCCGGGGGCGAACCCATTCGACTGCGATCAGGACCTGCCCTGAGCTTGTCGAATGGGGCATGTTTATGCTTAAAACTTGTACGCTCATTCAAATTTATGTCAATTTTTTACAAATTTTTACTATTTTTTACTTTTTCGGGGACCTTTTCGGCTGCGAATCGAAAAAACAAAGCCAATTTGCTTCGTATTGCGTGGTGCGTGATGCGTATTGCGAGAACGAATTTGCAAAACAAAGCCAATCTACCCCAAAAGGGGTAGATTGTTGGCCGGAGGTCTGGCGGATGTGTTATGAGCCTTCATTCGTGATTTCGTCCGCTCATACTGTCCTTTCATTTTTTGGCGGCGCCGGTTCACTGCTGCTGATTTTTCAGCTTGAGATTCGACGTCGCCGCGTTACGATAAGCGTATGGAAGATTTGCCCGATCCTCGACCATTTGCCACCACGCACTGGAGTTTGGTGGATGCGGCCAAAGACGGCAAAGTGAGTCAAACCCGCGCCCGTGAGGCGTTCGAGGCGCTTTGCCGGGCGTATTGGTATCCGCTCTATGCCTTCGTGCGCAGGCGGGGGCATTCGGCGGAGGACGCCCAGGATATGACGCAGGCCTTTTTTGCCCGAATCATCGAAACGGGCGGATTGGCCTCTGCGGATCGCGAGCGGGGCCGGTTTCGCTCTTACCTGCTGGGCGCGATGAAGCATTTTCTCGCCAATGAATGGCATCGGGCCCAAACGCAAAAACGGGGCGGCCGGGTGCAATTCGTCGAATTCGATGCGCTCGATCCGGAGGCTCGATACGCCGGGGCGTCGGCGCCGTCGGATGATCCGGACCACCTGTTCGATCGCGAATGGGCGTTTCAGGTTATTACCGGGGCCTTGCAAACCCTGCGCGACGAAATGGCGAAAGCCGGTAAGAGCGATCAATTCGAGGCGCTCAAGGGTAGCCTCACGGGGGAAGACGAATCACCAAGGAATCAGATCGCAGCTAAACTGGGCATGAGCGCCGGCGCGGTCAAGGTAGCGGTGCACCGACTCCGGCGACGTTACCGCACGTTGCTTCGGGACGCCATCGCCCAGACGGTCGGCAACGAAGCGGACCTCGATGATGAGATGCGCTATCTGGTCGCGGTTCTTCGGAAGAGGTAATTTTTTTGTAACCTCCCGGCGTATTTCTTTCAGGAAGAAGTGAATGAAGCCTAATTTGGAGATTGATTCATGACAACTTCCGAGAAGGATACATGCCGGCACTGTGGAGCGGTGATCCCCGCGACATCAACGGAAAAACTCTGTCCCGCCTGCCTGCTTTCGGGCGCTCTGAAGTCCTCAAAAGGCGAGGCTCGAACCGTCTCGATGGAGCCGGGCGAATCCCTGCTGCTTTATGGGCCTTCGGAATTCCCCTGCGAATTCGGCGGTTACCGGCTGCTCGGATTGCTCGGACGCGGCGGTATGGGCACGGTGTACGAAGCCGAACAACTCGCCACGGGCCGCCGGGTCGCCTTGAAAATGCTCACCCAACAGCTCGACTCGCCGGACATGCGGCAACGGTTTCTCCGCGAAGGCCGCCTGGCCGCGGGTGTTAACCATCCGAACAGTCTCTACGTGTTCGGAAGCGAGGAAATCGAGGACCTCCCCGTCATCACGATGGAAATAGCGGGCAGCGGTACGCTCAAGGACAAACTCAAGAAACACGGCCCATTCCCGATAGCCGAAGCGGTTGATGCCATCCTTGACGTGATCTCCGGCCTGGAAGCCGCGTTTGCCGGCGGCGTGCTGCACCGCGACATCAAGCCGTCCAACTGCTTCGTGTCACCCGACGGTTCGGTGAAGGTAGGCGATTTCGGCCTTTCGGTCTCCACCCTGGCCCGGACCGATACGTTTGTCACGGCCCACGGCAAAATCATGGGCACCCCGGCTTACGCCTCGCCCGAGCAGTTGCGCGGCGATCCACTGGACGTACGCGCCGACATTTACTCGGTGGGCGCAACGCTTTTCACCCTGCTCACCGACCGGGCGCCCTTCGAGGGGGACAACGCCGTACAGGTCGTCGCCAACGCCGTCAACCAAAAACCGAAACCCTTGACCGAATTTCGCGACGATGTGCCGCCCGGTCTTGAGCGGGTCGTGTCCCACTGTCTGGCCAAGAATCCGGACGGGCGCTACGCCGGCTACACGGCGCTGCGCAATGCGCTGTTGCCTTTTAGCTCCCGAGAGCCGGAGCCGGCGTCGATGAAGGTGCGGGCGTCCGCCGGCTGGATCGATTACCTCATCGCCCTTTTGCCCGCCTACGTGATACTCATGCTCTTCGTCGGCGGCGAGAAGCTCATCGTTCAGCCTCTTATCGAACGCACCTTGTATTCGGCGAGATACTATTTCGCGCTATTCGCCATCGGTTTTCTTTACTTCAGTTGCGTCGAGGGAATCTGGGGCGCCGGACTGGGCAAGCGGCTCAAGGGATTGCGCGTGGTCCGCACCAACGGCCGGCGGCCCGGCTTCGCACGGGCATTGATTCGGATCCTCATTCCCATTGCCTGTGTTGAAGGCGTCCGCGTGCCCCTCACGATGGCCTTGATTCCCGGCGCCGACTGGACGTGGCTTCAGACCGTGATATTTGTGATCGTCGCTCTCTTCTGCGGGTGGATTCCGGCATTGTTGGTTTTCAGAGCGCGCCGAGAAAACGGCTATGCCACTGTGTGGGACCTCATCAGCGGGACAAAGGTCCTCGTCAAGCCCAAGGGTATCATGCGTCCCTCCATCGAGCCTGCACGTCAACCGGAGATCGCCGCCGAGGACGCGGATTCGCTTGGTCCTTACAAAATCATCCATGAGATCGTTCCCGGAAGATGGATCGTCGCCACCGATCCCGTCCTTCGCCGCCGAGTCTGGTTGTTGACGCGAGATTCATCGGAGCGTCCCGTTGCTCGACGACAACTGAGCCGGCCCGGCCGACTCCGCTGGCTACAGAAAGTCGAGACCGCCGACGCGACCTGGGATGCGTTTGAAGGGCCTGAAGGCGTGCCGTTTTCCAGCCTGATCGAAGGCGGCAAGCGGGTCCCCTGGTCGAGTCTGCGCTATTGGCTGCACGACCTGGCGTCGGAACTATGGGAGGCGACGGGGGATCAGACCTTGCCCGCTGCGCTGAGTCTCGATCACGTCTGGATCACGACTCAGGGACGTGCCGTCCTGCTCGACGAACCCTGGCCCGACGTGGAAGCTCGCGCTGAATCTATTTCAGTCGGGGACCTCACCGACCAGCAGCGTTTCCTGAACGCCGTCGCCGCTCACGCTGAATCCACCCGTATGCCCCTCCATGCCAGGGGTGTGTTGCAGAATCTTGCCGATGGGAAATTCGAAAAACTCAGCTTTCTCACGGGTATCCTGCGCGGACTCTTAGACAAGCCGGCTGAAGTGAGCAGAGGGATTCGAGCCGGGTCGATCTTCATGCTGCCTCTTTACGTTTGGATCGCCGTCTTCGTCGGGCGTTATCATGATAAGCCGTGGAATGACTATCTGGGAGAAATCGTCATCATGTCTCCTCTGGCGGTGCTCGGGATCATCGCCCTGATTCAATTAGTGGAATCCGCGCTCCGCAATAGCGCCGCTCACGCCATTTTTAGATTGGCAGTGGTCAACGCCAGGGGAGAACGCGCGAACAAAGCAACACTGCTGAAACGCTGGGCGATCGTTTGGCTTCCACTGCTCGTTCCGTTGTCGTTGGTGGCTTTGTTATTGATGCAACGGGCCGAAGGTCTCGCTTCTATTTGCGCCCTTGTGTTGCTTTCGCTATGGATCGGCGCCGCGGTCTATGCCGTTATCCATCCTAACCGCGGCCTGCACGACCGGTTGGCGGGCACCTGGGTCGTCCGGCAATAAATATACTTTGGCCGCGAGTTATTCTCTCCGCATAGCAACCAATGACCGTTCGGCGATCATCACCGGGCTGTCCCATACCGGCAGTTTTTCAAATCGGGTATGTTGGCCGTCGTTCTTCCAGGTCGATTGATCTATCTCGTACACCTTGCCGGTGATCATCTCCGCGTACACCGGATCGATGAAATGGATATTCTCTATGTCCAGATCAACCCAATCCCATTTCAGATCGTCCGTCGGAATTTGATCGTTGTACCATATTAAGACGACCGGGCGGTTTTCCTTTTCAAAGCCGGCGACGGTCATCTTCCGGTCGGAAGTCGATGTATATTTAAGTTCTGCTTTTGATCGTACCGTGCCGTCGAAAAAGCCGGCCATATGCTGAACACCATAAAAAAGCGGCCTTTTATACATAATCTCGTACAGGAGATTCGCCCTGAGCAATCCGAACGATTGCAGCATGTTCGGATAGTGTAAGTCAATGATCGTAAAAACGGACGAACGGATATTGCGAACGCGATCTCCCGCCATCCGGCGCAGCACCCATTTGGCCTGGCTGTACTCCGTCCACGGGTAGTGGCTTAAAGCATGCCCCCATTCCAAAATGGAAGGGCAGCCGCACTCGCCCTGATACAATTTGATTTCAGGATTGTATGAACGAACCAGTTCCCGCAATCGGTCAACCATCGGGTAACATTCGTCCGGATTGCGCGTATAAGGATGATATGTGACGTAATCGACGATATTTAGCTTACCTTTAGCTTTAAGGATATCAAGGACGTTACGCGGAAATTCCAAGACAACGCCCGGCGAAAAGCGATGAACGGACAACGCCAGAATCGTGGCGTCGGGCTGGACTTTTTTGATCGATTCGACAGTTCTGATAAGAAGGTGGGTATAAACCTCGCCGGATTCCGCGCCCTTCGGTTCGTTCCAGACTTCCCATTCGCGGACGACGTCTTTGTAACGGCTCACCGTAGCTTCGACGTACCGACACCATGCGGCCATCGTATCCTCGGAGGTGAAAATGGCGGCCCCTAATCTCATGCCGGAGCCGTAGAGCGGATTGCCGTAGCACAGGCATATCCAGGGCTCGACGCCCTGCTCGTTCAGACCGTCAACGTGGCGATCCAGCCAGTCGAAATCGTACACGCCTTTTTCTTTTTCGCATTTGGCCCATCCGCTTTGCAGCCTGCCATGTTTGACGCCCAATTGGCCGACGTAGTCTTTGTACCCGCTGAAATCCGCATAATCCCGGTCGAGCGTCTCGCACCCCACCGACCACGGAGACGATTGGATTTCACCGGACGATTTCGTCGCCAGCCACCCGATCTGTTTCAAGTCCGGCCCGGACCGCTTGAACGCCGCCCACGTGATGCTCTTATAGCGAGTGTGACCGATCACCGTTGAGCATAAGAATAAGCTAAATAAAATCGCCCGAATGGCCCTTCTCATTCTTCGTCTCCCTGTCCGTGGTCTTCATCAAACAGGGTCTGCCCCTCGAATTCATGGGATGACCCAAATGCGTCCGCGCCCTTAGAGGCGTTAGAGTCCGACTATATAGCGACTTGGGATCTCAGGACATTTTGGATTGGCTCTCAAGATCGGTAATCAGTTTATCGAGCTCGCCCAGAAAAGACCACTCGACGTGGCTGCCCTTTGCCCAGCGTCCCTTTCCATCCCTAATCAATGTTCTGATCGCTCTGGCGCTCTCGCTGTAATCTGGAAGCGGCGATAAGGGTTTGAGCAGGTCGGTGATTAAAGACGCGTAAGCTTCGAGGTTCTGGATACATTCCTGCTCGGTAAAGGCCCAGGCGGCCGTTCCGTCTTCCGGGTGCGCCTCCAGTTTTCCCGTCGCGGGGTCCCAGACTTCATTTAGAATCGTTCGATAGTTCTTCACGCCTATGTTGTTGATCCGGCACTCGAATTCCTCTCCCGCGTCCGTGATGAAGGTGAACTCGTGCTGCCGCCCGCCATGGACCGCCGTAAGCTGGCCCTTCGTATTAGCCGGGAGCTTGTCAAATTGACATTGCGCGGGGATACATTCCGTC
This sequence comes from uncultured Pirellulales bacterium, assembly GCA_964476475.1. Lineage (GTDB taxonomy): Bacteria > Planctomycetota > Phycisphaerae > Sedimentisphaerales > Anaerobacaceae > JAFGTG01. The sequence continues at coordinate 6,249 of CAYZAT010000085.1, forward strand.
CGGCACGGCCCGCGAACGTGGCCGTCCCAGAGAAACTCGACACGCAGCTCTTTCAAGTACGAGCAGAGCATTTGCAATCGAAGGAATGGATACTCTTCCGGATCATATTCTGCAAGGATGTCCAGCAAGTCGTAAAGCAAGCAACCGATCAGCTTTTGGCTGGCTTCTTTGAAGTCGATTCTCTCGTCCGGCTCTTTGGCCCATTGCTTATTGAATTTCGTCAGAGAAGCGCAGAACGGACGCGCACTGTCCAATTCCGTCGCCAGTTCGAGGGCCTGCCCCCAAATTTCCGCCCATCGCGCCGCGTTTTTGGCTCCCTTGGGTTTTTCTACTGCCGTCAGATCGTCGGCATCAAGCTCCGGCAGGGCTTTGAGACGCTGGAACTGGCCGACCATATCCGGGTCGATCTGAAACACCCTGGCGATGAGGATTGCACCGCCCGTACACGCCTCAAGAAACGCCGGACGCATCGTGCGGTTGCCCCAGGGATCGAGCTCGTCGCAGCATAAAACATGCTGCTCGACATCATTAAGGAGCTTGCTCAGTTTGGATATATTCTTTTTTGTCATGTTTGTTTCCATTTTTCTGTGGTTCATCATCCATTTGCCAAATCCGGCATGCGTTAAGCCGGGGCGTGATTATACGGCATCGAAAAGACGGTTGCAAGGTCTATCTCAACGCGCCATTTCTTGCTTTTTTCAAAGAATTATGGTATTGTGGGTCGTGTCTGATAGGATAGAACCCGCGCCACAAACCGAAAAGAAAACGATAATGGCAAACCATACAGGACAAGAGGAACACAAGGCAATGATTCATTATGAACGAGAGCACACCCGGTTCGGAGCGAGAGGCTTCACATTAATTGAGCTGCTGGTTGTTATTGCCATCATTGCGATTCTGATGGGGATCCTGATGCCGGCACTGAAGAAAGCCAAGAACCAGGGGCAAAGCATCGCCTGTCAGGGCAATCTGAAAAACTTCGCCTATGCGGTCAACATGTACGCCCAGGACAACGACGACCGGTTTTGCCATCCGGGAAGCTGTTATTTCTCGCAGTTGGATGCCTACCCCGGGGAAGTCGGCGGGCGATGGAAACGCTGGTGCGACGGCGATTTGTATCTGCGAGACCACCCGGAATACGCCAGCGCGTTCTTCGGATACCTGGCCGAGGCGCGAGCGTTGATCTGCCCGACGTTTCTCCGTCTGGCTAAGAGCACGCGTTTTCACTCCGATTTCGCCGATGAAAGCGACGGCGTAACGAACTACATGCCCTGGTACAACTACAGTATGAATGCTTATCTTGGCCAGAAATCCGAACAGTGGGGCGTTCTGAAAACCCTCAATGTCAAAAACGCCTCACAAACATTTACATTTGCCGATGAGGGTTGCCTGATTAAGCCCGGCTACTTCCGGCAGGGGCTTAATGATACCGCCCTGTATCCCGTTCATCCGACAACGGACGCCCCGAATTGGATCGCAAATGCCAGCGGCAGTAAATGGAACGTCAAGCCGGGGCCCACTTCAGAAGGAGGCACGGGGGAATTCTGCGATGTGATTGCCGGATTTCACAACGCACCATCGGGAGATCCCATCGGCGGCAAAGGCAATGTCGTCTTCCTCGACGGCCATGTTGCGGCGCACCCGACGGAAGAGTCGTTCGCATTGGCCTGGCCTTACTAAAGGAACCGACTCTCAATCGACAAATCCCCCTATGACCCCGAATACCCACAGTTAATCCGGCATATGGAAAGGTATTTTTGCATATTGTCACTCCATCGCCCTAACGTCTTCGTTGGGCTGTTAGAAGAAAATTTAATCAAAATCTCAGAAAATAACTTGACGTTTTTCCAATGAAGTGTACATTTATCAGTATTGATAATCCTATTTTTATGTACGCGAGAATAACTTGGCAAGAATCTCGGGACGAATTGACTGCAAAAGGCTAACCGCCATAACAAATGAAGGGGAACATCGCAGTTTTTTTCCGCCTTAGGGCCCGCCTTGATTTCGCAAAATCTTTAGTGTAAGGAAACCTCAAGACCAAAGTGCCATTCGTCAATCTTGATCCGTCGGGAAAGAACGATCTATAGAAAGTAAGACCATCAAATATATGTGCGTAAAAGATAACTATTCAGCATCCCTGGTATTATCACAGTATGTAGAGAGGGAGTGCTCTTTCGTCTCTCGAGAGCATGTTCCGAAGAAATCTTAACTGAGAGATGGTATTTAGGTGGCCGGTTTATAGGCCAAGGAGAAGTACAAGTGGGTACAGGTACAGTCAAGTGGTTCAATTCAAGTAAAGGTTATGGCTTCATTAATCCGGATGAAGGCGGAGAGGATCTGTTTGTCCATCATTCAGAGATCAAGACTTCAGGCTACGCCACTCTCGACGAAGGCCAAAAGGTTGAGTTCGAGATCGGGCAAGGCAAGAAAGGTCCCTGCGCGACGAACGTCATCCCCAAATAAGTAAGCGATAAGACTTGAAAAAAAGGCCCTGCTCCGGAGCGGGGCCTTTCCATCGTCTCTATTTCGTTGAATTTGGCGCCCTGAAATATTGAGAGAGTAGAAGAATCAGGATTTTGGGCCGGCTTTTCAAGGTCTCGTGTGAGTTTTCTTCCTGAAAATCTCTGTTTGGCGTTTCTACTCTTGCATCGACAGGTCGAATCGGCGTTTTTATCAACAGATGGTCGTTAAGTCGTTTTCGTTATCATGACGGGGAGTTAATGCACGCCGTACACTTCCAGTCCCGCCGATTCATGGTCGATACGGATTCGGATATGGGCAATCCGCACGGGGCGCGGAAGTACAAGGCTGAACACTCCTCCCGGGCGGAGTTTGGCTCTTCCATTTTGATTAAAGAGCATTTTTGCTCTTCCCTTTGGGGTCACGCTAGTGATCTCGATGTCATTAATTCTCAGGTATGACGCCCTTCTGCCGGTTCTTTTCAGGCGTATTTCCTTCACGGGCCTGTGGTAAGGATTGTGGCACACGGTTTCAAGCCAGGAATCATTGCCGCGCGACGTTGTGCCCAGGAGGATCTCGGCAGGGATAGGCTCGGGCTCGACGAACTGAATTCGCTCGGTTCGGGGAGGAGCAGGCCGAGCATACGGAATCGCGCTAATGACAAGACCCGTCGATTCATGGTGGACGAGAATCCGGATCCGCCTGACCCTCATGGGTCTCGGCAGAGGGAATCTGAATAGCCCGTCGGGGTAAAGCTTGATTCTGGCGCTCCGATTGAAGGTTTCCCTACGAGGTCCCGCCGGGGTCATGTAGGTTACCTCAATATCATTGATTCTCAGGTACTTGGCCCGATGCCCGGTTCGTCGGAGGCGTATTTCCTTTACCGGTCCGCCGTAGCGCGTCGTGCAAAGCGTTTCGAGCCATGTATCGTCGCCGGGAGGTGTCGTTCCCAACAGAATCTCACCGGGATACGGGCTTTCCGCGAAAACCATCATTTCTTCGTACTGATCGATCATATCCTTGAGCTCGTTAAGGATCGTCTCGGCCTGAGCGGCGTGAAAAACAGGGGCATCCGTTACATCCGCAAGGGATTGCGCCTTAAAGAGAATTTCATCGGACAGTGTCGTGACCTGTCGGAAGTAATCATGATTGATCGACCAGACAACGCCCATCGGACTTGCCAGGGCCACGATAAGAACCAGGAACCGCTTCATTTGGCACCTCCTTTCATTATGCTGTTTTCAATCGACCTTTCTACAGATTAAAGGCACCCTTTGAGGCGTGCGTAACGATAAATCAAGGAGCTATTCTATCTTATCAGGACTTGGCGGCAATCTTTATTCATAAAGGTCATGGCCGGGAACATTATGTTTTTTTCGATATGAGTCGCAATCGGCGCTTGCATAGGGTGGATCGCAAAGTTATAATGCGCTTGTTTTCTTGAAGATCATCTATTCCGAACTGAAATCCCAGGGAATTTTAATGGCCGATGCAATAACTGGAATATTGAAACGTGTCAACAAAGGACAATTCGCCGTTCGGACGGTTGAGCGGTCTTACCGGCCGGCGCGAGGTGAACTGATGGTCCATCCGGATCTCACCCGGCAATTCAAGCTTGCCGAAGGAGCGGCCGTAAGCGGTCGGACCGAGCGAAACAAGGGTAAGCGCAGACTGGTATCCATCGAATCCCTCGGCGGGATGCCCCCGGTAGATTTCGTCGATCGCCCGATCTTCACCGATATGGTGGCTATCGATCCGCATGAACGGTTCGATCTGGGCCGCTCCGGCCAGGAGAGCATGAGGATTGTGGACCTGATCGCGCCTATCGGCAAGGGGACGCGACAATTAATTGTCTCCCCGCCCAAGGCGGGGAAAACAATCCTTCTCGAGCAAACCGTTCAAGCCATTCGGCAATGTTCGCCGGAAAGCCGCGTGATCGTATTATTGGTGGACGAGCGGCCCGAGGAAGTCACTCATTTTCGCCGGTCCGTGGAGGGCGCCGAGGTCGTGGCCAGCACCAGCGACCATACCGCCGACGAACACGCGGAACTCGCGGAGATGATGCTTGCCCACGTGCAGACCGAACTCGAATGCGGTCGCGAGATCGTCCTGATGATCGATAGTCTGACGCGATTGGGCAGAGCGTTCAACAATCGAACGCGAGGCCGGGGGCCGCGCCGTCATACCATGAGCGGCGGCCTCGAAGCGGGTATCCTGGAGATCCCGCGTCGCCTGTTTGGACTGGCGCGAAACATTGAAAACGGCGGCTCGGTGACGATCATCGCAACGTGCCTGATCAATACCGGCTCGCGAATGGATCAGTTGATCTTCGAGGAATTCAAAGGCACGGGCAACAGCGAACTTGTCCTCGACCGATCCCTGGCCGAAGCCCGGATTTTCCCCGCGATCGATATCCCCGCCAGCGGCACCCGGAAGGAAGCCAAACTTTACAGCGACAACCAGACCCGCGGTCTGGCAACACTCCGGCGCGTCCTATCGAAATACGACCCGCCAGGAGCAATGGATTCCCTGTTCAAACTTCTCAAGAAATATCCGAACAACACAGAATTTCTGGAGCATTTCTGTGCCGGGAATTAAATGCCCGACGCTCGTTTATAATTCATCAGGAGACGCTCTTTTCGGCAAGATATTGCAGCACGTCATCAGCCGGCGGGTGTTTCATCAATAGATCGGAAAAATCACGCTTGCTCTCGACGGCCTTCTTCACCTGGGTTGCAAGTTTGGCATCCCCCAGGAGAATCGCCCCGACCAGGTGAGTATCACGAAAAACAAATGTGAAGAATCCCCGATCCCCTTCGTTCTCAATGGTTTCATAGCTTCTGTCCACGGGTTCGATCTGTCCGACGCTGAACAATTCAAGCTGCAAGACCTTCAGGGCATTCGAGCGTGGAATCCCGCCGAACTCAACGTTCGCCCCGAGCGCATTCATACCGGCGATGCTCCCCTGGTATTGAGCCGGCCCCCACGTACCGTAGATATTGCCGTGGTGTTCCGCGACGTCCCCGGCGGCAAAGACATCAGGATGTGAGGTACACAGCAAATTATCCACGACGATCCCCTGGTTCACATCCAATCCCGCCACCCGACCGAGATAGCTGTTGGACCGTACGCCGGTGGCGACGACCACCAAATCCGTATCGATCACACTCTCATCCTCCAACAGAAGGCCGCGCACCCGCTCATCACCCAAAATCTCGCGCGTGCGCGCCTTTGTACGCAATGCGATGCCGCTACCTGCAACGTGCCCGGCCAGGATCTCGCCGGCGCGACGGTTCAGTTGTCTGGGCAAAAGCCAGCCGTGCCCTTCCAAAAGGGTGACCTCCGCACCCTGCCGGGCCAGCGCCCCGGCCGTCTCCAGGCCGAGCAATCCGCCTCCGATGCACGCGCACTTCTTACCTTTGAGGTCGGATTGAAGAATCCTCTGGGCGTCGGCCAGCGTGCGAAGGCTCGTTACGCCATCCCTCTGGGCGCCGGGGAACGGCGGCATAAAGGGATGGGCGCCGACCGTCAAAATAAGCTTGTCGAAGGCTTTGTCACCGCCATGATGGAGTTCCACGGCCTTTTGATCGAGTTTCAATTTTGAGACGTCATCCCCCAACAGAAGCTGAATCCGATTATCCCCAAACCAATCCTGTGGCTTGACGGGCAACGCGGCTTCCGTTATTTCACCCGCCAGATAGCGCGTCAGATTCAGGCGGTAATACGGTGGCGACGCCTCTTTTGCAATCAACATAACTTCGGCATCCGGTGAAGACGCCCGAACCGCTTCCGCGGCCGCCAAGCCCGCAATGCCCGCTCCGACGATAACGATCGTGCCTGCTTTTTCAGCTCGCGAGGTTTCTTTCGCCTCTTCGCTAAGCGGTTCGAAACAATCAATGGCCGCCCCGCAAACGGGACAACTCTCCGGCGGCTGTTCTCCCGAATGTACATAACTGCAATTCAAACATCGCCAGCGAGCTATCTTAGATTTGGCAGCGGGTTGAGCCGGCGCCTGATAAGATTCAAATACCTCTTTGGGCGAACCGCATACCGGACACATCTGGGGTGGCTCGGGCCCGTGATGAATGTAACCGCACACCGGACACAACCAGGCTTTGCTCTCGGGATTCGACATGACTCGGATCTCCATTGACTCTGGGAAAATGCAAAAGTAAAAGACTAAAAATACAAATCGTGGAATCATCGCTTTGCGATGATGACATCCTCTTTACCAGGCAACCCAATTTATCTGATCTTTCGATACCAGGGCAGACGAGATAGCGGCGCCGCGACCTTTTCAACAGCCGGACCCTCAACGATACTCCCGTCATCGCCTTTCCACTTACCCGGCGGAAAATGAATCATTCGTTCGGTCGCTCCTTTCTCAAGAATGGGCGCGACGAGAATCTTCTCACCCAAAAGGAACTGATCTTTAACCTCGACAAAACCCTGGTGGGCGTACTCATATTCCAAAGCCCGCACAATCGGCTCCCCTGTCTTGGCCGCCTCTCTGGCAAGAATGAGAATCTCTTCGCCCATGCGGGTATGCAACATCGCCACATCTCTGCAAATCTTGAGGTTTTTCTCGTTCAGAACCCGCCAGGGGGCTACGGAGAACTGCATCATGGGCATCAGCGCATGACACTGGGCGGCGCGAACGATCAACTCCTGATCCACCTGGTCCCGGTTCCTGAACGACAGATACTCGCCCCCGCCGATCAAGTCGGGGCACGTGAAAGCATATCCCATCAGCCCCTGGTTGATAATTCCCGGGATGAGCTTTCGCAGATCCTCCCAGTTATGACGTTTGTCCCGCAATCTCTGGGCAATCGGTTCTCCGCCCATCTTCCAGCAGGCGCGATATTCGTTCAGGGGATAGTCCAGACCGACGCGGGCAAAAAGTTCGCAGTGCCTGTTCGAGTGAGCATCCTGATATGATTTCGGAGGCACGAGCATGCGAGCGTCGGAATAATGCGTGGCGTCGCCGCCGTCGAATTTAAATCCATCGATCCCATAGGTGGAAACGAGACGATCCAGTTGGGCTTTGAACCATTGCCGGCCCGTGGGATTCGTCAGATCCAGAACCGCACTGAAACCGTCCCACCAAAACATGATCGCGGGTCGGGAGGTA
>CAYZAT010000086.1:0-13829 GCA_964476475.1 uncultured Pirellulales bacterium
AAAAGGGACGTCGAAATAAGAAGCCTTCGACGAATGATCCCGGTAGAGATATGCAGGTAGACGAAGATTTCGACAAGAAAGCGGTTGAAATACTCAATCGGCATAGCAACCTGAGAAGCGAACGCATCGCGGAATCATACCCATCCGAGGAACAGCAAGCCGTCGTGCTGCCGATTAAAGGCTGGAATATCCCCTTTACAGATGTTGTGCTGCAGGACGGTGATCGTGTGATTGTCGAGCGGCTGCAACCACCCTTGTTCTCTGTGGTCGGACTCGTCAATAAGCCCGGGAATTTCCCCTATCCCCCTGATGCTGAATATAACCTTATGCAAGCGTTGGCCTTTGCCGGCGGTTTGGACCGTTCGACCGAGCCGCGCTACGCCACCCTCTATCGGCTTAATCCGGATCGCACCATCGTCAGCGCCGTTTTTGAAGTGGTTAACACCGGAAACGGCTCGCGGCTGACAGAGGCCCTGAACACGCGAATCAAAGCGGGCGACATTATTGCCGTCGAGCATACGCCAAGGACGCGCACGAAATTATTCCTGGACACCGTATTCAGGATCAATATAGGAACGTACTGGCGCATGAACGACGCCTGGGATAATTAGATTTTGGAACGTAAAACAGTATAGATCGAACCCGAGATAAAGATAAGCGCATGATAAAACAAGCCGTGAACACACAAACAAAGGTACAAAACAACGGTCAAAAACGATTACCCCAGGCGGCTGGACTCGTGCCGACAAATCTTTTTCCAATCCTGTGGCGCAACCGATGGATCGTATCTGTGACGATTGTTGTATCTCTTATGATCGGTCTTATTTATATTACCAAAGCCGCCCCCATATACACCAGCAAGTCCAGAGTGTATGTCGAGCAAAGCGGCCCGAGAATTCTCACCGAAGCGGAAGGGGTCATGACGCAATCGAAGAATTACCTTTATACGCAGGCGGAATTGCTCAAATCGACCCCCATCCTCTCGGCGGCGATCGAAAATATTGACACGAGACGATTGATGATTTTTGATAAGATCGATAATCCCGTGATCTACCTCCAGGAGAAAGCGCTCGATGTGACCGTTGGGAAAAAAGACGATATTATTACGATCGCCTGTGACGCCCCGCATCCGGACGAAGCGACGCAATTGGTGAATTCCGTCGTCGATGCCTATATCACTTATCACGAGAAACATAAAAAAAAGACAGTGGCGGAAGTCCTTAAAATACTCCAAAAACAAAAGCGAGAGAGAGAACAGGAGCTTGCGGAGACGCTTACATCAATGATGGATTTCAAGAGCCGGAATATAGCCCTGGCCTTTGAACATCGGAACAGCAATATTGTTCTCGACACCCTCGATCGTTTGTCCGCAGAAATGACGCACGCTCAGTTCGAAACCATTGAGGCGGAATCCGCCTATGAGACCTTGAAATCACTCCTGGAAGAACCGGAAGGAATCGAACATTACATCGAGATGGAAAGCGCGGAGCGAGCTTATTCCCCGACGACGAATGAAAGAATCGAGCTCAAGATGAGGCTCAAACAGCTTGAGGACGAATTGATCGATCTCACGTCGCGTGCCAAGCCCGACCATCCCTGGGTTCAAGCGTTACAGCAGAGGGTTGACCGGGTCAAGAAGCAGCTTGCGGACTGGGACAGAGGATTCCTGCGGATTCGCTTAGCGATCGTTGAAAGAGAATACGAGCAAGCCGAAGAAAAGGAAAAACAAAAGGCCCGTCTTTTTGAAAATCAGCGTCAACAGGCCATTCAACTCCAAAAACAACTCTCTGAATATACCATATTGCAATCTCGCTGGGACCAGACGAAAAAGCATTGTGATATTCTCGATAACCGCATAGAGGAAATTAATATTACCGAGGATGCCGGTTGTCTCAATATCAGCATTCTTGAAGTTGCGCGTCCCTCTGAAAAGCCCTCGGGGCCCCATAAAGCCAAATACTTAACCGCAACAACGATCCTCGGTTTTATCCTCTCCATCGGCCTGGCCCTGTTGAGGGAAGAGCTGGACCAGCGACTCCATTCGGTTGACGATATTGCAGGTTTTCTCGACCTGCCCGTTTTGGGCACGATGCCCTCCTTCTCGCAAAGACATAGTTCCGTATCGCTGGGCCAGAAGGTTCACCTGGACCCGATGTCCTCCTGGTCGGAAGCTTGTCGAACGATCCGTACGGCGGTCTTTTTCGGTGCTCCCAAAGCCAGGGCCAAGACCATATTGGTGACCTCCCCCACACAGGCGGACGGAAAAAGTACACTGGCAAGTAACCTGGCGATCGCCATGGCCCAGGCCGGACAAAAAACGCTCATCCTCGACGCAGATTTCCGAAGGTCGATGCAACATGAGATTTTTGAAGTCAATCACCAGAACGTCGGATTGAGCACGATCCTTGCCGGGATTACACCATCGGCCGATGCGATTCGATCCACTCACATTGAAGCCCTGAAATTGCTCCCGTGCGGGCCGGAAGTGCCGAATCCATCGGAGATGCTCAATAGCGATGTGTTTTCTCAACTTTTGGAGATACTCTCAGACCGCTATGACCGGATTATTATCGATTCGCCTCCGGTCATGCCGATCACGGATGCGCTGATTCTCGCCGCCATCTGCAATATCACCATTTTGGTCGTGAGAATGAACAAGTCCACTCGAAAGACCAGCCTTCATGCCCGAGATGGGCTGTTAAGCATTGGGGCCAACGTTCTCGGAGTCGTCGTCAACGACGTTCCCAAAGAAGGTCACTACGGCTATTACGGCACCTACAGGCATTATCGGGATTCCAACGACTCGGATCGAGAGCGTTCGCGTAAGAAAGTCGCCGACGGCAGACAGCAACCGGCGGTGACCGTTTTAGACAGGGCAGCTCGCTTTGTGGGCTCGTTAGAATAAGGATTTCAAATGATCACTCGTATCAGGAACAACGTGTCGGATGCTTATACGAGTCCGTTTGACGAAGCGATTGAATGGCTTCTGATAACCCTCCTGGCGTTTATGCCGTTGGCCTTTGGCGCCGTGGAAGCGTGGAGCGAGCAGGTCGTTATCACACTCGCCGGGGCCATCAGCATCTGCTTTCTCTTGAAGCTTATCTATGAAAAAGATACGCGTATCATCTGGTCCTGGGCGTATGTACCGCTTGCGCTGTTTATCGCCGTCGTCCTTTTCCAACTCATTCCGTTGCCCGCACGCGTCATAGGCGCATTGTCTCCGAGCACGGCCCTCATGAAAAGGGAACTCTTGGGAGATTTAGCCAATTCGGAAGATCTGCTCAGCTCGATGACGCTGAGTTTCTATCCGTATGCGACTCAACATGATCTCCGTTTGGTGCTCGCCGTCACAGCGGTTTTCTTTGTGGTCGTCAATATCTACCGCCGAACCGAACAAGTCCGACGTCTCCTTGCCGCCGTTGCAATCATTGGCGCTGCCGTCGCGGTGCTGGCCCTGGGACAGGATATTCTGGGTAATGGCAAAATTTACTGGCTGGTCTCTCCCGGGAGAGGAAAAGCCTACTCCGGTCCTTTTGTCAATCACAGCCACTACGCTCAGTTTATGAACTTGTCTCTTGGAGCAGCGCTCGGCCTGCTCTTCTTGAAAATCCAAGAGACTTTTAGAGGACGACGGATTGTCGCACCCGTGGTATTTCAACATCTCCTCACGCCACGAACGAGGACCCTATGGCTCCTTGTGGGTATGATCATGCTGGGTGTGACGACGGTCTTCTTGTCGTTGAGCCGGGGCGGCATGGTCAGTCTGTTTGTCGCCGCGGGCATCACGACATGGATCCTGAGTACCACGCAGTCGATCAAAGGCCGAGGGTGGATCATGGGCATCATCGCCTTTGGGGCATTTATCTGCATTCTATACGTTGGTTTTGATGCCGTTTATTATCGTTTGGCGAGTCTCAGAGATGTGCACCAGGTTGAAGGGGGACGCTGGCAAATCGTTAAAGATATCTTCCTCGCCTGTACCCACTTCCCTGTTTTTGGAACGGGTCTGGGTACGCATGAGGTGGTTTACCCCATGTTCGACCGCTCGATGTCGGCCATGCTCGCTACATATGCAGAAAATGAATACGCACAGGTTACAGAAGAAACCGGCCTTATGGGTTTGATCTTACTCGTTGGATTTGGAGTGTTTGTATGGGCGAGTTATGTTCGCGGTCTGAAAAACGCGCCTCATTCGATTCGCCCGGTTATCTTCGGGCTTGGTTTCGGACTTCTTGCGATTATGCTGCACAGCCTCAGTGATTTTGGTCAGCACGTACCTGCAAACGCCATGCTCTCCGCAACATTCTGCGCGCTTCTGCTGAGCCTGGCGCGTTTCAACGTCAAAATGGATCCGGTTTTAAGAATCGCAAGAGTGTCTCATCGTTCAAGGCCCCTGCGAATCCTTTTACTGGTTTGTATCTCCGGTTTTTGGACGTGGATGTTCTTCCAGGCGAACCAGGCCCGGCTCGCTGAGAGTCGTTGGAAAGAAACGCTGTCTATCGAACATAAACTTGCGGAAAAAGGCTGGCAAGCAGGTGATAGCGAATATATCGCCTTGATTTCCAATGCCGCCGCCGCGGCTGAATATCAACCGGGAAACGTTAAATACAAGCATTGGCTAAACGTCTATCGTTGGGAATCTATCCGTCGGATCCCCAACCGGAATAACGGGTCTGTTGCGTTCCCGGAAGAGGCGATGGTCTTTATTCGCCGCATTGCGGATGAGCTTCATCACACCCGCTTGCTCTGTCCGACGTACGGGGCAACCTGTTGTGTTGTAGGGCAGATCGAATTCTTCACACTCAACGACCCGAATGGCGCCGACCGTATTCGAAAAGGCTATCGACTGGCACCTTGCGATCCCACCGCCTGTTTCGTTGCGGGACTTCTCGATATCGAAGAACGGCGTATCGAGGCTTCGTTCGATAAATTCAGCAAGGCGGTCCAACTCGATGGCCGGTTTTTCGAGCCTGCCGCCGATATGTACGTCAACGGTGCGGGGCATCCCGATTTGGCCGTCGCCCTCGCCGAAGAGGATATCTATAGGTTAAGTCGTTTGGCCAATGTTCTTGTCGATGTCAACGAGCACGAAGAGATTGTGAAGCAGACCAAAGAACGGGTATTCGAGCTCCTTCAGAAAAAGTGTACCGAGATCGACGCCCCCGCTTCGGCGTTCGCCTCTTTGGCGAGCCTCTGCGGGGAAGAAGACCACGAAGCGGCCATAGAACATTACCGTCGAGCGCTGGATAGGGATTATGGCCAGATCCGTTGGCGATTCGCGTTAGCTCGACTTCTTGCAAAGACAGGCAAGATATCCGATGCCATCCACGAAGCGAGAATATGTTTGCGCCTGAGCCCGCAATTCAAGGAAGCGGAAAGGCTCATTGCAGACCTCTCGATCTTGCCCGTCGCAAAAGCAGAACAGAATCCGGCGCCGTAAAAGCGCCAAGAAATAAAGAACATCGGTTTTTCAAGAGTCATTTTTGAGCGTGCACTAAGGAGAACGAAGTGCGCGCAAATGAAGCCAATGCTCAAGTTATCTGATAATCCAACGATTTTACCTCCGGACGTCGCCTCACTGACGGACCTGAAAGGGACGTGGTGGCTCGCCTACACGAAACCGCGATTTGAGAAGGCTTTCGCCCGGGATCTACTCCGTCGCGGTATCGGCTATTTTCTCCCGATGCGCGAAAAGAAGATTTTTTCCGGAGGGCGCAAACGACGCGTCATGCTGCCGCTCTTCACGTCCTATGTTTTTTTTTGTGGATTGGACCACGATCGTTACACGGCCATGACCACGAATCGTTTGTGTTATACCGTCGAGGTGGAGGATCAAGACCACCTCATAGACGAACTCGTGAAAATCGAAAAAGCCCTATCGAGCAAAACGATCGTCGATACGTATCCCCGCCTTCCGATTGGGAGCCGTTGCAGGATTTCCTCCGGTCCCATGATCAACACGGAAGGTATCATTATCGAAAGAAATTGTGCCAAAGCCCGAATGGTCATTGAGGTCACGATTCTCGCTCAAGGCGTCGTCCTGGAAATCGACGCAGATTTGTTGGAGCCGATAGAGTAAAACCGGGATGAGGCAGGACAATCGAACCCTATGAAAACCTATCTATCCATCTATGTCGGATCCGCCTTTGTCGCTTTGGTGATGACACCGATTATCATCAGGCTTGCTCGAAAGATCGACGCGGTTGATCGGCCCGGCGTCCGAACGGTCCACGTTCGACCGATTCCACGTGTCGGGGGGGTTGCTCTGTTTCTTTCAACGATACCTTTAATCGTCATCGTCCTGTTCATGGACAATCATATTGGTCAAGCCTTTCGGGAGGCACGGATGCAGTTGATCGCGCTGTTTGGCTCGGCAACGTTTATATTCATGGTCGGGCTTGTCGATGATTTGCGGGGTCTGCCGGCCCGGTTCAAGTTTCTGGCGGAATTGCTCGCCGCCGGCTCGCTGTGCCTTGCCGGAGTGCACATATCGTCCATCTCGATCACCGATCAGTGGACCTTACGCTTAGGTCTGTTCAGTTGCCCGCTCTCGTTGCTTTGGATCATCGGAATTACGAACGCGGTCAATCTCAGCGATGGCCTGGACGGCCTCGCCGCGGGGATTTCCGCCATCACCTGCGGTGTCATCCTTATGTTTGCCCTGCAAAGCAAAAATGTCATTATGTCTGTCTTTATTCTGGCCATTCTCGGCAGTTTAACCAGCTTCCTGTTCTTCAATTTTAATCCGGCGAAGATATTTCTGGGCGATTGCGGAAGCCTGTTCTTGGGTTATACCATCGCTTCTTCCAGCATCCTCTGTTCCATGAAATCGTCCGCCCTTGTGGGGCTCGCCCTTCCCGTTCTGGCATTGGGGGTTCCTATATTTGACACCCTTTTTTCCATGTTGAGACGTTTTCTGGAACGCCGTTCCATCTTCTCGCCGGACAGGAGTCACTTTCATCATAAATTGATCGATCTGGGCATAAGACAACGTCACGTGGTTCTGCTTATTTATGTCATGACGGCCCTGGCCGCCGGACTTGGAATGTTCATGATGGTAACGCGTGATACAGGCTCTTGGATCGTCTTTTTCTGTATCCTGTTACTATTATTACTTGCATTTCAAATGGTCGGATCGGTTAAACTCGAAGCGATTCTTTCCGGCCTGCATAAAAAATATGAAATGGCCCACCAGCGTCAGCATGAAAAGATGAATTTCGAACAGGCTCAGTTATATTTTCAGAACGCCTGCACTTTTAAGCAATGGTGGAATGCGGCCTGTGAGGCGGCACGGAGAATGGATTTTGTCTGGATTTCACTCAAGACGCAAGAGCTGGACGGGTCGATCCGCACTGAAATTTGGCGTGCGGCGAATTCACCTTCCGATCAGTCGCAGATTGTTATCCTGACAGTTCCGATCAACGGCGACGGTTTAAAAAGATTGCACGAGTTCGAGATCGCCATTTCCATCGATGGCTCATACGAGTCCGCCGGCTATCGAGCCACATTGTTTAACCGGCTGATCGATGAGCATGCCATGGTATGCAGTTAATTGACAGATCGACAAAAGAGTTTCAGACGTAACACCTCATAAGGGAGCGGATATCAAACGTGTCTGGGAACAATGCCTTTTCTATTTCGCGGCAAGCCTTCGTGGGCAAACTCTCGGTGGAGGCGGTTTCTTTTGGCCTTCAGGGGCTGATTGAAGTGGCGGCACTGGTCATTTTTGCGCGTCTTGTCTCACGCCAGGCGTTCGGCGTGTTTGCCATTGCCTCCGGCATTCGTTTCATGGCCCTAAAGCTCTCCGAGGCTGGGGTGGGAGCCGCAGTCGTTCAAAGAAACGATGCGGACGAGGGATTTTGCGGCACGGCCTTCTGGCTCTCTACGGTTCTCGCGCTGATCGCGGGAGGGATCGTCTTCCTTCTGGCGCCGATCGTCGCTCGCTTCAACGGGGATTCGGCCGTGCGGAGCGTCGTGAGGGCCACGTCCGTGACGTTCCTTTTCAACGGCTTGTGCGCCGTTCCCCGATCGGTTTTAGTCCGACGCCTGGCGTTCGGAAAACTCATGGCCTGTGAGGTGATCCCGCGAGCGGTGGGAACTCTGGCGCTGGGCGTGGCGCTGGCTCGACTGGGTTATGGCGTTTGGGCGCTGGTGTGGGGCGTCATTGCGGTCGGCCTCCTCCGGACCGTGTTCTTGTTTCTGCTCTCGGGATTCGTTCCTCGAATCACATTCAGCTTCGACTCGCTCAAACGCTTGTTCAACTTTAGTCTGGGAATATCGTTGGCACGAGTTTTTCACTCCATTGGCTTCTATGCCGACAAGTTCGTCCTGGGGCATTTCATGTCGGTGACGATTCTTGGGGGCATAAGCCGCATGCTGGAGCTGGTTCGGATGCTTGCATTGTACTACGGCCACGTCCTTGACACCGTGTCCTTCCCCGTGATGTCGCGGTTCCAGGACGATACGGCGCGCGTCGGACGTACTTACGAGCGTTTGGTGGACTCCGTATGCGGCATCTCGCCGTTCGTCATCGTCGCCTCGATCATTTTCGCCCGTGACATCGTGCGTATTGTCCTGGGTTCGGAGTGGCTGGACTTGACGCCGGTGTTCCAGGCGGCTTCCGGGATGTTCCTGTTCCTGCTTGTGGCGGGGGTGAACGACTCGCTGCTTAAGGCCCTGGGAAGGGTGTACCTCATTGCTGTCTTGAAAGTTATCGCCGCCGTGTCCTGTATCGGCGCTATTCTTCTATCCTATCGCCACGGCCAAATCGCCGTGACGTGGGGGATCGTGCTCGGGAACGCTTTGCCGGCCTGCGTCGGGATCGTCGTGTGCTCCCGGCTTCTGGGTCAGAACCCCTGGGCCTACCTCCTTCACGCCCTGAGAACGGCGCTGGTCATGGCTCTGCTGCTCATCGTCCTGGAGAGGCTGTCGGACAGCTTGAGGTGGTCCATGACGTTACCATATGCGACACACCTGGTCTTGCGGACGACGCTGTCATTCCTTGCGGTATCTATTTTGATCATCCTGTTTCCTTTCATTCTTGGGAACACGCTTCGAGAACTACTGGTGGTTATCTTCCAGAAATACATCGGTCGGGCGCACTATTTGGCCGGTCGTTTCGCGCCGCGGACGTGAATCTCCTCAGCATCGCCGCCGGACGCGGCTTCTTTTGGCAAAACACTCGTCACAAGTCGGATGTGTAATGTATAAGAAAATCGGCATACTCACCTATTTTTGGACTGACAATCCCGGGACCTTTCTGCAGGCTTATTCCATCCAGGAGGCCTATCGGCGCGTCCTTGTTGATGACCGGGTAGAGGTCATTAACTACCAGAGTTTTCGATGGCGCTGGCGACCCAATTTTTCGCATATGACCGTGGGCCAATGGAAGCGGGATCTCACCCGACATGCAAAGTATAATTGGTGCCGGAGGCATCGTTTGAACTTGACGCCTCGGCGGTTGGTTTGTGAGGATCCTGCAAAAGCCTGGCGCTTCCTCAGTGCTTTCCGCTACGACCTGATTTCCGTGGGCAGCGACACACTCCTCGAGTTATGGAGAACCAAAGCCGACGGAGTGACCGCGTATTGGCTCAATCCCGAGATACCGGCCAGAAAGGTCATGTGTGCGGCGTCGGCTCGCGCCACGCAGTTTACCGATTTGTGTGATGGCCAAAAGGATTATATGCGGACGAGCGTTCGGGATTTCGACCTGCTGGGTGTCCGGGATGCCGCCACGTACGAGTTGCTTCGCTGCCTGGGCGTCAACGGCGAGAAATTGAGGGTTGTGCCGGATCCGACGTTTGCCTATGAGATTGACCCGTCCCATGCCGATGCGTATTTCCACAAGCGGGGGATTACGTTTGACAGGCCGACGGTGGCTCTGCACCTGCTGAGGCAAATGAGCTGGGCGGGCGAGCTTGCCTCCAGCTTCAGGGCTATGGGATGGCAGGTTCTGTCGTTGCGACCTGCGGCCTATGCGGATTACGTGGTCAACGATATCTCGCCTTTTGAGTGGGCCGGTCTGTTCGGAGCCTGTGATTTGGTGATAACCCATCGCTTCCATGATACCGTCTTCTCGCTTAAGAATAAGAAGCCGACGGTCGTCCTGGTGCCGAATCGCGATCGTGTGACAACGTCAGGGGACTCGAAATACCATACGTGTAAGAGGCTGTTTGACTTCGATAATGTACAGTTGATCGAAGACTGGACTCGAGTGTCTGCCGACGAGGTGCTGGAAAAGGGCCTCTTGGCTTTCAGAAATCATCGGCCCGAGCCAATGGAGACGAAGCTGCAAGCGTTGAAGGAAGCCTTCCAATCCTACATAAAGCGCGTTGCGGACCTGCTCAACTAAGATCCATGAGGACCTTATGAACCCCATCGTTTTCAGTCCTTCAATCGGTAGGATCGACTCGAACAGGAATCGCCCGGGCCTGTGCGCCTCCGGTCCCCCGCAAGTGAACGCGTCTGTGCTTCAAGAGGTGAGGATCCATTAAGTGATGATGCTCCAACAAGATCGGTTCAGGGGGATTGGGACCTTCCTGCCCGAACTATCCGGCAGCGGTTGTCCTCAATGTGTGTCGATGCTTGAGGGCGAGTATGCCGTGTCCGCACTGCATATCGAGCAGACACCGGTGGCCCAGAAAGCCGCTTGGTGTGGCCTTTGTGTATTTGCAGCCGTGAATCCCGCCGTGGGGCAGATGGGACACATGCTGTGGCCGCAAGGCATTGCCAGTTTGACACTCATGCAGTGGTTTCAGGGGAGCGTCTTTATGTTGGAATTGTCCCTTTTCGTGTTAATCTATAAAAACTACTCCGACGTTCGCTCTATTCAGTCACTCGCGATCATTTTCTGCATCGGCCTGTTCGTGTTCCTGTTCAAGAGCTCACTCGAATGCGGCGGCTCGTTTGATGCTCTTGCGGACGAGGCTATCCTCTATTTCAAGACCGTCTTCTGGACCTTCATGTGGCTGATCATCGGCGTCTTGGTCCGAAGCCGCGCCCGAGCAAGTACGCTTTTGACCTGTGTTGTTCTGGGGGCTTCTGTGGATGCTCTTTTCAAGATCATCGGGTTTTTCATTGACGCATGGCACCCGGATAGATACGCGTGGGCCGGGGTCTCCGCGAGTCTCGGGGCCGAAGGGGTTTCAGGGAAGGCCACGGTGGGTTTTCTGGTACCGAGCCTGTTTTTGTGTTGGTATCTCTTGCGGGAAAAGCCGTGGAAGGCCGTCTTGTTGTCTCAGCTTTTCTTTCTCGCGGTGCTGGGCACCTACGACCGAGCGGGACAAGTCGCACTATTTTTTTCCCTGTTGTGGGCCTTGGCGTGGCTTCTTCTGTTCGCGCCTGGCCGTGCAGTGTGGGGCCTTTTTTCCCGCTTCATCATTTTATCGATGATCACGGTTGGGCTTTATGCCGCCACCTACGGCTTCGAGTCGTTTACGGCGCGTTGGGTGCACGAACTTGATAGAGACGGCACGATTAGCGGGTCCGGTCGGATGTTGTTCTACGGCGAAACGTGGAAGTGGTTCTGGGCCGCCGATGGCATGGATACGCTGCTTGGCCAGGGAGTTGGCAGGACGTACGATATGATCGAAACGGCCTCTGGAATGCACGTACACACCCACAGTGATCTGTTCGACCTGATGTCCTACGGTGGGGTTTTCGGCTTGCTGCTGTACGCGTGTTTGCTGAGAGTGGTCTTTCAGCTTTTAGGCGCTATTTCATGTGGGTGCTTCGAATTCCAGATCGCGGGCGCAATCGTCGCCGGTTTCCTGACGATGAGCCTCGTCACCGGACAATTGAATGCCACGCAAGCTATGTTCACCGTCGGTGCGTCACTCTGGTGCCTGCGCCTCTGTGCCGACGCGACGGAGACTCCTGTTAACGAATAGTAGGTGTTGACGATGCGCGTTCTTGTGACATTACCCGAGCCGAAGAAACAAGGGGGTGTGGTCTCGTATTGGCAGGCCCTTCTACCGCGACTCGATGGTCTGGCCGATTCCTTCACCGTGGGGGCCAGAGTCGAGGAAAGCGGCTTATTGAGGCGCATGCTGCGGTTCCTTAAAGATTATGCTTCTTATTATCGAGTGCTTTGGTCGCAACCGTATGACGTCGTGCACTTGAATCCGTCGTTGACCCGAGACGCGCTCATCCGAGAGGGGATTCTTCTGCTGATCGCAAAGGTGTTCGGTAAGCGCGTGCTCGTTTTCCTTCACGGATGGGACGCCGAATGTGAATTATCAATCCGGCGGTGGTTCTTATTCCTCTTTCGCAGCGTCTATTTCAAAGCCGACACATTTATCGTCCTGTCAACCCGGTTCCGTTCCGTGCTGGAAGAATTGGGATACGACGAGCAGATATATGTCGAAACGACCGTGGTGCCTGATGATGTCTTTCAGCGTCCCGAGATCAAAAACAGCCGGCGACGGTTGACGCACGACGACGTGAATATCCTGTTCCTGGCTCGCGTCGAAAGGGCCAAAGGGGTGTTCATTTCAATTGACGCCTTTCGGCGGGTAAAGGACACGTATCCTTCGGTTACAATGACGATTGCCGGGGATGGTTCGGATCTCGATAAGGCGGCGAAATACGTCAAATCCCAAGGGATACCGGATGTCCAGTTTCGAGGCTGGCTCGGCAGCGAGGCAAAGCATAAGGTGTTTGCTGATGCAGATATCTACCTCTTACCGACGCTTTGGGGAGAAGGCTGCCCCTGTTCGGTTCTCGAGGCGATGTCTCATGGCCTTCCCGTCGTTGCTCGACCGGTCGGGGGATTGGCCGATTTCCTCGAAGACGGACAAACAGGCTTTCTGTCAAGAAGCCAGGATCCGCATGTATTTGCCGAACTCCTATGCAGACTCATTAGAAAGAGTGAGCTACGTCGAGAAATAGGCACGCACAACCGGAAATACGCGGCTGATCACTTCAGGGCGTCCCAGATGGCTCACCGGCTCGAGCGAATCTATGCCTCTCTGGTCGGTTAGGCTCCGGGGCGCGCCGGCCGATTTCGGCCCGTGAAGGCGTTCGAGAAGTGATGTAAGGAAGCGCCTTCTCGGGCGGCGGCCGAGGGCGTGATTGAAGGATTGAAATACGATTCGGGTGGCTTAATTGAAACGTCGGTCCACAATTGAATGCAAACTCTCAGGTCTGGAAAGACGCCGGGCGGAGTCCATCGGTCACATGAAATCCAGGCTACGAACGCGCGTCGTTTTAATCTGGGTAATGTGCCTGGCGGTTCAGGGATTCTCCCGGGCCGCGAGCTATTATGTGGATGCAACAGAAGGATCGGATACCAATATGGGGAATTCACCGACGGCACCCTGGCGCTCGATGGCAAGGGTGAATGCTCATGTGTTCCATCCGGGCGATTCCATCCTGTTCAAACGAGGGCGGATATGGAGAGAGCAACTGATCATCTCCTCGTCCGGTCGTGAAGGCGATCCGATCCTATACGGGGCCTACGGGACATCCGAGGCAAAGCCCATTATCAACGGCGCGGACCTCTTTAATCATGACCATTGGGACGCCGAAGGCCAAAACGTTTGGAGTAAGCCGAACCATATATCCTTTTCACCGGAAATTGCCGGGAGCGAGACGGCTCAGAACCGGTTTGTCGTCACCATCGACGGCCAACGGTTCCTACCCGTTGAAGGGGTTCAGGCGTTGCGCGAGCAGACCTACACCTACCATGCCGAATCCGACAGACTGTTCGTCTATCTGACGAGCGACCCGGACGGCCATCAGACAGAATCCGCGGCGAGATGTCGTTCCATCGATATGCGCGGCGTTTCGCATGTTGTCGTGCGCGACCTGGAAGTGATGAATTCCGTATG
>CAYZAT010000087.1:0-13783 GCA_964476475.1 uncultured Pirellulales bacterium
GCATCTTCAGGATAGACCGTCCTGATTCTCAACGGCGTATTACCGAATCTGTTGTGCCGCACATAGATGGCCGGATAGGACTCGGGAAACACGTTATAAGCAGGTGCAAACGGCCCTCGAAGCTGCCACTTGGCCTCATCATCCGGCATGACCCAGGCATCGGCCGCCGTTTCCAGATAGCCGCCTTCCGCCAGGAGTCCCCACGCCATCAGAAGGTTCTCCGCAATGGACTGCGCCCTGGCTTCGACCGTGGAATGGCGCGACCCCCTGTTCGCAATGGCAAAAATGGGAATGTGCTGGATCGTGTTCTTCAATTCAACGTCAAAGAGACGATGCACGATGAGTTGCCCGCGTCTCGTGACCTCTCCACCAAGCCCTCTGTCAATCGGAAAAGATTGAATGGCGATTTTCGTCTGGGCGACGACCAGCTTCACACCGGTTTGCGCCCTGACAAACGCCCCGCCCTGGGGCTCATGGCGCACCACACATCCTGCGGGAACCGTGTCACTATAATCGTAGGTAATCTTCTCGACTTTCAAACCGGCCGCGTTGATTGCGTCAACCGCGTCACCCTCGAACATCCCCGTCATATCGACGAGTGACGTCGTATCGATGGCAACCAACTGCTTCAAGTCAACATCCCGCAAACCGACAAGCGGCTCCGGCCCCTGAGGTATCGGAGCCATCACCGGATCCATCATCGATCGAACGCTTGGATCCACAACGACAAGCCGTGCAACGAACGACCGGTCCTGCGCATCTAAATCCGTTCTCATCTGGTTTGTCCCAGTCCTCCCCACGAAGGTCTGCTGAAGGAACTCTCGTGTTGTCTTGCCTTCCGCTCCGGCCAAGCACGCCAGAACGAAAACGACAACCATACCCCAAACTGATCTGGACATTTTCGGACTCCTTTCACTTAACTGAGAATGATTTGGTTCCTTATTACGGACGGCCGGCATCATCCACCCACCGCCGCTCGACGATCGTATATCGAATCAACTACTTTATTATTAATGCTTATTTGGACCTGTAAAGAGTGGATTTATATGAAAAAATCAAGTTTATGACGGTCCCATAATGATGCACGAGAACGCCCGCCATTATCGGACATACCGCACAAAAAAAACTTTTTATATGGACTATAAATGTGAAGAATTAACTATTCCTGTATGAAATGTATCGTTTTATAGGGAGTTCATTTTCGCTGCTGACGCTAAATCGTCTTGCCCTCGCTGCCGCCTGGCCACCTCCGTCCCCTCTCCCTCATCCATAAATTTCAGTGATGATAGAGTACGGATTGACCGATATAGGGCGTTGAGTTCTGAGGATGATGTTCACACAACTTGGGTGTTTAGATTGATTTTGGTCACAAACTGAAGACGCGAGGAGAATCAGGAGGTGTCCCTAATGGGTATTTCGATGATATCGGACGGTGTCACTCTATCTATGGCATCGCTTAGAAAATTTGCCGTCGCAATTACCTTAATCGTACTAATGACGGCTTCCACGTTGAGCGGTCGGGGAAAGGCCCGCCGCCTCGTTCAATACGACGGGGATCTTACGCCCACGTCAACAGTACGCAACGACCTGTTCGGGCAGATTCGACAGCGGGTAACGGATATGGAATACCCCGCGACGACCGCCGAAGATCTCGTCGCGATAGTCAGCCGCTGGACAACGCCGCGCGGACAGTCCGTTCTGCCCGTTCTGCAAGGGATACTGGTGCGTACACGTCAGGCGTGCAAAGAAGGAGTGATATCCAGGTCCCAACTCGCGCAGACGGAAGAGAAGGTCGTCGCGGGATTGTGCCAGAGCATCAAGGCCAAGATTACCTATCGACGGGACTACTTCGATTTAACAACGATCATTGAAACACGACAAGCGAATTGTTTCGGTTATGCTCAATTGTTCTGTATCCTCGGCAATGCCATCGGCCTGTCCGCCTCGGCGATGAACGTGACATCGGAGCACGTCGCCAATATCGTCGAGCTGGCCGACGGGACGATGACGGTCGTCGATCTGATCAGAAACAACGGATTCCTCAGCGAACGTATCATCACCGACAGCGAATTCGAGGGAGAAGGAAGCCGCTGGACGTACAAAGACAGGAACCATATCACGAGAGAGGATAAAATCATTCACATCCTGGACCGGAATGAATTGATCGGGGAAATTCATTTCTGTCGCGGGACGATGCAATACATGTCGGGTCGAGGGGCCGAAGCCATCGTTCACTACGATCGAGCCATCGAACTCAGCCCGCATTGCGCCCGGGCCTATAACAATCGGGGAGGCGCTCGTTTGATCCTCAGCGATCATACGGAAGCTATCTCGGATTTCAATATGGCCATCGAACTGGCGCCGGCCTACGTTAGCGCCTACCATAACCGGGCCAACGCCTATCTGGACGCCGAGGAATACGCCAAGGCCGTCGTCGATTATACCCGCGCGATCGAACTCAATCCGCAATTCGTCAAGGCCTATTTCGGACGCGGCTACGCCCATTTATCTTTGGGCCATTATGACGAAGCCATCAACGATTACACTCAGGCGATCCAATTGCACCCAACCTACGCCCGGGCTTATTATACCCGTGCTATCGGCTACGCCCAATTAGGTGAACGCGCGGAAGCCATCCACGACATGCGGCAAGCCGTGACGCTAGATCAAACACTGAGAGCCGACGTGGAAAAAGCCTCCGCCGAGTTCGGTCTCAATCTTAAATTCAATTAGACCTTCACCGGTTCTGAATCGGCCCTGAAAACTGAATTCGGGTAAGGTATGCACTCGGCGCGCAAGCGAGCGATTGACTATTTCCCCCTGTGAGTATTTGACTTCTTCATCGGAAGGGCTTATGCTATCGTGCTGGTGAGCTTTTCTTTGACAATCCAGAGCGGATAAACGCAATTCTATGAAGAGGGCACGAAAATGAATCGAAGACAATTCATAGCTACGTCGCTGGCCGCGACGGCCGGAATGGTCGCAAAATTCAGCCAGGCTTCGCAGGGCACCCAAAAGATAACATCGAATATGAAAGTCAGTTTGTACAGCATTACATTTCTTGGGATATGGTATCGTGGAGAGGCTCTGACTTTAGAGCAGATGATCGAGCGGGCTAAGAAATACGGATATGAAGGACTTGAAATCGACGGCAAACGTCCGCACGGCAATCCACTCGACTGGCCCGCGCGACGGTGCAAAGAATTAAAAACGATCTCTCAGGGAGAAGGCGTTCCCATACATGGCGTCGCGGCCAACAACGATTTCAGCAGCCCAATCCCGGAATATCGAGAGTGTCAAGTGGCTTATGTCAAAGAGCTCATTCGAATGACATCGGATTTGGGCGCGAGGACATTGCGAATGTTCCTAGCCTGGGGAGGCGTGACAAAACATCCACAAATCGCACAATATACGATCGCAAGGAATATATGGAAACAAACCCATGAAGAGTTTTCAGAG
Organism: uncultured Pirellulales bacterium; assembly: GCA_964476475.1. Classification (GTDB taxonomy): domain Bacteria; phylum Planctomycetota; class Phycisphaerae; order Sedimentisphaerales; family Anaerobacaceae; genus JAFGTG01. Next base: position 3,460 of record CAYZAT010000087.1, read on the forward strand.
GAGGAAATATGGGCATGGTGTCGCGAAGCCATGGTGGAATGTGCACGGTATGCGGAAGACGCCGGTGTTATTTTAGCCTTACAAAACCATGCGCCTGTGATTCGAGACTATCGAGATGTACTGAGAATGGTCAAAGAAGTCAATTCTCCCAATCTTAAGATCTCGTTGGATGCCCCGATTATGGCGGATAAAAGTCCCGAAAATATTCAGCGGGCAGCGAAAGCCGTCGGCGATTTACAAGTGTTGTCCCATTTTGGGGGTGAATATGAAAGGGACAAAGACGGCAAAGTCAAAGGCGCGGCATTCTATAGACCTTTCATTCGGGCGATGCATGAGATTGGATATTCCGGCTATCTCAGTTATGAGTTATGCCATCCGCTACCCATTGTGAACGGTCAAACCGTCGGTATCGAATTTGCAGAAAAGAATGCTCAATTGGCCGCCGAGTTCATGCGAGGACTCATCACTGAAGTCGCTAAGGGATAAGGAGGTAGGGTGGGGCTTGCCCCACCGAGAGTGGGCGAGAATGATTCAAACTCATAAATTCAATCTGACGAAAGCAGAATACTTTCGGCTTATTTTTATCAATTACCTACGACGAAGAATATGGGTATGGTGTATCTTAGTTCTTTGTTTCTTATTTGGAATTATTATGAGTAGCCAATCTCTGATTATCATCCCCCCTGTTATCTTCATATTTGTGGTTTTGTACTATTGGTGGTACGCACACTGCAAACAGAACAGCATATTCTTCAAAGACAGATATTTCGAGCTCGATGGAGACTTCCTAAGTGGGTACCTTGACGATGGGACTACCTACAAGATTAACATAAAGAATATAATAAAGATGCAAAAGACCTCAAAATATCTCTTACTTTATGTGGCAAAAGATCAGTTCATCTATATGCCTTCTGAGTGTTTCCAATCGGAAGCCGACCTTTGCGATTTTGAGGAACAGATTACGAAAAACTTGGGTGATCTCTAAACCCTGTTATCGTGGGACAATCTGAAAGGTCGCCCCTTAGCCCATGCACTATAACAGAATTCGTAAGTATGTCATGGATGGTTTCACTCAGAATCCTGATTACCTACATCGCGGTGTCATTTCGACCGAAGTGAGCGAAGCGAACGTAGTGGAGAAATCTATTCCACAACAGATTTCTCGGCTTCGTCTCGATTCTGATCGAGACTCCGCTCGAAATGACGGTTATGAATTACTTCGCGGGACGGGAATCGGTTAGGCAAAGTTCCACAAGTTCGTCGATGACGGCGGTACCTGCGCACATGACTTTGTCGGCGGCGCCCCAGTAGAGTTTTAGCGTCCCATCGTCTTCGGGAACGGCGCCGCAGGTGAATACGACGTTGGGGACGTAACCGGTGACTTCCCAGACGTCCTCCGGTTGTAAAATCCAACGGTCGCCTACGCCGAGAATTTCGGCCGGGTCGTCGAGTTTGTGCAAAGCGGCGCCGAGCCGATAGACGTGACCGGCCATCGTCGGGAAGACACCATGATAGATGCTCAGCCAGCCTTTCTCCGTGCGAATCGGCGGAGCGCCGGGACCGATCTTCGTTTCGTCCCAATGGTATGGCACCGGCTTCATAACCAATCGCGAATCGCCCCAGTGACGTAAATCGGGCGAGTAGCTGATCCAGATCGACCACGGACTGATGTCGCTATGCGGTCGGTCCATCTTGACGTACCGGCCGTCGATCTTCTCAGGAAAGAACACGGTGTTTCGATAGTCCGCCTGCGTGATCAAGGCCACGCGTTCGACCGACTCGAAATCATATGTCCTCGCCAAACCGATACGGACGCCATGCTGTGAATAGGCGCTGTATGTAATATAGTATGTCCCTTCGAGATAAGTAATGCGCGGGTCCTCGACGCCGAACGCTTCGTACTCAGCAAAGAGCGGCTCCCTTCCCGATACCATAAACGGTTCCGGCCCAACGGTGAAATTGAAACCGTCCTCGCTCCGGGCGATCCCAATGATGGAACGGCCCGTATCGAGATGCGAGCGGAACAGCATGATATACCGACCCTCGTACTTCGTTACGCCGGCGTTGTGAACGGTATGCACCGGATATGGAACATCATCCTTCGTCAAAATAGGATTACCTTCATAGCGGGTGACAAATGGTTTCGTCATTATTCAAAATCCCCAATACATTCAGATAAGCTTATGAGCGGTCATTCCTGCGAAAGCAGGAATCCATCATGAGAAGAACGGATTCCGCATCAAGTGCGGACTGACACTTTTCAAAGTATAGCCGATGAATACTATGCGATCAAATCTTCCGGGCTTCTCGCCGGAAGATTTCTGCATAGGCCTTTTCGTAACCGGCGACCATTTTGTCGATAGTGAAGTTCTCTTCAACGCGCCGACGACACATGGCGCGGTCGATACGGCCGATCCTGGCCACGGCCTCGACGGCTTCGTCAACATCATTCACCAGGTAACCCGTTTGCTTGTCGGCGATCACTTCCCGGCAGGAGCCTAAGTCCATTGCAATGACGGGCACGCCGGCGGCCATGGATTCGGCCATCACCAGACCGAACCGTTCGGGGATCAGGTTCAGATGAAGAACGGCGTACGCCTGCTTCAACAGAGCGTCACGCCGGACCGGATCAACGGGACCGATGTACTGAATCGAGGACTGATTGAGGTGGGGCCTGACGAGAGCATCGAAATAAGCCTGGTCCTGAATAATACCGGCGATGATGAGATCCATGCCGGCCTTTTGCGCCACCTCGATGGCCAGGTGCGTGCCCTTGTCGTTGTGGATACGGCCGTAGTGGACAAGCTTGTCACCCGGTGCCTCCCTGAACGTCAGGTTGGAAAGGTCGATGCCGTTATAAACGGTCGCCAGATACGGCAGGGCGGGATCTCGGTCGGAATCGCTGATGGAAACGTAGTACGACTCTTTGTGGTCGTGGTAAATCCTCAGAATGTCCGGCTCGGAAAAACCGTGGATCGTCGTTAGCATAGGTGTCTTGATGAACGGCAGGTAGGTGAGCGGCATATAATCGAAGTTATTATGAATCAGGTCAAATTCGCCAGCCCGCTGCATCGCCTTGGAGATATGCAGACACGACGAAACCAACGGAATATGACGTTTGTCTTCCTCGTAGCCTTTTTCGATCCACGCTTGGAGTTTCGCATTCGTTACCGAGTCCTGGGTTGCGAAAAGCGTCACGTTCTCCCAGCCGCGTGCGACCAAACCCTCAGTAATATTACTCGCCACGGTCTCCCACGCACCGTACGCCCTCGGAGGCGTGCGCCACGCAACCGGCGAGAGAATCGCAATCCGTTTGCTTTTAACATCCATTTGGAAAAGTGCCTAAAGTTGAAAATGACTAAAGTGCCTAAAATTAGCAGCGGTATTTTTCCACTTTAGTCACTTTGGATCACTTCGCTCATATTAGCTCACGCTTTCGACCGGACTTCTTCCTTGATTCGCTGGATGTGTCCCCGGCCCAAGCCCTTGACTTCGCAGCCCAGCTCGAAGTATCGGCGAATTTTCACATCGTCCAATATGCCAAAGCAATCAATCACCGCCAGCGGCCCTCCGGCCCATTCGACGATTTTGTCAGGATCGAGCTGACGATACGGAGCATGCGGCACGGCTAAAATGACCGCTTCTGCACCAGAAAGCGCTTCGGGCAGATCGCTTTGAACCCGCATACCGGCCAGGTCATCCTGATTGCGGAAAAATCGCGCCCAGGAGTGTCCCGGTGCGGGATACGTATCCTGCTTTTCCAACTCGTACCAGTGTTCCACATAAGGATCGTGAACGCGCATCTCGGCCCCCATTTCGGTCAGCCGGCGAACGACGATTTCCGAGCCACTATACCGGGTGTCGCCGACATCCTGCCGATAGCTCGCACCACATACAAGGATCGTCGCCCCGGCCGCCTGTCGCCCCATATTTCTCAGGGCGTCCCGCGTCAGCGTGGCCACGTGCAGACCCCGGGTATCATTAATATCAATGGCCGAAGATGTCATCTTAAAGATGTCATCCTCGAAACCGAGAATGTGTTTATACGCCCAGCGTCCGAGGCCGCCGTCCTTGGGCAAACAGTAGCCGCCGATGCCGGGACCCGGAAAAATGATATTGCTGTGCGTAGGACGGACTTTGATCGCGTTGATCACCTTGATGAGGTCCACCCCGTTTCGCTCCGCGAACAGACTCCACTCATCGAGAAAAGCCAACAGGGTGGCTCGAAAGGAATTCTCGACGATCTTTGTGGTCTCTGATTCGATCGGACGGTCCATGACGGTCAGCGGGAATTCCTCGGTATTCAGGACTTCCCGCAGGAATTTTTCGACACGCTCTCTCGCCTCGATGTTGCACCCCGAGCAGACTCGCCAGAAATCACGGATGGATGAGACGTAGTTCCTGCCGGGCATGACGCGCTCGAAACTATGCGCCAGCAGCGGCTCGGTCTCTATGCCACGGGCGGCAAACGCTTTCTTCATAATCGGCAAGGCAACAAATTCCGTCGTCCCGGGCGCCACGGTTGTCTCGATCAGCGTGAGACACTTCGGGGATACCTTCTCGCCGAGGGTCTTAATGGTGGCTTCCAGGGCGCCCATTTCCACCTTGCCGCTTCGCATGTTACCGAGGTCATTTTTCGTATAGTCACACTGGACGTCCACAACCACGCAATCTGCGAATTTCAGACAATCGCTGTTATAGGTGGCGACGAGCGTCTTTTTATCGAGCACACACCGGGCAATCATCGGCTCGACCTCTGGATCCTCGGCCTTGACCGGCGAGACACCTCGATTCAAGAGCGGGATCTTCCAGTAGCTGCGAACGCTGGGACGCTGACAGCCGATCACGAATTTGTTAGATTGGCCGCTTTGCTTATCCACGGTATCAGCAACGATTGCGGCCATGACCGCTCCGACAAAACCCACCCCCATGACCACGACAATCTCTTTACCCTCGCTGCGCGCGGCATGGACAAGCGATTCAATACGCCGGAGTTCTTCGGCATACTGATCTTCGGTCGGGACGGGGAATTGCTCGCCCGTCGGGCTTATTGAGTATTCAACCATCCTTGGAGTCCTTTCTCTGAATTCCCGTATATGAACCTTTACTCTCCGTATCCATGGGTCGACAACCTTGAACCAAGCGGATACGAATTCACATCGATTCTCTCATCAATGCACTGAAACGTCCGGCTCCGATCCCGGTGAACATACAGGGTACATCAATCGCCGGGAGACTACCAGCAAAAAAAACGGATGTCAAATTTTTTTCTGAGTCATAACACAGCCGTCTTTATTCCAATTCCAACGTCAGTTTCTCTTGCAATACAGGCAGAAAAATGATATAATTTTTTCATTAAGATTTTGGGAGCCTAAACATCGATACTATTGAAGCCTGCTCTGGAGGGCAACGTAAAGTGAAGGGCCGCCTGTTCGCTATAGGGGTAGTCTTTTTGGCATTTATGTTGGGCGCGGTTTCCCTGGCCCAGGAAGGGGCGTTCGAGTATCCCTGTTATCTGATTGATGCCTTTGACGCCGATGACAGTTGCTGGGAAGGGATGGACGCCGAAGGAAATTATCGAGGCCCGATTCGTGTCGTCCCGGAACAATGGCTGATCGGCCCACCCCCTTCGGAGAAATCGGGCGTGACGCTGCCGCCGGACCACTGGGTCGATCTGCAATTTCGCGGCCGGATCGTGGATGGCCCGGAACAGGATATCTCTATGATCGAACTGGGCCCCGTCAGCGAGCAGGCCCTTGTATTCATTACCGACGGGACCGATCAGGAATACTTGCTGGGAAGGATTGAGGCCGGAAGTATCGGCGATGGAGTCGATCCGACCGAAATCAACATCGACCTGATCGATGTCATCCTGCCGTTTGAACCGCGCGCATTGCGGGTCCTCGGATTAGATCATGGAGGAGAAGCCCCCGGATTCGATATTGCGAACGTGCAAGCGAGAATCCGCACGGATTGCGGCCCGACAGCTTGTTGCCCCAAGCCTGTTAATGGCGCCAGAAATATTCCGACGGATATCCAGCTAAGCTGGTCGCCGGGCGACTCCGCCCAACAGCACACGGTTTATTTCGGCGACCATCTGAGCGACGTGGATACACATGCACTTCCTGCCAGCGATCCCCCACAGCCGCAGGATGTCAATACGTTCGATCCCGGCGGACTCGAATTAGGCAAAACATATTATTGGCGGATAGACGAAGTCAACGACACCCAGATTCAGCCCGGCGATATCTGGAGTTTCACGACGATCGATCACCGCGTTGTGGAGGATTTTGACCAGTATAACCTTCTCGAACCCAGCGATCCCAATAACATCAACTTTTATGAAGCCTGGAAAGAAGGCGGCGTTTACCTGATGTTGGATCAGACGCACGAGTGCAGCAAAAAATCGATGGGCTTCGACTACTGGTACTATCATTATACCGTTTATGCCGAAGCGATCCGAACGTTTCATCCGGCGCAGGACTGGACGGCGGCCGGCGAAAAAGTCCTTGAACTTTTCTTTTACGGCCGAGCGCATAATAGCCCGGCGCAGATGTATCTCGTACTGGATGATGAGGATTCTGAAACGATCATCTCTTATCCCGGAGACGTCAATGATCTGAAAAATGAAGCATGGCAGGCATGGAGGATCGATCTCAACGCACTCAACGATCCGAATCTAAACCTGGCTAACATCACGGGCATCGCCCTCGGCTTTTGCGCGGAAACCGGTAAACCCTTCAGTTCGGGCGCCGGTTCGGTACTTTTTGATGACATCCGTTTATATTCATCCCGCTGCCTGCAAGAGGATCGAGCGGAAGCCGATTTCAACGGGGATTGTGTCGTTGACGTCGAAGACATGGAAGAAATGGCTCTCCGCTGGCTCGACAAGGGGTATAACATGTACCCCGTAACGCCCCCCGGCGATCCGGTCCTATGGTACAAGTTCGACGGGGATACCAAGGACAGCGCGGGGAACACAGACGGGCGTCCGCGCGGCAAACCGACATACGCTCAGGGCGTTTACGGCCAGGCGATCCGCTTTGACGGGTATCATGACGCCGTGGAACTGACAAACGCCCCCGCGGTATTCTCACACGTCCTGGTGGGAATCACCATCGCTTTCTGGCAATACGGCGCCGACTCAACGCACCTTAGCGACACACTGTGTTGTTCGAATTACACCTACGGACTGGACGACCCGGCTATTGCCGTTAACCTCGGTTGCTGGAGACCGCCCGGCCGGTACAATTGGGACTGCGGCCGGCCCTGGTCGTTTGACAACCGGCTTAGCGGAAACCACCGATATCCAAGTGAATGGTCCGGCCGATGGAACCATTGGGCCTTCACCAAAGATATCCAAACCGGAACCATGCAAATCTTCCTCAACGGCCTGCTCTACGACAGCCGGATCGGAACGCAGGCGCCTGTCTCCGGGATCACGTCTTTTGAAATCGGCTCCGGCTGGTACGGGGGCTACGACGGTCTCATCGACGACTTTAGAATCTACAATTACGCCCTTTCGCCATCCGAGGTCGCCTATGTCGCGACACACGGCACGGGCATTTTCGAGCAGCCGCTCATGATTCCGATGGATCTGAACGAGGACGATCAGATCGATTTTTCGGACTTTGCCGTACTGGCCGATCATTGGCTTGAAAAACAGATTTGGCCCTGACCCAGGCGGTTTCATCCCGGCATCAAAGCGGCATTCGAAGAATGCCCCAATTCTCCAATGATCCAATGAATCTTCTCTTTTCGCTCAATAATCCGCTTTTGTCTTGAATTCAACGGGATGATAAAGATAACTCGGCTGATGAAATCCAGATGCCTCGATTCTCTGCGAAAGTATCGTAATTTTTTGTTTCGCAGGCACTTATAAACACACTCAGACAAGAATTAGAGAAACAATCCCCCGTTTACAGCCGATACCAACAACGTCATAAGATCGCGAAGTACAAAATAGGGTAATTCGTCGGGGTAATTCGTATTTTTTTTCTTGACCGGATTAAAAAGATGCTCTACGATGAAATCAGCGTTAGCAACGATTGATGAATGAGACTGTGGTTTGTCCCAAATTTTCTTTGGATTAACAACATCACGAATCAGGGGACGCTTGGATGCAAAGGGTTAACAGCCCTTTTGTTCGTCGGTAGTTAGAGTTACAAAGACACCTTCGGCGGTGTTAACAGTCTGGAAGAATAGGTGCTTCAAGGCTTCTTATCACACACCGAAAGTGAGTTTAACGTGAAATGAAATCTGCTTGAAAGAGCATTTGTTTGCCCGCGAGGGAGTATTAGTCTTGGAAACACGATCAGCTAAGAATGAGATAGGAATTGATCTTTTTAGATCAAAACGGCCATTTTCACAGCAGATCATGGCAGCCTTTAGCTGATCCTGCGCCCGGGTAAAAAAAGGATTTCGTCTTTCACGGCCATTTCTTTGGAACTTTTCTGCCGAAGAAACCATCGTCTTTCCCATCATATCTTGCTGCGATAACTCTATGACAACGGTATGGGAAAGGTTGTATATTATGGATATTCTAATGGAGACGGGTTCCATGGGGATCATCGGCGCTTTGCTGATCGGCCTGCTTCTGGGGGGGGCGTTGATCGCCATCATCACCCAGATGATTAGCCGAGCGAAGGCGAAGACTTTCCAGGAAGACCTGCAACGACAAATTGACGGGGCTAAAAAAGAAGCCGAGAACATCATTAAGTCCGCCCAGATTGACGCGAAAGCTGAGACGATGAAACGGCGGGAACAAGTCGCCACCGAGGCCAGTAAAATACGGGCCGAACTGCACGAAAACGAATTGCGGCTCACCAAACGAGAAGATACCCTCGATCGCCAGGCGGAATCGCTCCAGCAACGCGAGAAGACCCTCAAACAGCAACACGAAGATAACGAACGAAGAGCGCGGAATATCACCCAGAATGAAAAACAACTCGCCGTGCTCATTGCCCAGCAGAAGAACCAACTGCTCAAAATCACCGCGATGAACCTTGAAGAGGCGAAAGGCCTGCTGTTAAAGCGCCTCGAAGATGAATGTGAACACGAAATGTCGTCCCTGATCCAACGGAAATTGGAAGAGACAACCGAAACGGCCGACGAAAAGAGCCGGGAAGTCATTAGCGCCGCCATTCAGCGCTATGCCGCCGAGCACACCTGCGAGGTCACCGTCTCGACCGTCGAGATCCCGAACGACGACATGAAAGGCCGGATCATCGGCCGGGAAGGACGGAACATCCGCGCGTTCGAGAAGGCGACCGGCGTGGACGTGATCGTGGACGACACCCCCGGCATGATTGTCGTCAGCGGTTTCAATCCCGTCCGGCGTGAAGTCGCCCGCCTCTCGATGGAACGTCTCATACAAGATGGACGAATCCATCCCTCGCGCATCGAAGAACTCGTTGCCCAGACCAAAAAGGACGTCAATCACAAGCTATTACAACTCGGCAAAGACGCCGCCGTCGAAACGAACATCCGCGGCTTGAGCAATAAGATCCTCATCCTGATCGGCGCTCTGAGCTATCGAACGAGTTACGGCCAGAACGTGCTGCGCCACAGCGTTGAGGTCGCCTTTCTGGCACAGGTCATGGCCGATGAGCTCGGCCTCGACGGCACCATCGCCCGGCGTGCCGGCCTCCTGCACGACATCGGCAAAGCCATCGACCACGACGTCGAAGGCAACCACCCCACGATTGGCACCAATTTTCTCAAGCGTTTTAACGAATCGTCGATCGTCCTCAATGCCGTCGCGGGCCATCACGGCGATGTTCCGCCGGATAATCCTTACACGCCGCTGGTCGCCGCCGCCGATGCGATTAGCGCCTCGCGCCCCGGCGCCCGCAGGGAAACGCTCGAACGATATATCAAACGGCTGGAAAAACTCGAGGAGATCGCCACGGGTTTCAAGGGCGTCGAGAACGCCTATGCCATCCAGGCCGGCCGGGAAATCCGCGTCATTGTCTCCGCCGACGATGTGGACGACGAAGCCGCCGTCAAAGTCGCGCGGGACATTGCCAGCAAGGTCGAGAACGAAATGACCTATCCCGGCGAAATCCAGATCACGCTGCTCCGCGAGGTCCGATGTATCGAGTATGCGAAATAATGAATCGTATGTCGTATATTGTATATAGTATATCGTAGGGAACAGACTGAGAGAGGAGTGGAGATAATATGGAAAAGAAAATACAAACTTATAGAGACCTCAACATCTGGAAATTAGGAATCGATTTGGTCAAACAGATTTACAAATTAACAGAGACCTTTCCAAAGCATGAGACGTACGGTCTAACAAGTCAAATGAGGCGATCATCAA
>CAYZAT010000088.1:0-13760 GCA_964476475.1 uncultured Pirellulales bacterium
TGCGAAGGAGCGAAGATATACAGTTTCGATCATGTGCCGATCCGCACCATTCAATACGAAGACACGGAACACTACAAGGTCTATAAGAGTTTCCTAATAGATGGAACCAAGCATCAATAATACGGATTCTAATACTTCCCTGTGCACAAGTTGTCATTCTGAACGGAGCATAGCGAAGTGAAGAATCTCAAACGCTCATCCATATCCCAGATCCTTCCCCTTCGACTTCGCTCAGGGCTAAAGGCTCTTTTCGCTCAAGGATGACAAATCGCTACAGGTTTTCCAACCTTTGTTGCCTGTCGTGGTCTTTCAGGGCGGTGATGATTTCGGACATATCCCCTCCCAGCACTTTGTCCAGGCTGTAAAGCGACAGATTGATTCGGTGATCGGTCACCCGGTTCTGGGGAAAATTGTAGGTTCTGATCTTCTGCGACCGGTCGCCCGAGCCGATCATCGTCCGGCGCTGGGAATCGCGCTCGGCCCTCTTTTTACTCTGGTAATGCTCGAAGATCCGGCTTTTCAGGAGACGCCAGGCCTTGGCGCGGTTCTTGTGCTGGCTCTGCTCATCCTGCATATTGACAGTAATGCCCGTCGGGATGTGTTCGAGCCGGATCGCGCTGCTGACCTTATTGACGTTCTGCCCTCCCGGCCCGCTCGACCGGCTGACATGCTCAACAACGTCGTCGGGGGCAATTTCGATATCCAGCTCTTCCGGCTCCGGCAAGACGGCCACCGTCGCGGCGGACGTGTGAATCCGTCCCTGGGATTCGGTCTCCGGCACGCGCTGGACGCGATGGCCCCCGCCCTCGTATCCCAATTCCGACCACGTGCCGGGTCCTTTTACACTGAAAATAACTTCGCGAAAGCCGCCTTTCTCCGACGCACTAAAATCAAGCTGCTCGATCTTCCATTTACGGGTCTCCGCAAACCGGATATACATTTCGTATAGATCGCGCGCGAATAACGCCGCTTCCTCCCCGCCGGTCCCCGCTCGGATTTCCACGATCACCGAATCGATATCCATATCGTCGGCCATCACCATGCTGTGTATAATTTGTTCGAGCAGGGTATTCTTTTGGCCCTCAAGCTGTTGTTTCTCCTCTTGGGCCAGGGCTTTCAAATCCTCCTCAGCCGAATCGTCCGACAATATCTGTTCGGCCTCTTCGACACCCGCCGCGGCCTTTTTGTACTCGCGATATTTTGTGACGATGGTCTTGAGCTTGCCCTGCTCCTTGGATAACGCGATCAGCCGGGTCGGATCGGTGGCCACCTCCGGCGTGGCAATCTGTTCGTCTATCTCGCTGTAACGCGCGTCGATCTGGTCGAGTTTTACAAGGATATTGTCTTTCTGTTCGGTCATATATACCATCCGCTCAAGAAGCGTAGCAACACTCAACGAATGCATTGGTAAAAAACGATTCGTACGTATTCGTCCAATTGTACAAAAAGCTCCCAGCCCGCTATGGACGGGTTGGGAGCGAAAATTTCCTACACGAAGAAGCCGTTATTACTTCTTCGCCTTGGGATCGGGTTGTTTTTTAGCGGAATCCGCCCCTTTGATATAACTCTTGCCGTACTTCTTCTGGAAGCGTTCGATTCGCCCGGCGGTATCGACAAATTTCTGCTTGCCCGTGTAAAACGGATGGCACATCGAGCAGATTTCCGCGTGGATTTCCTTGGCCGTGCTGCGCGTCTCGAAGGTATTACCGCAACCGCAATGAATCACGACCTTTTCATACTTTGGATGAATATCTTTTTTCATAGCTATCAGGCTCCAAAATCCCTAAACTCAAAATGATAACACTATCAACAAATATTTCAACAGTTTTTTTTTGCAATCGTCCGATCCTGCGGCTATATTTTCCCACGTTAGCTGAAAATCTATCTTGAGGGCGATAAAATGGGCACAAAACTCGCAGTCATTGGTGCCGGGGGCCGAATGGGCCGGCGTATTATCTCACTGGCCGGCGAATCCGGCCGGTTCGACATTGTTGCCGCCGTCGAGAGATCGGATCACCCGGCTATCGGCAAGGATTCCGGCCTTCTCGCGTCATCCGCTCCGACCGGCGTGATGGTAACCGACAGCTTTCCCAAGGTGGAGATCGACGTCGCCATCGACTTTTCCCTGGCTGAGGCCGTGGACCGCACGATTGACCGTTGCCTGGATCGCCAAACGGCCCTGGTCTCGGGCACAACGGCGATCAGCAACGAGCAGCGGGATAAATTTAGAGCCGCTTCGAGCCAAATCCCGATTCTCCACGCGACGAATATGAGTGTCGGGATGAACATGCTATTCTCCCTGGTCGGCAAAGTGGCGACGATGCTGGGTGACGAATACGACATCGAGATCGTCGAGCAGCATCATCGCTTCAAAAAAGATGCCCCCAGCGGCAGCGCCATGACGCTGGCCGAGACGATCTGTCGTGAAACGGGTCGTTCCTTCCCGGACTCGCTGGTTCACGGCCGTAGCGGAAAAGAGGCCGCCCGAAAGAAAGGCTCTATCACGATGCATGCGGTTCGGGCCGGCGATATCACCGGTGTGCACTCGATTATTTTCGGCACACTCGGCGAAACGATCACTCTCCATCATACGGCCAACAGCCGGGATACGTTTGTTCACGGGGCGTTGCGGGCGGCCGAATGGCTTGTTGAACAAGAGGCCGGCCTGTATTCCATGGCTGACGTTCTGAATCTATAGAATCCGCTCAATACGAATCCGGGGATACTCAGCGACCCTATTGCCCCTGCTCCTGGTGAAAAACGAAGAGGCGTCAAGGAAAAGTTATTTGGCCTTCTTAGCCTTTTTTTCCTTCTTCGGCTTTTTCTCCTTTTTCGGTTTCGCTGCCTTGGGCGTTTTGGGCTTCTTGGCCTTTTTCGGCTTTTTCTCCTTTTTGGTGCGATCTCCACTCAACATGAAAGCCGCACCGACGACGAGAGCCGTGACGACAGCCGCACCACCCATGATGTACCAAATGAAAGCCTGAACGGTCCCCAAAATCGTGGGGATCACCCCTTTAAAACCGGCCATGGCGATAACGGTTGTATAAATGACAATAAGCAAAGGTAAAAACAACAGCATTCCAAGGGTATTGCTCTGGGCGTCCGGCGCCATCTCGATCATAGGAGCGGCTATCGCGGAAACCTCGGGCACTGCCTGGGGCGCAGGCATCTCTTCTTCAGGGGCCATGTGGTCCTCTTCGGCGGCCACCGGCGCTTCTTCCCCCTCTGCCTCAACCGGTTCCGGGCCTTCGCCTTCAGCCGTATAGATTTCGTCGAGAATGCCGCCCAAAGACGTGTCATCCGCCTGTAACGAAAGGTCCAACAAACCCGAACCGCTGCCGAACGAATCCAGATTGACGTCTTCTTCGACTTCTTCCAGCGGCACGTCGGGGGCTGTCCCGGTTGGAACGGACGTCTCGGCCAGGGTATCATCCGTTATTTCGTAATCCTGGTCGCTTTCACCAAGAACGCTCGTTCCCATGCCCGTCAGAGCAGTATCTGCATCGGTCAAATCGCTTGGCATAACGGGCGCGCCCGTCTCCGGCGCTAATAGAATTTCTTCCGTCCCTGAAGTATCTTCAGCCGTTTTCGGGACTTCCAGTTCCTCCATTTCAGGTGTTCCAGCTTCGTCCTCCGGGATCTCCAACTCAGCCATGCCCGTATCGAGAGCTTCAAGCTCCGGTATTTCCGATTCGGCAACGTCGGATCCCAACGCCTCTTCCTCGCCGATGGCCTCCTCTGAAGCCTCGGGTTCGACCGCCTCAAGCATGGCGCTATCCAGCTCGGGCATTTCGCCCCCGGGAGCCTCTTCAAGTCCAACAACATCAGCATCCGAAATCAATGCATCGACTTCTTCGACCTTGAATAGCACATTTGGACCGTCGCGAAACTCACGTAATTTGCCCTCCGAGACCAATTGCTTCAGATCGTCCTCCGTTTTGTTGAGCTTTTCGGCGGCTTCCTGCAATGAGTAGAACATACCTGCCATAATCACCTGTCTCCATTAAGCCGACAACGTGGCTTTTGATGCTATAATGGCCCTTCCCAAGAAGAACCTCTCTTAAATGTTATTGTATCCGAACGGGCATTGTAATGCAACCTTTTTTTGTCGAAAAAACCGCTAAATCACAAGCTGTGCGATTTATGGGTGTTTGGGTTGCCCTTAGATATCTTTGTGCCGAGGGCGTCTGACCCTCGAATCGCGGGCACAATACCCGCGAGACTATGATTGAGACGCTAAGGCCACTCTGAATAGGGCGCCGGTCGGTTTGGCGCTGATGATTTCTACGAAGCCGTTATGAGCCTCAGCAAATTTTTTCACTAATGCCAGCCCCAGACCCGTTCCTGCGGTTTCACGGGTCGCCTCGGCCCCGGCGCGATAGAATTGTTCGAAAATCTTCTTTCGCTGCCTGTGAGGTATGCCGGGACCGCGATCTTCGACCTCGATCAGGATAAATCGGTCATTCCTCGACGTCCGGACGATAATCGTCCTGTCCTCGGCATTTCGTGCATATTTGATCGCATTATCCAGCAGATTAACAACAATCTGCGTAACGGCATCACCGTCAAAACCCGATGGCTCTACCCGGCCAAGCTCCGTTCGGATCGTAAAATCCTTCTGTGCAGCATGAGGTTTCATCATTTCAACCACATCCGACACACATTTATTCAGATCGCCTACGCTGAAGGAATATTTTTTCCGCCCCCTCTGGATGCGCGAAAAATCCAGCACGTTTTCTATAAGCCGGCTCAACCTCTCGCTTTCCTGACGCATGTTTTTGTAGTATTCAGCAGCCTTGTCCTGTGATTTGACCCAGTTCTTCTCGAGCATCTCCGCGTACATCCGGATGGAAGTCAGAGGCGTTCTTAGCTCGTGAGAGACCGCAGAGATAAAATCATCCTTCTTCTGCGCCAGCTTGAGCTGCGCCCGAGCATTGCGCCAGAGACTCGCCAATCCCAGCGTAACCGCCAGGAGCACCACCGATACGATACTGAAATACCAGGTTCGCAAGGTATTCATCCGTTTGCCGATCCAGTCGGGATCGATTTCGTTGAGATGCAGAGCTAAATCGCCAAATCCGAAGCTCAATATCGCGGCATAAGCCACATCGTGGTCATCCTGGTCTGTTCCGTTTTGAACTAAATGAAAATCCATACCCTCTCGCATGAACCGCGAAGCGGATTCCTGAATCTCCTCGACGAGCTTCTTCTCGTTGAGTTGAAAACCCTGGATAAAATGCCGATCTTCGATCTGCACGTGCCTGAGCAGGAACACCTGCCCGCCAAAGACGGACCCCACGTTCGGATCGCCCGGAACGACGACTGGCACAAACGGCTCAATTCGTACCTGGACGGTCTCGGATTGACCTTCCGGCGACTGCAATTGCAAGCCCTCGTAGAAATCCTCCGCTTGTTCTGCCTGCACGGGAGAAACGATAGGAGGAGGCGGGATTGATTTCTCGCCCAATGCTCCCAGTTCCGCCTCTTCCTTCAACATTTGCTGTGTTTGAACCGCCTGATTAGATATATTCAACTCGACAATGGACCGCTGTTGCTCAAGCACCTGGGCCTTTTGATCCCGGCTTTGCAGACTCTCGATGTTATAGTTGCTTCCCTGCTGACTTTGAGGCAATTTGCTTTTCACCCCCCGACCCGATCCCGCTCGTCCATACGTTCTCGGTAGGGTTGGCGTCGCAACACGATTTTCATTGCGAAAATTCAGTTTGAACGAGCCGGATGTCGTTCCATCGAGCACGGGGAGCACATTATCCCCAATATTTTTCCTGTTCGAAAGCACATCGGTGAATAGCTCATTCCCGGCAACAAGTGTATCTTGTCTCTGAGTTTGTTCGAGAAAATCGTTCGGAGTGATAATACTACCGTCCGGCTCAATCTGAAAATTTCCATAAGCCAGACTATTCTCCAGCCGTCCGGCTAACGGTGAACGCAATACGGGAACTTGCTGTTGTTGCTGGCCGGGCGCTATATTCTCCGGTACGTAGTAATATTGATAATCGGTGTACGGACGATTTTGCTCGGTCTGCATGAACTCGTCGAGTTTGCGTGTTACGTCCTGCCGGACCTGCTCGGCCACCGCCGCAAATTCTCCCCGCCGCGTTCCTTCCATCCCCTGAGCCCGGATCCGGATGGAGTGGTACCCCAGCCCGATCAGCCCGCACATGGCCGCAAAGATAATGACCGATAAAATGATCAAGCGCTTATACATGTTTGTGTTTATGCCTCATATTTATAACCGGCGCCGCGGACGGTCCTGATAATTTGCGGGTTGGCGGCGTCTCGTTCGATCTTGCTTCGGAGTTTGGCAATGTGCATATCCACAGTCCGCGTTCCCAGTTCCGTCATGGTCTCGTCCCAGACTTCCTTATACAACTCTTCCCGGTCGATGACCCGATTCGGATTGGCGGCGAAGTATTGTATGATCGCGGCCTCGCGTTTGCTGATGTCCATAGGTTCGTCTTCGCGCTTGACCTTCAACGCAGGGACGTCAACGTCTAAATCCGCAAATGTGAACGTCTGCCCCACAGCCCGGGCCGGATCGGTCCGGCGCAATATGGCGTTGATCCTCGCCAAAAGCTCCTCAAGCGAAAACGGTTTCGTGACATAATCATCCGCGCCGAGATTCAATCCGCCGACTCTTTCGTGCTCCTGCCCTTTGGCGGTCAACATTATGATCGGTGTTTGCACACCCTCCCGGCGCCATTTGGAACACAGTTGCTCGCCGCTGATTTTGGGCAGCATCAGATCGAGCAGGATCAGGTCGAACGGCCTTTCAGCTACGGTTCGCTCGGCTTGAAGCCCATCGAACGCCTCGGTAATCCGGAAGCCGTGAAAATCCAGAAAGTCAACCAGAGCCAATCGAATCTTCTCTTCGTCTTCAACAACTAATATAGATGCTTTTTGTTCCATTATTTCACCTGCCTTTATTTATAGTATAAGCGAAATCGAAGCCAGGGTTTTGTAAATCTCTTGTAAAAAAAGGCTACTGCGATTTTACATCCATTTTAATCACCTCCGAGCGATCCGTATCGTATTATTTGTTTAGTCTAAGAATTTATTTAACGGTCCTTTCCGAAAGGAGGAAGCACAATGCGGTATGCAGAAAACAATCAGCAACGACGATTCAGCTCAATGTTTCTTTTCGCCATATGTGTGATGTCGCTCATACAAACAAACGCTGTAGCTGATGCATCGGGAGAAGCTCTGACCAACATGCCGGTCAAAGAAATTACCATCTTCAAAGACGGACATGCCTTTGTCCTTCACGAGGGTGAAATGCCAACCGACAGCGATGGACATGTCGTGATCGACAATCTGCCCAGACCCATTATGGGGACGTTCTGGGCGTATTCGGCAAACGCCCGAGCGGAACTGACAGGTGTTATCTCCCACAAGTGTATCGTACCCGTTAAGAAGACAGCCATGACAATCCCCGAACTGATTGCAAGTAACATCGGGGCCAAAGTCCGTATTATCGAAGCCGGACTCGCGGCTTACGAGACGACCATCCTCGGGATTCCGATCCGAAGCTCCGAAGAATTGAGTCGCACCGAACGACCGGGAAGCCCGGAAAAGCTGTCGCAGCGGGGTAGTATTGTTCTGTTGAAGTTCGAAGGTGGCGTCAAAGCTGTTCCCATCGACCGAATTCAGCAGGTCACTTTTCTCGATGAGCCCAGTCTGCAGTTACCCGGCGAGGAATTCCGGAACAGAATGACACTTAAGCTTGATTGGGGCCAGCGCGAGCCTGAACAAACCGCAAGCGTCGGCATGGTTTACGTTCAGCGCGGAATCCGGTGGATTCCCAATTATCGCGTCGATATCGATGGCAATGGCAATGCCGTCGTCAAACTCCAGGCGACTCTTATCAACGAATTAGCAGATATTCAAAACATCAATGCCCACCTCGTGATTGGTGTACCCACATTCGCGTTTGAGGATACACCGGACCCTATCTCGCTGCAAGAAACGGTCGCTCAGCTTTCAAGACACCTCCGTCGTGATAGTCAAACCGCCTTCGCCCTTTCCAATATGATTATGACACAGGCCGAAATGCCCGTTCGTCGCGTTAGCGCCCCAACCGAACGTGATGCGCTCGACCTCGGCCCGGATGTTGCCGGCTCCGGCAAGAATGAGGACCTGTACGTCTTCACGCTCGAACACATCACCTTGAAGAAGGGTCAGCGAATGGTCGTGCCTGTGGCCGAATACACGCTCAAATATCAGGATGTTTTTGTGCTGGATCTCCCATTCGGTCCTCCGCCGGAGGTTCGGCACAACCTTAACAGTCAACAGCAAACCCAACTGGCGCAGCTTTACTATGCACCGAAAGTCTTGCACAAGATACGTCTTGCCAACAACGCCCAATGCCCGCTCACCACAGCTCCGGCACTCATACTCCGCCAGGGTCAGATCATTGCACAGGGCCTGATGACCTACACTGCCGTTGGGGCATCGAGCGACCTCGAGCTTACGGCGGCTGTAGATATCGCCGTCGAAAAGCTCGACAAGGAAACCGAACGCATTCCCGATGCCGCTAAGTGGGATGGCTATACCTACGCCCGAAGTAATCTAACCGGGGCGATCCATCTGACAAACCGCCGCTCCGACACCATTCATTTGGAAATCCGCCGGTCCATCCTGGGCCATGTCGAAACTGCCGGCCACGAGGGCGTCATCGAACACCTGGGCAGGCACGAGGGCGGATGGATGGATCCAAACAGCCTGCCGTTCTGGTGGAGTTGGTATAATTGGCCCTACTGGTGGTACCATTTCAACGCCGTCGGCCGCGTCACCTGGAAATGCCAGCTCGAACCGGGAGAGACTATGGAACTGGAATATCACTGGCACTACTTCTGGCGTCGATAAAACGTATGAGCCGTTCGTAACGCCCATATAAGTTCAATTGGGGAATCGGCTTCTACCAAAGACTCTCACGATCCCAATAAGGTTTTTTCAGGAAATTTGCAAATACTTTGCAACGAAAGCCGTCCCGGCCCGTCTCTTATACATAGAGTCCAGGCCGAAAAAGTCGGTATGAGCAGACATTCTCTATAAACAAAAAAAGAGTATGAAAATAACAAAGAAAAGATCAAACCGTAGCCAATCGGTAACGTCTGCATGACACATTACACACATCAAATACAATGGTTTTCTATCAGATCATTCTTGAAAAACCGAAATGCCGGATTTTTGAACTCCGGCTACGCCAGGTTGGGAAAGGGCAAAAGAATGAAACCAACGACTCTCCTCAGTCTCATCGTGCTACTCGGTACACAGGCGACGACGCTTTCGACCCCCCGTCACGTACCGCAACAATATGATACCATCCAACAGGCCATCGACGACGCCAATGACGGCGATACCGTGGTTGTCAGCCCAGGCACGTATATAGAGAACATAAACTTCAACGGCAAGAACATTGTCTTGACGAGCACGAATCCCGAGCAGCCTGACATTGTGGCCGCGACGATTATCCAGGGAGAACCGCGCAATCCCGGAGGATCGAGAGACCAAACGACAGACCCCGGCGATAGTGTTGTCACCTTCGAAAACGGGGAGACAGCCGAAGCCGTGCTGACCGGTTTTACCATTACCGGCGGGTATGGAAAGGTCAATACCATGATTCCGGACGCGGACTATATTTACTGGGGAGCGGGTATTTGTTGCCTGGGCGCTTCGCCGACGATTATACGAAACATCATCACTAACAATGTCGGACCGGTCGAGATGGAGGGCGACGATGAGTCGCAATGGAAGCTCGGCTATGGAGGCGGAATCGGCTGTTTGGGATCCGACGCAACCATCACGTACAACATCATAAAGAATAACTCAACGTACGCCGGCGGAGCCGTACTTGCCTTTTGGGGAAACGTCGAGATCCGCAATAATTTGATCTACGATAATTCCGCGATCGCCGGCGGCGGAGTCTGCATGCTTGCCGGCCGCCTCATCAACAACACCCTCGTGGGCAATGACGGGGAAGCGGGTGGAAATGTTTATGTCGGTTCCGATCCGGAGATGGGTTATTACGAAGTGCTCAGCAACATTATCAGTCACGCCGTCGGAGGTGAAAGCATATACCGAGATAGCACTTACGAACAAGATCGCATTGCTTTCAACAACATCTGGGGCAGCGCCGGAGGCGACACCCTTTGGGCCAGCGACAGAAATTCTGAGGACAATATTTCTCAGGATCCCATGTTTGTCGATCCGGCGAGGCTTGATTTCCGTTTGCTGATGGATTCACCGTGTATCAACGCCGGCGATCCGAATTGCACCGGCCAGATCGATTTCTTTGGCAACGACCGGATCGTTCACCAACGCGTGGATATCGGAGCCGTCGAATTCGAAGGCAATCTCAGACCCGTTGCCGACGCCGGAGAAGATCAATCCATTACGGTTATTCCAGAATCCATAACACTGGATGCAGGTAATTCATACGATCCGGACGGCAATCTCAATCTCACCTACTGCTGGTCGCAAGTATCAGGACCAATGGTCGTCGTGCAAGACGCGAATACTCCCACAGCGACATTCTCACCCACAGACTATGGCGCTTATACCATGCAACTGGTAGTGAGCGACAGAACGATTGACAGTTTCCCGGATACCGTTTGTGTAGTTGTCGATGACGGCTGCTTGCCCGTTGCCGACGCCGGGTTGCCCGCCTATACGACGGGCGATCCCGTATCTCTCGACGGATCGAGATCCTACGATCCGGATAACTCGGGGGCGTTGAAATATCATTGGCAACAAATTTCCGGCCCGCCGGTTGATATTATAGACTCAAACTCCGCCGAGCCAACCATCAGCGGCTTTGTTCAGACCGATTCACTCCAGGTATGCGAGTTACAGCTTGTTGTAAACGATGGTCAATATGAAAGCCTGCCGGACGTTGCCAAAGTGATGATTATCCCATCCACAAGCGGCACCACGATGCGATTGGAAAATCGCGAGCCTTTTAATCCCAACAAACCGACCATCATCTATTTTGGCGGAGGGGATTGCATTAACGGCAGCGGCTCCTGGAATTCCGACGCATGGAACGATAAAGCCAACGTTTTAAGCTTTTCGTATAGCCCGGATGGCCCCACAGCGTCTCCCATATATGAGAAGTGCGGCGACATTATCATTGCCTACTTGTCAAGCGTTGCACCGAACTACAATCAGCCTATTCAAACAATGGGACACAGCACGGGCGGACAGCCCACCATCGACGCGGCAAAACGCCTGAACCTGACTTACCGGGATGCCAGATATAACGTCAACAGAGCGACCTTGCTGGATGGCCGGTGCCGAGATTATTCCGCCAGCATTCTCGACTTACTGGAAAGCGACGTGGACGGAGAGCAATGTTGGGTCGACACATACGAGGGAACCGGTCCTTACTTCTACCCCGGGATTTTGAACGTCCAGGTCGCCGTCGGCGACCACGGCGCTCCGCCGACGTGGTATAAGAATTCCCTGACGACCTCCGCCATGAACGTCTTTAACGACGGTCTTGTCGCCGGCGCTTATTGGTCCGTCATCGGGCCGGGCAAGAACCTTCAACTGGCCGTGACGCCGAACGAGGAAATCTACAAATTCAGGTGGCAAGGGAGCAACAACAACGGTATCATGGAATTCTTCGACGAAGCCAACTATCCGGCCCGGCTGCCTGAGCCTGTCACACTCGTCGGCCCCGTCGATGCCGGAGTGGCCGAGGGCGCCATCCTAACCTGCAAGGAAAGCAAAAATGCCGTCGGCTACCAACTCCTGTTTGGATCGGATCCTCATCATGTGATGGGTTACACCATCGTCTCCGACACCCCGGCGCCGCCTACCGAAGCGATAACAACCTTGCCCTTTGAAGAAACCTGGTGGACAGTAAGGGCGCACGACCAATATGGCTCGACCATCTATGCTGATCCGAAGCTCATTAATGCCTCTATTCTGTCTTTGCCTGTTGAGAATCTATCTATTGGAAAGAAATACGGTTATCTTCAGGATGCGATAAACGAAGCTTATCCCGGCGATCAGATTATCGTCAACCCGGGAATCTACAACGAAAACATCAACTTCATCGGCAAGAATTTAATCCTCAGGTCGATAGATCCCAACGACCCGGCCATTGTGGCCGCAACGATCATTGAGGGTGACACTCAGGACTCGGTAGTCTCTTTAACTAACGGCGAAGGGACGGATTGCATGCTCGCTGGTTTTACGATTCTTGGTGGAAGCACAGGGATATACTGCTCCGGAACGACACCCACAATCGCCCACTGCAACATTGACGAAAGTAAAGGCGCCGGTATTAAGCTGTGGGAAAGCAGTCATCCTGCGATTGTCCATTGCCGTATCACCGGCCACTCCGGCCCCGGCATCGAAATGTGGACGGAACGAACCGGTCGAAACGTTTATTACAACTACGCCACCCTCACTCATTGCATCATCGCTGGAAATTCGCAGCAAGGTATTTTAGGAGGCCTCCCAACAATTTCAAACTGTACGATAGCCGAGAATCGGTTGCACGCCATTTCCTCTGTCACGCCGACTATAGCCAATTCGATTATCTACAACAATAACAGTGATGGTGTACAGATGGAATGTGAATCTTCCTCGGTCACCTACAGTGATATCCAGGGTGGCTGGCCCGGCGACGGGAATATTGACGCCGATCCGCTCTTTGCCGATTCGACCTGTGGCGATTATCATTTGAAGTCCCAGGCCGGCCGATGGGACCCCAATGGGCAGCGCTGGATCCGGGACGACGTGACAAGCCCGTGCATCGACGCCGGCGATCCGAGTTCGGATTGGACCGCGGAACCCTCACCCCACGGCCAATGCATCAATATGGGAGCCTTCGGCGGGACACCACGGGCAAGCAAGTCTCTATAGGAAGATTGACGATTGAGCGAACCCGCCGTGCTCGCGATCGACACGTCAGGCCGGACATTTGCTCTTGGATAAATAGCCAATAGTCAATCTCCGGCCTCTGAATTTCACTTGAATACTCGTCCGCATTCCCTACAATGTTCTCGATGATCCATTGAAACTATTCGAATGAGGAAAGTGGACATGATGAGAACCGGTGTTTTCTGTGTAATTATTTGTAGCCTTTTGACCTTTATCCCATCCTCTTTTTCAAATACGATTCAGCCATCTTATAGGGATACGCCCTTCATCCAGGATTTCGCAGAGAAAATCCCACTCTCCCAGGAACTCTACGGCACAGAATTATCTGTCGTGCGTTTGGATCGAAACGGTCGCATTCTTGTCCTATCGGACAAAGGTCTATTGCAAATACACAAAGGTGAATTAGTGCCCGACCGTCAATATCGACCTCTCCGGGATATGCACATCAGGGACATGGATACCCAACACGGCCAATTCCTTTACCTCACGGACAAGGCCGTCTTGAGCAACGCCCGGGCGGGACAATTCGATGTGGCGCATGAAATGCCCGACGCTGAGTTCTTCCAGATGGTGGAAAATCGCAGCAATTTTCTGCTGGCTGGAAATAAAACAGTGGCCTATTTCGATCGAGGCAAATGCGTCGATCGATGGAAAACGCAGAATCGAATCAAACAAATTCTATACGATCCGGCACATTTTAGGTTCCTCATTTTATCCGGCGGTCAGATTGATTATTTCACTCGCGTTAAGAAAAAGACATCGGTTTTTGAAAGAAACGATGTTAATTGCCTGGGATTAGTCCACAACAATTCGATCCTTCTCTTAGGCACTGCGAATGGATATATCGA
>CAYZAT010000089.1:0-13704 GCA_964476475.1 uncultured Pirellulales bacterium
GTACCACCTACCTCTTTTGTTGGTGTATAAGTCCCCGAGGCAACACATACAGTACCCCCACCAGCCAGTTCCACAGCATCAATCATCGCTTGTAATGTCCCACTGGCAGTTGCCCAGGAGGTGCCATCCCCGGTACCGCCGACTTTCACATAACGAGTCACATCAGCCTGAGCATCGGAAGGGGTAACAAGAACAAACACCCCACAGACAACAACAAAGAACAATATCGCTGAGAACAAATCTATCCGCTGAAACCGGAACGATGTTAAAAGGCATCACCCCGTGAAATACCAGTGTGGTCTTCAGGAGAAGACTCGGCCCGGAACGGTATATATGCAGCAAAGAAGAAACGGATTTGTAATCTCCGGTATAGTCGTCCAAGGCACTTGCATCCAATAGAATCGATCTGGTCGATTTGTGATCGGTCAAGAGGGGGCCATTCATTTGCTCTGATAGACTTGATAGATCGTAATAATGACTCCCCTTTGCCCACTCCTTTTTCAAATCAAATCTGATCGACCTGATTAATCCATGAGACGGATAGATCGATACGAGCAAATTCCGAGGGTCATAAACATTGGCGTACTGGGTTGGAAAGGAATCCCGCCGCCGGCAGTTTTTTAGAATCCGTGCCATTGCCTCGACGCTCAAGGCTTGCATCTCCTTCAGTTGCTCATTTGCCTGCTCACCGCGATACCCACAAGCATAATAGGGGCCATCATGGGTGTCGATTCTCAGGCGGCCTGCTGAATATCGAATGACTGCTGTTCTTCCTGTTACGTCAACAAAAATGAAAATACCCGTGACAAGGCTCGGGAAATTGTATTTCTTAAAATAGGGGATGGCGGCTTCAACCGTCGAGACCTCTTTCAGGATTTTCTCGCATAAATTTCCGGGATAATCCTCTCTGTGGGACTCGCGATGCCATTTCTTAGCCGGTCCGGCCAGGCCGTCGAAGAACAAACCCTGATCATTCATCCCCCCCTGGGCCCATCCATTCTTGAATCCAAAAAATACACATCCGTTACGCCCTGAATAAGGCGAAACAAACCATACTTTGCTGTTGGAATCGGACCAATCCTCACTGTTACCAATGAGGGTTTCACCCCTGAGGGTCATCTTGAAGATTGTACAAGCACAAACTGGAAGGTTCCAGAGAACGAGCACAACCATAAGAATCAAAAAGGCCTTTCTCATAGTAAGATATTTAACTTTGAAAGCTAAAAAGTCAAGGTCAAGAGGGTTACCGCTGAGTCAATAGTCAATATTTGATTCCGCTGAAAACCCCATAAATGGTTAATGTCACAAGCTTTATTGGCTTAATAATGAAGATACTTTTATGCCGAATCGACTGTTACAGCGGAATCAATATTTAAGACTCGACTCCATACGTCCCGCTTAGCTGGTATCCGGGCGATGATCGAGCGGCGTAAGACTGATACACCCTTACATTAACGACTGCTACTCGCCGAGGGCTTCGATGTCGGCGGCATCCTTTTTCCTGTCGGTTGCCCTCTTATTGGCAATGAAATCCTCACGGCTGATAAAATAAACCGGCGTCTGGCCGTACTGGCCGGGAACTTTACTCGTGTCCGCCTTTTCCCAAGAAACTCCGCTGATTTTCGTGATGATGTCGATACGTATGGGAGGAACACCAAGCTGGATGACTTTACCTGGCGTGGTGAAATCGTCTTCCGACAGATCCAGCGATCCGAAGCCAAATTCATGCAGAGCGGCAAGAATTCGCTCGGCATTTTCATTAACCGGCCTGACGAACAGGTCGATATCGCCGGTAAAACGCGGGGCGCCGTGAAAGGCCAAGGCGTAACCGCCAACGATAAGATATTCAACTTTGTTCTTGTTGAATAACTCGAGCAACTCTTTGAAGTCGTTGCGTATCTCCATAATACTCACGCCTGAGATCATCGACCGCCGCGAGGCGTTCCTCGGGTGGCCGGCTGAGCCAATACTCAAGGTTCTGCTTGATTTCTGAGTGTTTATCTAAATCGTGTTTTTGTACTACCTTGCGAATCATGATCTTTATTATACTCAAAGGATGCAGCGTACGCGACCAACTTCTGCGATACGACTGGTCCTCGTCCTCACAAACCACGAGATAGTTTCAACCCTTGCGACGCCGTGATTCACGGACGACGCGAACGATTTCATCCGTGGATACGTCTGTTTTGACTCCTTCGACATCCAGTGGTGACGTGTTAGGCTTCTCCGGGCAGAGTGTAAACACGCTGCCATCTTTCCTTTTGATTTGCACTTTGCCTTCTTTGGCCGCTCGGTCCAGCACGGCGGCGAAATTTTGTCTTGCTTGTGAATATGTAAAAACAGCGCATGCCATATTTACCTCCAACGTATAATTGTACAACTGTAACAGGAAATTTCAAATCAAAAACGAAAGATAACAAATTTGGGCCCTCACTTCTCTAAGAGAGTATGCGCTGCCATTCTGAATGGAGCGCAGCGAAGTGAAGAATCTCAACGATCCGTCGTTATCCCAGATGCTTCGCTTCGCTCAGCATGACAAGGGCGGAAATTGGGGCTTTTCACACATGCTCTAAGTATTTGGGAGATTCGGAGTTTACCTCTGATTAATCAAACCACTCGTCTTTTGGGTCGAAGGGTGGGATGCAGACGTTGACGATTTTCATTTTTCCGACGGCGCGGTGGCGGCAGCCGGGTTGGATGAAAATGGCGGTGAACGGCTCGACGGGGATTCTATCGCCGTCCAGCTCCATTTCGCCGGAGCCTTCGAGGATAAGATACACTTCAGTTAGCTTTTTGTGGTAATGGACCTTCGCATCCTCTTCAATATCGACGAGGTGCATCGTGGCGGTGGTATTGTCCGGATCGGCGAAGGCCCGCCGGGAAAAGCCGCACGGGCATCGAACCGGATCGATCTCATCGAATCGTGCAATCCTGTAATTCGCCATACTTTTTACCCTTCAATAAGACTCTTGTACTCTGAATCGGCCTATTGTATATTCTGCTGAAAGTCTGTGATTAATTCAAGAACTGAATGAGGATGACCAAAATGAACGAATTATTCGACGTGAAGGACAAAACAATCGTTATTACCGGGGGCGGCGGCGTCCTCTGCGGCACGATGGCGAAGGCGTTGGGCCGGGCCGGGGCGAACATCGCCGTCCTGGATTTGTTGGAGACCGCCGCGGCTAAGGTAGCCGACGAGATTAAAGCCGCCGGCGGAAGGGCTATCGCCGTCCAATGCGACGTGCTCGACAAAGCCAGCCTGGAATCGGCGAAAGAGAAAGTCGCCGCCGAGCTCGGACGGATCGACGTGCTGATCAACGGGGCGGGTGGAAATAAGAAAGAAGCCACGACCTCGCCCGATATGCCGTTTTTCGACCTGCCGAAGGACGCGGTCCGGTTCGTTTTCGATCTGAATTTCCTCGGAACGCTGCTTCCGAGCCAGGTTTTCGGTAAAGAGATGGCCGAAGCCGGCGCCGGCACGATCCTGAATGTCTCCAGCATGTGCGCCTTCTCGCCCCTGACCAAGGTCGCCGCCTACTCGGCGGCCAAAGCGGCGGTCAGTAACTTTACCCAGTGGCTGGCGGTGCATATCTGCCAGAACTACTCGAAAGACGTCCGCGTTAATGCGATTGCACCGGGATTCTTCCTGACCGAACAGAACCGGTTCCTGTTGACCGACGAAAAAACGGGCGAACTGACAGCCCGAGGTCAAACGATCATCGATCATACGCCGATGGGACGATTCGGCCAGGCCGAAGAGTTGGTCGGAACGGTCATGTGGCTTCTCAGCGACGCGGCGAAATTCGTCACCGGGATCGTCGTCCCCATTGACGGTGGCTTCTCGGCGTTTAGCGGGGTTTAAAGTAGCATGGGCGTCCCGCCCATGAGTCGCAGGGCCATCTTGGCCCTGCATTTACGAACGAGGCAACCATACGACTCACGGGCGAGAGGCCCGTGATACTCATGGGCAAGATGCCCATGCTACGAAAGGATATTGCGTATGACCAATAAAGACACATCCCGAAGAACCTTTCTCAAATCCGTGGGCATCGCTTCCGTGGCGGCGAGTCTGGGAAGCGCCACAGCAGCAAAGGCCATCCCGGGACTCCGGAGAATCTCAGGCCGGAAGCCTCGTAACGTGGTGTTCATTCTCAGCGACGATCATCGCTACGATTTCATGGGCTTTTTGAACACACCGAAATTCCTCGAAACGCCCAACATGGACCGCATGGCCCGCGAGGGTGCGTATATAAAACATGCCTTCGTGACGACGAGCCTCTGCTCGCCCAGCCGGGCCTCGATCCTGACCGGCCAGTTCTCGCATAAGCACGGCGTCGTGGACAACCAGACACCCATTCGCAAGGACGTCGTCTTCTTCCCGCAATACCTCCAGGACATCGGCTACGAAACCGCTTTCATGGGCAAGTGGCACATGGGCCACGGCGACGACAAGCCCCGTCCCGGCTTCGACAAATGGGTCAGCTTCCGCGGCCAGGGTGTCTATCTCAATCCGACGCTGAATATTGACGGCAAAACGGTCAAGGCCAAAGGCCATATGACCGAACTGCTGACCGACCACGCCGTCGAGTGGCTCGAAAAGGACCGCAACAAGCCGTTCTTTCTCTACCTATCGCATAAAGCGGTCCATGCCATGTTCGAGCCCGCCAAAAAGCACCGCGATCGCTATAAAAACGCCAGGCTCGAATATCCCAGGAGCATGGCCGACACGCCTGAAAACTACGCGGGCAAACCCGCCTGGGTCAAAGAGCAACGCAATAGCTGGCACGGCGTCGATTACATGTACCATGGGAGCATGGATTTCGATACGTTCTACAGGCAATATTGTGAGACGCTGCTCGGCCTCGACGACAGCATCGGGCGTGTTCTCAAATGTCTCGAAGACAAAGGCCTGGCCGAGTCCACTCTCGTTGTCTATATGGGCGATAACGGCTTCTGTTTCGGCGAGCACGGACTGATCGACAAGCGCCACATGTACGAGCCGTCCATGCGCGTTCCCATGCTGGCCCGGTGCCCCGAACTGATCAAGTCCGGGACGGTCGTCGAGCAACTCGTGCAGAACATCGACATCGCCCCGACGGTCCTGGAGGCCGCCGGCGCTCAAACGCCCGACGATATGGACGGCCGGTCCATTCTGCCATTGTTTGGCGACACGAACGTCGCCTGGCGAGACGCCGTCTTTTACGAGTATTACTGGGAAGCGAATTTCCCCCAAACCCCGACGACCTACGGTGTCCGGACGGACCGCTATAAATTCATCCATTACCACGGCGTTTGGGATACCGACGAGCTTTACGACCTCAAGAACGATCCCGACGAGATGCACAACCTGATCGACAAGCCCGAGCACAAGCAACTCATCGGGAAATTGAGATCGCAAATGTATAACTGGCTCGAACGAACGGACGGCATGAAAATCCCGCTGCGCCGCGAACGGGGCGGCCGATCTGACAAACGCGGCCCGAAAAAAGTCAAAGAATACAAATATCACGAAAAAATGTAATGACGGCATCCGATCCGGCCAAGCCGCTTAAGGAATTTCAACCGAAACACGAGTTCTTCGTCGGTATCGACTCGGACGGCTCTGTTTTCGATACGATGGGCATTAAACAACGCGAATGTTTCTGCCCCTGGATGATCGCTTATTTCCGATTGCAGCCGGTCGCTCAGGCGGCCCGGGAATGTCGAGACTTCGCGGACCTGTTCTCAAAGACCCGCGGCGCCAATCGGCATAAAACAACCAGGCGTGTCCTTGCAGAGCTGTTGCCGGACCATCCGATGACGAAGGCCCGGAATTTTAAAGTTCCGCAATATCCGCATTACTTCGCCTGGGTGGCCGATCCAAACAGTTTGCTGAGCAACGAAGGGCTGAAAAAGACTATTGGCAAGACCCAAAATCCTCAAACCAAGCGAGAGCTGGAGCTTGCCCTCGCCTGGAGCGAGCGCGTCAACTGGGCTATCGAGGAGATCGTCAAAGGGATGCCGCCGTTTCCGTATGTGCGTGAGAGTTTGAAAAAAATCACATCCATGGCGGACGCTATCGTTGTCTCGGGCACTCCCAGCGAAGCCCTCGAACGCGAATGGCAAGAGCACGACGTCGCTCAATACGTCGAAGTCATCGCCGGACAGGAGATGGGCCCGAAGACCCAGCATCTTGAATACGCCACGAAGGGCAAGTATGGAAAGAATCACGTTCTGATGATCGGGGACGCACCGGGGGATATGCAGGCGGCCAAAGCGAACGATGCGCTGTTTTATCCGATCAACCCCGGCGACGAAGTCACATCATGGAAACGCTTCCATGATGAAGCGTTCGATAAATTTATCAAAGGTGAATACATAGGAGAATATGAAGAGAGGCTCATTGCCGAATTCGATTCGTATCTACCTGAGCTACCCCCCTGGCAACAATTAAAGAAAGGTGAGTGAGATCGTGAAAGCGCTTGTTCTTAAATCTCGCGAGCAGATTGAAGTGATGGATGTGCCAAAGCCGGTGCTTTCAGCCGGGCAGGTCTTGATCGAGGTCTCGAAATGTGGCATCTGCGGCAGTGACGTGCGTTACTTCCACGGCGAGAATCCCTGGGCCAAGCAAACCCTCGGCCGGCATATCGACAACCCTCCGAATATCATCCTCGGCCATGAGTTTACAGGCATCGTTCACGAAGTCTTCGACAAATCCGACGCCCATCTCATCGGCAAGCGTGTGGGTATCAATACCTTTATTACCTGTGGGCGATGTAACTTCTGCCGGAATGGCCAGGAGAATCTATGCAATTACACAAAACATCTCGGCCACGGGCAGGGATGGGGCAAAATGGATTTCTACCCCGGCGGTATGGCGGAATATTGCATCGCATTCCCAAGCCAGATCTACGAGTTGCCTGAAAATGTGAGCGATGAGCAAGCCACGTTCTTCGATCCTCTTATCGCCGCTCTGCATGCCGTCGACGTGGGCAGACCCAAGCCGCTGGATAAGGTGGCGATTCTCGGGGCTGGTCCCATCGGATTGTTGATAGCGCAAATCGCCAGGGTTTACGGAGCGACTCGGACCTTCATTACCGACATCGCTGCTGAAAATATCGGCATCGCTGAAAAGATCGGCGTTGATTATCCCATTAATCTCGACAATGGCGGGAAAGGCCTTAGCGAGGTTGTTAAGGAAAAGACGGATTCCCAGGGCGTCGATCTGGCCTTCAACACGGTCGGCACCTTGGCGAGTATCCACGAATCACTGGAAATCCTCAAAAAAGGCGGAACGCTGGTTCTAATGGCCACCAAGGACGATGAGCTAAGTTTGCCATCCCTGTTGCTCAGTGGAGAACGGACGATACGCACATCTTCCAATGCCATGTATACCGACTTCCCACGGGCCATCGAATTAGTATCGGCCGGGCAGGTGAAAGTGGATCCGCTCATCACGCATCGCTTCAATCTGTCCGATGCCGCAAGCGCCTTCGAGACTGCCTGCAATAAGAGCAAAACCGGAGCGGTTAAGGTCATTATCGATTGTCAATCATGAATGCATTGATCCGTGAAATCAATCAAGCGCAGATCGAGCCGGACAACCTTAAAATCTGGTGGATCGGTCAGGAAGGTTTTGTCTTTAAGTCGACCACACAGATTATCTATATCGACCCTTACTTGAGCACCTACGCCGAGAAAATAACCAAAGGCAAGCCCAACGAGCATGTGCGAATCAAGCCGGCGCCGATGAAACCCGAAGACGTCACGCATGCCGACATCGCGTTATGCACCCACGACCACGCCGACCACATCGATCCTGAAAGCATCCCCATCATCGCCGCAAAATCACCAGACGCTTGTTTCATCGTGCCCGAATGCGCTCGCCAGACAATGCGGGGCTTCGGAATCGACGACGAGCGAATTTACACAATGAAAGGCGACGACGAATTGCGTCTGGATGACATCCAAATTTACGCGATCCCGGCCAAACATGAAGAATTCGATCACGACCCCCAACAGGGTTATCCCTATCTTAGCTACATCATCAAAATTGACGGCATGACGATATTTCATGCAGGAGATACGATCCCCTATGACGGACAGGTTGAGCGCCTTAAGAAACATAAAATCGACCTTGCTTTTCTGCTCGTCAACGGCCGGGACGATGTTAGACATAAACTCGATTTCGAAGGGAATTTTACCTGCGAGGAGGCCGTCCAATTCGCACTAAATATCAATGCCCGCCTGACGATTCCGATGCACTATGATATGTTTGCGATCAACACAGCCGACATAAACGAATTTCGCCAAATCGCAGACGAGCACAAGCTTCGTTATCTCGTTATGAAGCATGCCACATCTATCCCTTTTCCATTGGAAGGTAAATGACTATGAAAAAGACAAGTTTAATGATCGCATTATCAATTATATTTATTCTCTACGGTATTAGTGCTGCAGATGTCACGGGCCAGGCTTTCGAGCAAGCCGGCCAATCGGCCGACATCACCGGCTATTCCCTCAGCAAAGTCCATCGCTGGCTGCACGAGCGGGCGCTGAAGCAAATCGATCCGGCCACAACACTCTACAAGGCCGACGGTAAATGGAACTACCGCGACACCGCCGCGGACTGCTATCCCTTCCTCGTCTGGGCCGCTCATGTCGTCGACAAAGAGGCCCTCGACGGTCCAGTCCGCGACGTTCTGTACGCCGAGATGAAGCTATGCAACCACTACGACCGCATCCCCGTACCCTATGATTTTAATACGAGCCGAAAAATGGAGACTCTCGCCTGGGACCAGGTCGTCTTCCAGGCCTCCGAGTACGTAAAAGACGGCCTGATCGCCATCGTCGAAGTCACCGGCAAGGATGAATGGTTCGACCGAATGAAGGGTATCCAGGAAGATCTCTGGAAATACGCGCGAATCGATACCCCTTACGGGAAAATTCCTTCGACAAATGTTGAAGTCAACGGCGAACAGCTCCAGGCCCTGGTCCGGCTCTACACCATGACGGGCGAGAAGAAATTCCTCACCTGGGCCGAACGCCTCGGAGACTATTATCTGACCAAAGGCGATTTCGTTCCAGGTCGTCTGCGCGACCACGGTTGCGAGATCATCGGCGGATTCGGCCTGTTGCTCGGCGTCGAATCCAAAGAGAATCCCCAAAAGGCCGAACGATACCGACAAGCCATCAAGTACATGCACGATCAAATCCTGGCTCGCGGTCTCAACCCCGACGGGCTCATGTTCAACACCATTGCCGATAAACCTGTAATCCGCGAAGAGGGACAACTCAGCGACGGCTGGGGTTATAATTATGTAGGCTATCTTTGTTACGATATGGCCGTAGGCAAACCCGTCTATCGCGCCCGGGTCGAGCGAACCCTCGCGAACCTTCTGAAACCCCAATATAGAAACTACAGATGGGAAGGAAGTTCCATCGACGGCTATGCCGACTCTATCGAAGGTGGGATTTATCTCATCAACCGACTCCCCGTGAGCCAAGCGCTCGAATGGGTGGATCGCGAAGTCGCCGCTAATGTGGCCCGCTCCGGTGAGCCTCTTGAAACCGCAACCCTCTGGGGCACGATGAAGCTCGAATCCAACGGCGTTCGGACCGTCATCATGCACGCATTGATGCACACCCGGGGCCTGATCGCCCGGCCCTGGCGGCGCGACCTCAAGCTCGGCGCCGCACAAACAGGCGACGCCCTCGCTATCGTCGTCAAAGCTGATACGCCCTGGAAAGGAAAACTGATCTTCGACATTCCTCGTCACCGCGAATATATGGGCTTCTCAAAGGACTGGCCCAGAATGAACACGCTGCCCGAATGGTTCACAGTCGAACCGAAAGCCACATACACAGTCAACAATATCTCGACCGGTTCAAACATAAAACGCACTGGAGAACAGCTCCACGCTGGTTTGGCGGTCACGATTCCCGCCGGTGGTGAAATCCGTTTACTTATAAGGCCACGAGATAAACGAAAATGAAAAACCACGAAGACTATGTCAAAACTTAAATAAGGAACGTGTCATTGCGAGGAGCGAAGCAACGAAGCAATCTCAACTGTCGAGCAACGCAAAGGGTTGAGATTGCTTCGCTTCGCTCGCAATGACATTCTCTTAATTTTTATCATGACAGACTACTAATGCATTCCGGAGGTTAAGATGGAACTCGAAGGTAAAATTGCACTGGTCACGGGCTCCAGCCGGGGGATCGGTAAGACAATCGCCCTTGAGCTGGCGCGCAACGGATGCAAAGTGATCGTTCATGGATCGAAAAAATCCGAAGCTCTCAGCGAGTCTTCTGAGAACGTCAGGAAGCTGAGTCCCGACTCACTCATGATCCCCGCCGAATTATCGAAACCCAGCGAGATTGACGACATGTTTTCGCAAATTCAGGAAGCGTTCGATGGGCTGGACATCCTCGTCAACAACGCGGCGACGCAAAATCCCAGCCCTATCCTGGAGCTGAAGAAAGAGGATTGGGACAAGGTACTCTCGGTTAATCTTACGGCGGCGTTCTTATGTGCTCAACGTGCAGGGCGAATCATGCGGGACACCAAACGCGGCGGAAAAATCATCAATATCAGCTCCGTTCACGCGTATGACGCCCGGCGCTACTACGCGCACTACAGCGCCGCCAAAGGCGGCCTGGAAACGTTGACCAAATCCCTGGCCCTCGAACTGGCATCCCATAACATTCAGGTCAATTCCATCGTCGCCGGAGCCATTGCCACGGAATTGACCCCGCTGGATCGACAGGAAAAATTCCTGACGTCCGTCCCGGCAGGTAGAATCGGCACCACCGAGGAGATCGCTCAACTGGTCGTCTTCCTCAGCTCGAACCGGTGCGATTATATTACCGGCGCCAGCATTACCGTTGACGGCGGACTAACGCTGGGATTCTGTGCCACCCGCCCCGATTTGTGAAAAATGAACGAGCTAAAACAAAGAAAAGATGAGAAAATGAAGGATATGAGTGTATAATGCCATCTCGGTAAAAGGCATTAGTCGCAAATTGAAAGTATGGACATTATGGTGATCGAACAACAAAATAAAAGTGAATCCGTCAAGAACGAACAGGCGAAAGAAGCCATCGCCGAGTTTTTTGCCCGCCACGATTGCACCGGCAAACGTATCCTGCTCATCATCCCCGATAATACCCGCTCGGGACCCATCGGCGACGTTTTCAAGATGATCTACGAACATCTGGGGCCGAAGACCAAGGCCGTCGATTGCCTGGTCGCGCTGGGCACCCATCAGCCGATGAGCGAGGAGCAGTTTTGCGCGCGGCTGAGCATGACGCCGGACGAGCGAAAAGATAAGTATGCTTCGGTGCGGTTTTTCAATCACGAATGGGATAAAACGGGAACCTACAAGTCTATCGGAAAAATCACGGCCGACGAGATCGAGCAGATCAGCGACGGCCTGTTCCGCGAAGAAGTCGATATCGCGATCAACAAACTGATCTTCGAGTATGACGAATTCTTTATTTTAGGCCCCGTCTTTCCGCACGAGGTGGTCGGCTTCTCCGGCGGGCATAAGTACATCTTTCCCGGCATCGCCGGCGACGAGATTATCCACTTCTTCCACTGGCTGGGCGCCGTCATCACGAATCCCCTGGTTAATGGCAATAAATGGACCCCGACGCGAAAAGTCGTCGAAAAAGCCGCATCGTTCATCAAAGTCCCGCATACCTTGTTCGCCATCGTCGCGCTAGAGAACGAACTCAAAGGGATTTTTATTGGAGACACGGTCGAAGCCTGGGAAAAAGCCGCCGATTTGTCCGATCAGGTCCATATTACATACAAGGACAGGACATACGATACGATTCTCGGTCTGGCCCCGGAAATGTACGACGATATCTGGACGGCGGGCAAGGTGATGTACAAACTCGAACCGGTCCTCGCCGACGGCGGAACGCTCATCATTTACGCGCCGCATATTACGGAGGTCTCCTACACGCACGGCAAATGGCTCGACCAGATCGGCTACCATACCCGCGACTATTTCCTCAAGCGAATGGACCGGTTCGCCGGCGTCCCCAGGGGCGTTATGGCTCATTCCACCCACGTCAAGGGCATCGGCACGTTCATCGACGGCGTGGAAAAGCCCCGGGCCAACGTCGTGCTCGCCACCGGCATCAGCCCCGAGCGATGCAAAAAAGTGAACCTTGGCTATATGAATCCGGATGATATAACGAGTGCCGACTATGAAAACAAGGAGGACGAAGGCATTCTCCTCGTCCACCACGCAGGCGAAATCCTGCACCGATTAGCCAGCGGATTTATTCCGACGATTCCGAAGTCGTAATCGAAGACAAGAATGAAATATGCTTCTTTCACCTTTACAGAGTCGCCGACTCTGAATGCCATTGCTCTTCTCCCTTTCATCTTTTTGGTAGAATTCGCTATTTGTCTTCAGCCCAGATTGCTTTTATCGTTTCCTCCTGGCCGAAGCCGGTGGGGACGGCGTTGGATGGGGTGTTGGCCCAGTACCAGATCTTCTTTCCAACCGGGTTGGCCAATGTTCGACTGCCGGGCATTTGGAGGTAGCCGTTGGGATCGTGTCGGCGGATCCACTCCCAGGCGTACTTGAGCCAGGAGTTTCGATAGTCGGCAGGTTGGTGAGCGAACCAGCAGATTTCATCATAGCCCCATATGTAGTGCATTCCGACGTTCCGGCCGGGCTTGCCGCTTGAGCCGAAGTTGTCCAGCTCAACGATATAGGGCAGACTCTCACATCGCCAGCCACTCGGTGTGATACCGCCTTTGCTGCGGGTGAAGAGGCTATCCAGGTAGCCGACCTTCAAGACGCCCTTCTTGGGCTCGTTGACAACTTCGTCGATTCGCAGCGGAAAAGAGTGAAAGTCAAACATGAGCCTGTCGTTATGGACGATGCCTCCGCTGGGCACGTGTGCATCAGCGAGCAGAAAATGGCGTCTTGCGTGCCGGGCGGCGTATCGGCGGACGCGGGCCATCATGTCGCGCCAGCCGCGATGGTCCGTGTCGCGGTCGTCCATGATCTCGACTTGGCCGAAGTGTATGGCCTCGACGCCAATATCAATATAACGTGCGGCCAGATAATAAAACCACATGCGAGTCTCGAGCCTGCTCATATCGGGAACGGAGGAGCCGGTGCGCCAGTGGTTGACGCGGCGGCCGTCGGGGTAAAGCATCGCTTCGTAGTCGAAGCTGCGATCCTCGACGTCGAGGTCAAATTCGTCGAAAACCCACTTGGGCACTTTGAGCGTTTCGACCTGCGTGGTTACTATTTCGAAGGCCGCAGCTTGCAGAACGATATCGGGATCGGCGGCGTGGATTTTCTCTACTATCGGGCGGGCTCGTTCGAGCAGCCCATCGAGGCGACCCTCCGAACCCCACATGTAGATAGCTCGGCCGACGAACTTGGCGCCGACATGAGCGAGCATTCGGATATTGTCGTCCGTGTTGCCTGCCAATTGCTTCTCAACGCGCTCGCCGTTGAGCAGTTCCGCGAACGTAATCGCTCGCGAAAGATAATTCTCGAGCACGGCGCGGGATATCTTACCGTCGAAAGAATAATCGCGTTCCGTTTTGGTCTTAGCGATAGAATCGACCTGCAGTCCTGTGATCCGCGCCCAATGCGGATTCTCCGGATCACCCTGATAGCATTGGATACTCACCCGGGGTTTGTCCTCGCTTCCCGTCGGCCCGGGTTCGGCGCAGATCCCAAC
>CAYZAT010000090.1:0-13651 GCA_964476475.1 uncultured Pirellulales bacterium
GGCCGCGACAGTTGTTGCGCTCGTGCTGCGTTTGCCGCGGCTCCAGCAGCGGCCCTTGCACGGTGACGAAGCGGTTCACGCAGACAAGTTCCGTTTACTGCTGGAGGAGGGTTTCTATGAGTACGATCCCGTAGAGTATCACGGGCCGACCCTCAACTACCTGACGTTGATTCCCGCCGGGTTCGCCGGCGCGGAGAAGCTGACCGAGGTGACGGAATTCACCCTCCGCATCGTGCCCATGTTTTTCGGCGTGTGTCTCGTATTGCTGCTCTTGCTCATGACCGGAGGCTTGGGTGGGGGAGCCACATTTTACGCCGCTGTTTTAACCGCTGTCTCACCGGCGATGGTTTTTTACAGCCGTTATTACATCCAGGAGATGCTCCTGGTTTGTTTCACCTTCGGGGCGATTGTCTCCGGCTACCGATATACCGTTCGCAAGAAGATGATCTGGGCTGTCCTGACGGGGATGTGCCTGGGCCTGATGCACGCTACCAAGGAAACGTGTATTATCGCTTTTGGAGCGATGGCCCTGGCTTGGGTGCTTACCCTATTGTTGCAACGCCGGAAAGGTTCTTTCGTCAATGCCGTCAAACCGTCTCACCTGGTGGGTGGTATCGTAGCTGGTGTGGCCGTCTCGGCGTTGTTCTTTTCGTCGTTTCTGTCTCATCCCGCCGGCATCCTGGATTCGATTCGCACATATACAACCTATTTGGACCGGGCGAACCAGGCAAGTTTGCACATTAATCCGTGGTCGTTCTACCTGAAAATGCTCGTTTTCTTTCGGTACGGCAACGGACCATTTTGGACCGAGGCGCCTATTGTCTTGTTGGCCGTTATCGGTTTTATCGCGGCTATGACAAAGAAAGGGGCCTCTTTCGCGAATGTTCCGCTTGTCCGGTTCCTTGCGTTCTACACGCTCTTTTTAACGATCCTCTATTCAGCGATTCCGTATAAGACGCCCTGGTGTGCACTGGGCTTCTTGCACGGGATGATCCTGTTGGCCGGGGTTGGCGCCGTTTTCCTGGTACGATTGTCCCCGAATGTTTTGCCGCGTTTGATCGTTATCGCGTTGCTGTTCGAAGGGTC
This sequence comes from uncultured Pirellulales bacterium, assembly GCA_964476475.1. GTDB lineage: Bacteria > Planctomycetota > Phycisphaerae > Sedimentisphaerales > Anaerobacaceae > JAFGTG01. The sequence continues at coordinate 1,087 of CAYZAT010000090.1, forward strand.
CGTTTACTTAACATGGCAGGCGTATCTGACCGAATACAAATATTATGCGGACAGTCGCAATCCGTATGTGTACGCTCATCCGACCACGGACATCTATACGGTTGTACGGCAAATTGAAGAATACGCGAGCGTTCACGAAGCCGGCTACGATATGCCTGTCGACATCATTTGTCCGGGCGACGACTATTGGCCTCTCCCCTGGTATTTGCGGTCGTTTAGAAAAATAAGCTGGTCGAACCACGTCGTTAAGGATGCCGATTCGGCGCCGCTCATTATTGCCTCTCCCGAAGTCGAAGGAGCGTTGACCGAGAAGCTTTACGCGCCTTCGGAAAAGCGCCAAATGTACTTATTTTTGTTTGACGAGCCGTATTATGTCTGGTTGCGCCCGGAGGTTAAATTACTCGGTTACGTGAGGAAGGATTTGTGGGACCGCTTTCAACGCCGGCCGGTGGAAGAGTTACCGGCAGAGGAAGGTAAGAAGTGAAAGAGCAGCCGCAAGAGCCTTGTTTCGTTCGGTCCAATTGCGCTTCGATTCCCGATATGAGACGCTTCTCACACGAGGCTATGGCGACCATTTTCGAGCTGATGATCATTCACGAGGACGAGCGCTATGCCCGCCAAGCGGCCACCGCCGCCTTCGATGAAGTGGATCGGCTCGAAAGGGAACTGAGCCGGTACATTGAAAACAGCGACATCTCCAGAATCAACAGCCTCCCCGCCAATCAGCCTTTGCTCCTGGGTCTGGACGTCTTTGAGTGTCTTAAGATCAGTGTGCAGATGTATAACGAGACACAAGGGGCTTTCGATGTCACCATTGGTTCTCTTTTGAAATGTTGGCGCGATGAGGAAGGGAATCCGCGTACACCTTCGACGAGTGAACTTAATTTCGCTCGCTTACATACCGGCTCCCATCTCATTCAGCTCGACGAGCGGGAGCATACGATCCGACTGGCGGCCAGTCCCGTGCGGGTCGATCTCGGCGGGATCGGCAAGGGTTACGCCGTGGACCGTGTGGCGGATCTGTTGCGTGAATGGAGCATTGAGACGGCTTTAATTTCCGGTGGCTATAGCTCGGTTCTAGCGCTTGAAGCACCACCGGGATTGAAAGGTTGGCCTCTGACCATAAGCGATCCGGCCGATCGTACACGCATATTGGCACGACCTCACCTGCGCGCCGGGGCGCTTGGCGGCTCGGGCGTACAGAAAGGCGGGCACATCATCAGCCCCCGCACGGGCCGGCCGGTTGAGGGTAAGCGCGCCGCGTGGTCCGCCGCCCCGGATGCCGCGACGGCCGATGCGCTTTCGACCGCATTTATGATTATGGACACCGATGAAATCCGTCGGTATTGCTCGCTTCATCCGGGCCGAAGGGCGCTGGTCATGCTCACAGAGCCGGATGAGAAAACGCAAAAAGATAAGATCCTGCATTTCGGTTCCTGGCCGGAGGATGAGCTGGCCCGCTAAAAGTGTGCGGGACTCCATAGATCATCATAACATATGAATGTATAGGTTCCATACATGCGACCGGGGGGCAGCCTCAAGAGATGAGCGGGCCGCGTGAATGGATGCCGGATGTCATTTCTTTGACACGATTTTCCGAATCGCCAGCAACTCGGACAGAACGCGCCACGAGCTGCGCGTCGGCGAGAGCCGGCTGTCGCGGTCGCAGGTCCAGTCGATGGGAAATTCCTTGATCCGATAGCCTTCTTTTTGCGCCCGCATGATGATTTCTATATCGAATGTGAAACCGTCGATGACGGACTCGCCATATAAATGACGGGCGACGTCGCCTTTATAGATTTTGAAGCCGCATTGTGTGTCGGTGAACTCAGCGGGGATCTTCATATCGCGGATCACGAACCAGTGGAAGATCTTGGAGCACACGCGCCGATAAAAGCTCTGTGTTTTTTCGATATGACAGCCGCAGGTTTTTCTCGATCCGTGTGCGATATCGCATGTCTCGCTTTTCAGCAACTCCAAGCCCCGCAGCGTATCCTGGTAAGGCACGCAGCAGCCGCTGTCGGCGAACATGACAAAATCGCCCTTGGAGTGCTTAATACCCGTACGGACGGCGTACCCTTTGCCGCGGTGTGCTTCGTAGCGGAGGACGCCCCGTTTGATATTGGGCGGAATCTCAACGCTTTTTGCGGTCTCGGCCGTGTTATCTTTACTGCCGTCATCGACGACGATAATCTCGCCTTCGAGTTGATGGCCGTTCAAAAACTCCGCTGCCGCCGCAACGTCACGAGCAATTTTCTTGCTTTCTTCAAATGCCGGTATAACGATAGATAGATCCATTAATGAATTATATACGAAGACGCCGTGTCTTAACAGCGCCGATGTATTCGTTTCCTTATTTTCAGACGGTTTCTACGATGCTTTTACAATGTCCTTGTTGTCTTTGGCTTTGAAAATTCGATGGGAGGTAAGAAATTTTGTTTTCGTCAAGAGGTTCGAGACATCCTTTTTGATGGCAACGGTCATATTTCGTTTGTCCGATAGTGCGGCGTAAGCCTTCTCGAAGATCTTTTGCGTCAACGGGCAGGACAAGTCGGCATCGCTGACGATCTTGAGAAACCGCTTTTTGTGCTTATCGGAGAAGTCTGCTCCCTGCTTGAGTACAATATAAACCTCATATAACGCGATAAGGTAGATCACCGCCAATTCCACAGCAAGCCGATAGTATTTAATGTAATTGACGTTTTTAATATACTCCTGGTACATTTTGGACTTCTCTTTATGCTTACGGTATTCCGCGTCCGCTTTCTTATAAGGTCCGATTTCCCGGCAGACCCGCAACGTCAACAGCAGGTTATCAACGGAATTCTCGATATCCTCTTCGGATGGGCACGATCCGTAGGTCTCCACGAAACCCCGTTGCAAAAAGTAGCGGAACCATTCCTCGGCGTTTGTCGTAGTCCATCCTTTCACACAATCCGCCCATCCGCGAAAATCCTGCTTGAAGAAACTGTACTTCGCGCCGCTCTTCTTTTCCAAGCGATAGACCTCTTCGTACAGGAAATAGTCCTGAAAGACCTCGCACTCCCGGTGCTTCTTGCGATTCCGGCCTTCGCGGTAGTAAGGTCCGGCGACGCTGTTGACGACGGGGTGAATAATCTGGTCGGCGGCGATGTGCGTCAGGTGCCCCGCAATATAGGCGAGTTTTCTCTTGTCATTGTCGTCCAGTTCGACTTGGCCGTCGTTTCTAACGGCATCGCTAAAAAGGATTTCGACAAGTTTTAAGGGAAATTCGTTGGGCTTATATGAGTGCAAGTGGTAAGACCAGGGAGTCACGCCCTTGGCCTGGACGAAGCCTTCTTTGAGCATGTCCTTAACGGAACTGGACATCTTCGCATAGTAGTAAAGGTCCGGCCCCAGGCTTCCGAGATTCATATACGCCTTGTAGTTTCCGGGCTTGGAGGCATCGTCCAGAATCTCGGCAAATTGTGTAAATTCGTCGATCCCTTTGGCCTTGAGGGTCTGAAGCGCCTTATGAGCGATCAACATATGGGTTACGTTTGCCGGCATGGCATCTTCCTTATCTGCATCCGAACCAGCTTTCTTGCAGAGTTTACGCAAACAGTCGAAAAACGCAAGAGTCTTTTCTGAACTGCCTGCGTCAGATCAATCCGGCGGCATTGTCGGGTATCCAGCCGTCACTGTTGTCAGAAAGTCTGATGTGAAACCACCCGGAGCGGCGTTCGAGCAGGTCGAATTCCGTCCCGGCGTGAAGCGGATCCTTAAAACTCTCCGGATAGTTTGGCCCGTCGCCCTGGAGGGCAATGACTGCGTCGGCGGTGATGACTCCGCAAGTGCGATCTGATCGGGCCTGGGCTTCCAGGACGACCGAGGTAAGAAAGCAAACCGTCAGGAGTCCGCCAATCACCATTGCGACGATCCATGGAGCGACTTTCCCGCGCCATGTCGTGATGGTCAGGCACACACAGAAGATTGCGAAACAGATGCACATAAGCAGAAATTTGGTCTTGAGTGAAAAATCATAATGCCAGAAGAACAAGGTATGTAACACGCGCTTTTCCGTTTTTACTGTGACCTTATCGAGTCTTCGGCTCCGCGCGAAGGCGAGGTTCTTCTGGATGTTGGCATCGGCCTTGTCCAGCTCTTCGGCCCGGCGGTAATTGAGAATGGCCCGGCCGAGGTCTTCTTTGAGAAAGTAGGCGTTGCCGAGATTATAATAAAGCCTGGGATTTTTTATCCCGCCCTCATTGATGATCTTTTCGTAATTCAGGATGGCCTTTTCATAGAGTTTTTCTGTTTGATGGGGATTGTTGGTGATCGAATTCGCTTCCCGAAAAAATTCATTGGCCTGGTTAAACAGTGAGGTAATCTGCTCCTTTGACAAAGTGGCCTTCGCCGTTGGCGCCAGACAAAAGAAAAATAACAGGATAGACAAGGTTCTATTCATTATTTCTTACGGTTCTTTTCGATATTGCGGATCAGATCGATCACTTCTTCGATCTTTTCCGAGTTGATATGGACCTCGATGGAGGCGTAGCGTCCCGCTTCGAAGTTGGTGATAATATCTCTATACTGTCCGGCTGTCTGTGCGTCGTTTGTTTCGGTTCGAATAACCTCGTAACAATCGTCGGGAGTCAAGGAGCCCGCTGTCCTGTCAAAGCGGTCCCCGATATATTGTTTCATGATCGACACGAGTAATTCATTTTGTTGTTTGACGTCCGTGGACGCCATTTTTCTCAATTGTCCGATGGCCTTGCCGGACGCCTGGCGGCGTCGCCGGGCGGCGATTTTTTCAGGGCTCGTGTGTCTGCTGAGCTTAATCAATAGACTTGATATGAATCCGATCAAAGGGATGCCCCAAAGGACGGCATAGCCGGGGTGCACCATGGCCGCCAACGGAGAAAAGCTCATGTTTTTCAAAGCGCCGACGTCGTCATAGTTCGCGGATAGTCCCTTCTTGATGGCCTCGATTTCTCGGTTGACCGGTACGAAATCAGCGCCCTCGAGATCGGCACTGGTCAAGACTTTTGTCGGCGCGACGTCGAGCGGGATAGGTTCTGTTTGAGTTGTTTTGTATTTGCCTTCTTTAACGTCAAAAGTGGCAAGAGGAATGGGGGGGATCCGGGTGACCTTATCATTGTTCGCTCTTATGGTTTGGGTGAAGACTTTGAAGCCGTTTTCAATCGTCGGCGACGCTTTTTGTGTGGGGATTTTGAAATTGTTCGCCAGTTCCGGCACTTGTTCAAGTTCGGGCCATCGGACCGACTTGAGATATGTGCTACCGCCTATCTTGATCGTCAGGGTGATCGGATCGCCGACGTTGACCTTGGTCGGCGCCGCCGAAGCTGAAATGGTATATTGCCCGACCAAGCCGTAAAATTCAGACGGTTTGCCTTCGCCCGGCACCGGCAAGACCTCCAGTTCAAGCGGTTCGGATTTTACGATGAAACGCTCATATTGGTTCTGCGAACCGAAGATGCCGCGCACGCGCCGGACGGCGACGGCGGCGGACACCGATGATGTCGGCATAGACATCCGGCCGGGACGTTTCGGTATCAGAATCTTACTGAAAGCCACCACGGTCGATTCTTTATTGTTGTGTTTAACCCTGTATTGGCGGACCATAACGGGCATTCCGGTGTGCAGGCGAGATAGTTTGGCCTGCGGATCTGAAACATCGGCTTCTTCGATCTCAAACGCATCGTTGTTCAGAGCCGGGATGTTGAGTTGGAAGTCGGCGACGTCCGTACCCACCAGGACATAAAACTCTACCTTCAGCAGGATCGGCTGACCGACATAGCATTGTTGCTCTGATAACGTCACCTCAAAGTCCAGTCGGTCCGTCGTACCGGGCTGCAAAATGTTCACGCTCACCGGATTGGTCCGATATGTTTTTCCGTTGAGCTCGACAGTCACCGAAGGAAGTTGGACGCGCCCGGCTCGGTTCGCGGTTAAGGAGTAGGTCATGACATTGGAGATAGTGATTTTTCCGTTTATATCAAAGCTTTGTACTCTTGTTCCTTCTTTTACGGGATTATAGTCAGTGAGCGGCTGCAAATCAGCCACACCGGGCTTTTGGGATCCTCCGATGACAATATAGTAAGCGAAGCGCTCGCCAACATAGATGGCTCTGTTGGTTTCTGTCTGGGCAGAGACCCGTATCTGGCCGAAGGCGTTGACTGTTCCTATAGCCACTAAAGCGAGAACGATAATAATATCTCTTTTAATTCTCATCTTTTTGCGTTTTCAAGCGTTATCTATCCATTCCTTCTACCAATCTTTTTCGACCTTTTGCCACCGTGCTCTGTCGAGAATTTGCCTTTCTTTTCGCCGGCGCTGCTCTTTATCGAGAATTTCCTGTGCCGTGGCGTCGGGCGCCATCCGCTTTTCTTTTTCTTCCTGGCTTTCCTTTTGTTGCTCCTTTTGTTGCTCTTCAGCCTGGTTAGGATCTTGCGGCTGATTCGGATCTTCCTGAGGAGTTTGTTTCTGTTGTTCCTGCTGATCCTGAGGTTGGCTGGGATCCTGCTGGGAACCTTGCTGTTGTTGATTTTGTCGCGAGGATTGATTCGGATCCTGCGGCTGGTTCGGGTCTTGTTGCTGCTTGTTGAGCTGATCGAGCAGGTCTTTGATCGTCAGCCGGGCGACTTCAATGTTCTTCGCCGCCTTCGTATTCTCCGGATCGATATCCAGCGCGCCTCGCCACGAGCCAATCGCCGTCTCCATATCCTCGATGGCCTTTTGGAGATTCGAATCTTTTTGTTTGGAGCCTTGTTGGAAATACGTATTACCGAGATTGTATTTAGCCTTGGTGACCAAGGTCATATCCTTACTCTCAGCGGCCACTTCCCGATATAAATTCATAGCATTGTTGAGATCGTCGAGCCGGTAGTAACTATTGGCTTTGTTAAATTTCGGCTCCAGTGCCTGAGGCGCTTCCACGAGGGCATGGTCGTATTGATTGATAGCCTCGTTGAAATTTCCCTGCTCGTACAGTTTGTTCCCTTCCGCGGTTGCTTCTCGTGGCACGGGCTTCCAGCCCGTGGAACCCATGGCCAGGATGGCCATGCCACGGGCGGAAGCGGCCTGCGCCAGGATGACTGCCAGAACTATCCGTAGAATCATTTTATGTTTTCTTACGTTCACTGATCAAAGCCTCGCAAATAAGAAGGATCAATCCCAAGGCGACGAAAATCTGGAATTTCTCATCGTATTTCAGCATGGTTGTGGACTCAAGCTCGCGTTTCGCCGCTGAGGCAATCAAGTTCTCGTAGATTTGCCCCAGGTCCAGCGTCGTGCCCGGTCCGACGGAGAGGTATTTGCCGCCCTCGGTCACGTAAACGATATTTCTCAGCAAATCGCCGCCGAGCCTGGACCAGACTTCTTTGCCCTTGTATTTCAAAAAGGACATCTGGCCGTTCGGGCCGGTCATCGGGATGCGGGAACCTTCATTCTCGTCGCCCAGCCCGATAGCGATAATACGGATACCGTCAGCCGCGGCTTTTTCCGCCGCCTGGACCGGGAAGCTTTCGGCGCCTTCATGTTCCTCGCCGTCCGTAATCAAAATGATGTCTTTGTACTCCCGACTTTGTTTGTCGAAAACTTCCTCGGCGGCTTTGCGGATTGCGTCGCCGATCATCGTCCCGCCCCGGCTGGTGCTCTCGGTGGTAATATCCGCCAGCGCCATTCTTACAAAAGCGTAATCCTGAGTCAGGGGACATTTAACAGTGCTGTTGCCGGCAAAGGTCACCAGCGCGATTCTGTCGCCGGCCAGCGTTTCCAAAAGATCGGAGATAGCGATTTTCGAGCGTTCGAGCCGGCTGGGTTTGATATCCTCGGCCAGCATCGACCGGGACGTATCGAGCAGGATGCAGATGTCTCGGCCCTGACGCTTGATCTTCTGGGCTTGCGGATTCCATTTCGGCTCGGTCAAGGCGACGGCAATGCTGACGAATGACGCGATCAGGAGCAGCGCTTTGAAGATTTGCCTCTTCAGACTGACGGTGTTGTTGATCTTCTTGAGCATTTCGCTGTGGGCGAGCATTCGCAGCGCCCTGGTCTTCTGCCAGAAACACCAGATGTACGCCGGGACCAGAATTGCCGGTACGGCGAAAAGAAGCCATAATGCTTTGTCATTTCCCAGGTTCATATATCGTTTTATGGTATCTTCCTAAATAGGGTACATCCGGCTAATATCTCCGCGCCCAGCATCAGCAGAGCAGCTAACGTCCACGGCCCAAAGCGTTCCGCGAACTGTGTATATTGCACGGATTTGACCTTTGTTTTTTCCAATGCGTCGATTTTTTTGACGATTGTGCGAAGGGCCTCGGCGTCATCAGCCCGGCCGTAGAATCCACCCGTATTTTCTGCAAGTGTTTTGAGCAGACGTTCATCGAGATTCTGCCCGGTCGGCATCCTAAAAGTTGTGCCCAGCATCTGGACTGCCCTAAATGCCTGGCCCGAACCGATGCCGATCGTGTATATTTTGATGTCCCATTTTTTCGCCAGCTCAACCGCTTCCAGGGGATCGTACTGGCCTGCGTTGTTAATGCCGTCGGTCAGTAAAATGATCGCTTTGCTTTTGATCTTGAAACCACTTTCATTGGCGTCTGAGATCTCCTCGTCGGCCAGGGCTAATTGCTTCTTCCTCTGGTGGATTTCCTCTTCGGCTTTTCGCAGGCGTGCCGCGGCTAAAGCAACAGCATCTCCGATGGCCGTGCCGTCTTCATTTCGTATGGCAAAGTCGGTCTTTTTCAAGAACTCGATCAGAACGTTGTGGCTGTGCACCAGGGGGCATTTCGTATCGGCGTATCGAGCGAACGTAATCAGGCCGACGAGATCGTTGCTTCTGCCTTTTAGATCTTTATCGTCGCCTTCGATAAAATCGGATAGCACCTTTTTAACGACTTCTAACCGGTTCAGCTTCTGCCCGAAGTAGTCCATCTCGGTTTCCATACTGCCCGAGCGGTCCACGACGGCTTCAATGGCCACGCCTTCGGTGGATTCTTCGGTAAGCTTCGTTCCCTGTCTCGGGCGCGCCAGGGCCGTGATGAGGAGAATCACGCAGGCCAATCTTGCCACTTTCAGCAAAGGGCGTAGGCGAATCCGCCAGGATAAAGAGCAGTTTCTCATGATCACCAGGCTCGGAAATCGGACGGCGGCGGTGCCCTTTTTGCGCAGCATCAGATACGCCAGAACAGGCACAACCAAAAGCAACAGCAAGGCCCAGGGTGAGTACAACTGCATTTAGGCGCTCCCAATCTCAGCGGTCTCTTCGGACCGAATCATCTCCGTCACATCGACCTTCCGGTCGTCGGATTTCGTTTTCTCAATAAAATCTTTCACCAGGTCGAACGTTTTTTGTATTTGCTCGGTGGTCGGCGTGTGTTTGGCGAATTTGACCAAATCGCAATGTTCCAGGAATTCTCCCAGCCGTTCTTTGTCGGAAGTTGCCAGAACATCTGTATGGGCGAGTTCAGAAAGGAATTCTTCCGTCGTTCGTTCCGGCGCCCTTAGGCTAAAACGATGCTCGATATAGTGCCTTAGAATATTGCTGATTCGTTCGTAGAATTCCTTGATTTTGCCCGCTTCGACTAAGTCCTCTTTGACTAAAGCCCGGAGCCGTTCGTACGCAAGCTCGTGGGCAGGTTTGAAAAGCCTGACAAGCTCCTTGACTCGCTTGCGCCGCAGGTGAAGCCAAAGCCCGGTACCCGCTCCCACGAACACGATCACGATGACCGGCCATACCCACCCGTAGGAGGCTTTTTTGGGTATTTCTACGACATCCTCGATATCTTCTATCTTGAGCTCGGCTCGTTGTTCGCCGAGCAGGGAGGTCACTTCGATATCGAACGGCTCGGTGGTTAGCTCATATTTTTTTTCTTCCGGGTTATTTACATCGTAAAATTCAAATGTAAACGCCGGGATCGCGAAGGTGCCGGAAAGAAAAGGTTCGAGCTGGTATTGATATGTGCTCACGACGCGATTATCCTGATCGAGCTTGTCACCCGGACTATCCCAATCGACAATGCCGAAGTCCTTCAGCGCTTCGCCGACCTTTGGCATCCGGACTTCATAACCCGGCTCCACAGCGGCTTCCAGTTCCAACAACACGGTCTCGGCAATTGTCATTTTCGATTTGCCGGCCCGCACGTGAACGGTTAAAGGACCTCTCTCGAATTTTTTATCGATTTCGAATTCTGATTTCCCGGCGGCGTCATCGGCACTTTTCTCGCATCCCGCTCCGGCCCAGAACAGGCAACAGCAGAGCAGTATATTCAAAGTCAACCGGATTTTAGCCGAGCTTCGTTTCATTTCTATAGAGCGATTACCTTACCTTTTCTGATTCGTTCTCTTGAGCACCGCCCAACACCGATGTATGAACGATCACATTGTACTTGTCCATCATTTGCTTGATGTAATCGTGCTGAACATCCTGACGCTTTTGATTGGCGAGCGTTGACATCGCTTGCTGTCTGACTTCGTCGAATTGCAACTGGCGTTCGGGGATGATTGATTCCACTTTGACAATTTCAAAACCCTTTTCCGTTTTAAAAGGTTCCTCCAGCACTTTTGGAGGTTCGACGGTGAATATTTTATCGTTCAATTGATCGTTCGTGCCAATACCGGGGATATAGGAACCTTTTTGAACTTCCGAATCAATTTTTCCGCTGGCTTGTTTGGTGCTCTCATCTTTCGAGAATTGCTTCGCCAGTTCAGCGAAATCTTCACCGTTCTTGATCCGTTCGATCAGATCTTTGGCTTGTTGTTCATCATCGACGAGAATGTGGCTGATTGTTGCCTTTGCAGGATCGATATATTTTTCCTTATTGGCCGAGTAGAACGTTTGAAGATCGGTTTCGGTAATGTTGATCTTATTGGCAAGCTCGTTGTTCATAAGGAGTTGACTTAAAGCGCCGCGCGTCAATTGGTTAATGAGCTTTTTGGCCTCAGGCTTTTCCGCCAGCCCGTCCTCTAAAGCCTGCCGATATAAAAGCTCCTGCGCGAGCCATGATTGCAGGTATTGTTGTTTGGCCCGGGGATTTTTATATTGATCGAGCATCCTCTTTCTCTGTTCGTTAAGCTGCTCTCTCGTCATAAACGCCGCCATGGGTTCGAGTTGGTTTTCGATGTCGTTTTCTACGGCCGCATCGAGGTCGGCTTCGGTGATTTTTTCAGCGCCGATCTCGGCGACCACTTTCGCGCCCGCCGCCGGGGCGCCTTCGAAGCTCGTCCGGTCCATCATCTCGTAACGCAGTGCCGAAAAACTGCCAAGCTTTTCGAAGCAATCCTTGATATGGGCGCTGATTTGAGATTTGAGCTCGTCAAGCTCCGCAACGGCTTCGCTGCGATAAAAATATTCAATGGCCCGGTCGTACAAATTTGCCTTTTCCAAAAGCGTGCCAATCTGAAAAAGCGTCCTGGCGCGCTCGGTCTCCGTGAGCGTGCCGGCCGCGAGATAATCTTCCCAGACTTTCGCTGCTCGCTGGTGTAAGTTTCGCTGGGCGAGTTTAGCAGCCAATTGCTTGGTTTGTTCCGGGGAGAAAGATCGACCTGCAACATCAGGGGCCTGCCCCTGGCTCACCGGCTTTGAGGTAAGATCGACCGCGGTTAGACCGATCAGGATCAAGAGCAACACGATCATAATCCAATGACCGGCCATGCTTCCTGGCTTCTTTTCCGGGAGTGAAAAATTCAATTTCTCTTCCATCATATTTGTTCCTCAATTGTGGCACGGGCTTCCAGCCCGTGAGAACACGGCCAAGATGGCCGTGCTACCTTTTTTTACTCCTTCGGCCTAATATCGTCGATGACGCATGTGGAAAAACCGGACCAGGTCCTGGATATAGGGTTTGTCCGTGTTGATGCTGATGCAATCGACGTTAATCGTTTGCAGCATGTTCTTGAGCCCGTCGAATCGCTCCGCACTTGTGTTGCTGTACTGGTTCCTGAATCTTCGATTGGACGTATCGACCAGAAGAATCTCGCCGGTTTCGGCGTCGGCAAATTCGATCAGTCCCACGCCGGGCAGCGCCACCTCGGCGCGATCGCGGACCGAGACGGCAATCACGTCATGACGTTTGTTCAGAAGGCTTAGAGGTTTCTTGAAATCCGTTTCGATGAAATCGGACACGAGAAACACCGTGGCTTTCTTGCGTATCACCTTGGCCAGATAATCCAGGGCCTGGGGGATGTTGGTCTTTCTTTTAGGCATTTTGAAAAAGAGCAGCTCGCGAATCAGCCTCAGCATGTGGCGGATGCCCTTCTTGGGCGGGATATAGAGTTCGATCCGATCCGTGAAAATGAGCAGTCCGACTTTGTCGTTGTTCTTCGCCGCGGCAAAGGCCAGAACCGCGCAGAATTCCGCGGCCAGCTCGTTCTTCATCTTGTTCACTGTACCAAAGTCGCCCGATGCGCTCAGGTCCACCGCAAACATCACCGTCATTTCGCGCTCTTCGACGAATCGTTTGATATACGCTTTGCCCGTACGGGCGGTGACGTTCCAGTCGATGGTGCGGATATCGTCGCCGGGGGTGTATTCGCGCACCTCGTCGAACTGCATGCCCCGGCCTTTGAAGACGCTCTCATA
>CAYZAT010000091.1:0-13578 GCA_964476475.1 uncultured Pirellulales bacterium
CGTATGTCCATAAAACAATGATCAGAGCTGCAAGTGAAGTACTAAGACTCATAGTGAAATCGACTGGCTGTCTGGTAACTGAAGTTTCCGCCTGCTCTCCCAAGAGTGCGGCCGAGCATAGTAAAGCCAAGCAGATGATCTTCAAAGCAGTCAAAACTCGTTGTGAATACGGACCACATCGCACACCAGCGATATTGAGAACTGCAACGATTGCCACTTCCAAAACAGCAATCCAAGTTTCATAGCCCTTAAACGCAGGTATCAACTCCGTCAAATAACTTGCGGATATATATGCAATGGCCGCCGCCGCTGATGGATAGATCAACAAAGACACCACCCACCCACCTACAAATGCTGCACCACCACCCAGAGCCACGCGGTAAGCGTTGAAGAATCCACCATTTCGCGGCAACCTGGCTCCACATTCAGCATAACAGAATGCCCCGCAAGCGGCTATAAATCCACCAACGGCCCAAAAACAAATGGCTGTCCACTTGCTACCTGTTGCCGCAATAACCTGGGCCGGCGCAACAAAGATCCCTGAGCCGATGATGATACCAACGAAAATAGCCGCAGCGTCAATCCAATTCAATTGTCGCTGCAAAGAATTCTCTGTAAATTTATCATTGGACTTCATAATTTATCCTCACACGGATGAATGCTCTGGGCAACTCACCATTCATCACCAGACTTAATGACGTCCCTATAACCTTTTTCTTCGACAATTCCAAGCTGTTCTACTGATTTGTCTTGAGCCAGTCAACTATTAGAGTCGTGACATTGTCGTGGCCGCCGGCGTTGTTGGCGGCAGCTATGAGTAAAGTGCAAGCTTCCTGTGGATCGGTCTCGGTATTCAGGATCAAATCGATTGCATACTCGGGTACCATGTCAGTCAGGCCATCCGTACATAATAAAATACGGTCGGCTTCTTTTAAGGCAAAAGAATGGATGTGGGGATGGGCTTTTTCTTCCATGCCGACATAACGGGTGATGACTCCCTGGGCTTCGTGATCGGCGGCTTCTTCGGGTTCGATATGGCCCTCTTCGATGAGTTCGGAAATGACGGAATGATCCCGGCTTAACTGCACGAGACGTCCTTTGCGGAGCCGATACACCCGGCTATCGCCAATGTTGGCGATATAGCAACGACCTTTTCTCATTAAAGCAAGGACGAGTGTGGCGCCCATATCCTTGTAGCCGGACTCGCTCGTGCTTTCCAATTGCAGTTGTTTGCTTTGTTCGGCGATGGCTTTTTCGAGTATTTTTTTGATCGTTCGAGGGGTGCCGATCTTGAGCTTGTCCAAGGCGTTCTCGATCATCACGGGCAGGTCTTCGACCACAATGCCGGAGGCAAGCGCTCCGCCGCGATGGCCGCCCATGCCGTCCGAGACGAGGAAAATCGCCGTTTCGGGATCGGAAAAGTAACTATCCTCATTTTCCTGGCGGACCTTTCCGACGTGCGTCTCGGCAGACCAGCGGAAAAGAGTAGGGGATTTTTCGGTTGAAGTGTTTTCTACGATCTCAGCCATGTGCTCTTAATAGTCTGGTAGGGTGTGCATTGCAAACCGCCTTTAAAAGAAATGGTGTGCGATGCACACCCTACCTTTTCGGTTCTCTTTTGTTCCTAATACTGGATGGTTTAGACAAGGCATTGCTTACACCAGGGACAATAATTCCAGAAGGCCGAATCCACGGACCAGCCGCACCGCTTGCATATTTCGTGGAAGGGACGGACATGCCAAGACCGTTGGACCTTCCGGCGACACCAGGGACAATAACGCATGAAGCGCATCAGTTTTCCGTTACAATGTTTGCACGTGCTATGATAACGCACTCCCTTTGTTTGCGTTTCAGCGGGCGAATCGAAACCCGAACCGTAACACCACGGACAGAAGCGCCACTCGGGCAGAACACCCCGATGGCAACGCGGGCATACGTGGCTAAACGGCGTGTTCGTATCGAAACGGTTCCGATCACTTCCGCACCACGGGCAGATCAACATACTTTCGGCGATAGGCTCGGAGCAATCGACGCACTTGAAGACGGTCGGTAAAACGATTCCGTAACGTTTGGTGAATGCAATCCGGCGCATCTTCTGCCAATCGATTTTCTTTTTCCGCGGCTGCTTCAAGCCGGGCGCCAGCTTGAGACTCCTGGGGATCGCCTGGAGCAAAGCCGTGCGCATCTGCTCGGCATTGGCGAATCGCTTTTCCGGATCGACTGTTAAAGCTTGCTTGAGAAACTGCACGAAGGCCAGGTTGGTTCTCTCACGCAGGCGTTTGCAGCTGCGGGGAGGCCAGCGAAACGGCCACTTGGGCAGAAAACCAGTGATATATTCATAAAGGATCAGCCCGACGGCGAAACAATCGCTTCTATACGTGGGCCGGCCGTAGGCTTGTTCGGGAGCCACGTAGCCCGGTGTGCCGAAGTCATCGACTGTGTGCATCCGTCCTTTGAGATGCAGACCGATCCCGAAATCGCCGAGTGCGGCCCGGCCGTTCGGAAACAGGAAAATATTTCCCGGCGTCACATCGCAGTGAACGAGACGTTTGCGGTGGGCGTACACCAGGCCGTCGAGGACCTGAGCGGCAATCGAGATAATCCGGCGAACGGACATCGGCCGGGAGCAATCTTCCAGGGTGCCCACAGACAGTTCCGTCGCCAGGACGGCATGTCCGCCGATAATATCGGCATTCTTGACCGGCATAATGTGTGGATGCCGTAATTGGGCCACCAGACGCACTTCGCGGAGCAGGGTTTGATTGTCGCGCGTGCCGTGCGTATCGGCCAAAGGGATCTTCAAGGCGACCCAGATGCCCTCGACGCAGTCGCGTGCCTTCCAGACCTCACAACTTCCGCCCTCGCCGAGCAATTTGGCCAGACGGTACTTACCCAATCTCCGGCCTCGCTTTAAGTCGAGATGCGGTGTGGACGTCGTTTCCTTCATCGTTTTATTTTTATCTGTAGATCGAACCATAAACCACTATCCAGGAGCTGTTCAAACAAACGCAATTTTCTACGGTATTTTACCAGGAATTATCGGGATTTCGTTCAAAAAAAACCCCTGAAAAACCAATAAAGTCTTTTGGAAAAAATACGCCTGTTCAGATTTGGCATTCGTGGAAATATGGCGTATAGTTTGAATAGGACATGCACGGCAAGAAACGAGATCAGGAGGGGGAGAAGCGGGAAGGAGTTCATTCTCACCTGAGTTCATTTTGAGGGCATGTTTGAACGGGTAAGGTGGACAAATCCGGGCGTACGGGAAGGAGCCGGCGCCGATTTGCATCATAATACTCCTTTCTTCAATGGGGGGCTGGTCGCCAGGGTCAGCCCTCAATTTTTTTGCGAGGCGATATTCCGTTGGACGTCCCATCGCGTAATGATTGCTTCGTTCACCTAAATCATCTCACCAATGAGCCTAGTAAAACGAACAAACTTGTTTGTAAATCCGGGCATAGACAAGGTCCGGTAAATACAGATTTCTCTTGACTTGAAGTGGGTTGGTTTGGTATAAATAGCTTTTAGAGTTCGTTTTCGCACCCATCCCGCCCATCGCGAAGGCGAACGGGCAGGTTGTCGTGCATATCAACTGCTCTGGTGCGTAACTGGGGCAGCTAATTGTCGTATTCCTTGTTCTAGTAAGGAGGATTACAGTGATGCGTAGAAATTGGCTTTGTCTGATCGCTTATATTTTTATTTTGGGATCAATAGTAGCGCCGGTCGGCGCTGATCCATACCGGCAGGATCCCGGACCCGACGGCCTTGTGTCGATGGAAGCCGAGAACTTCGACTTAAACACACCTTATCAAGTGAACGAGTGGATTTTCGTCACGGAACCAACTGGTTTTTCCGGTGAAGGCGCCATGCAGAATACGCCGGCAACCCCTTTGACGGGCGGAGGCCCGGATGAGAATTATGCGGACACCAGCCCGCGTCTGGACTTCGAGGTCAATTTCGTCAAGACCGGGACCCACTACCTCTGGATTCGCGGCTACGGTCAGGACGGCAACTCGGATTCCTGCCACGCGGGGATTAATGGTGAGGCCGTCGTGACGGCGCATCGATACTGGGGTTTTGGAGCGAACTATGTTTGGGTGAATACAACGAACTACGATCCGCCTCGACGGACCGTCGAAGTCCCCAGTGCCGGCGTGCACACCATTAACGTGTGGATGCGGGAGGACGGCTTCATTTGCGATAAGATCGTCCTGACAACCAATCCCGACTATACGCCGAGCGGCATCGGCCCTGAGGAAAGTCACCGCGGCGCCATCTTGAAGGCTTTTGATCCTCTTCCGGAGGATGGCTCGCTCTATCCGGACACGTGGATCACCCTGGCCTGGTCGCCGGGTGAAACGGCGGTCTCACACGATGTGTATTTAGGTGAAAGCATGGCCGACGTCAACGACGGAGCGGCCGATACATTTATGGGCAACCAATCGGCCGCGTTTTTAGTGGTCGGTTTTCCCGGATTTGCGTATCCGGAAGGGCTTATCCCCGGAACAACCTATTACTGGCGAGTGGACGAAGTCGAAGCCGACGGCACGACGAAACACAAAGGCGATGTCTGGACCTTCACGATTCCCTCGCGGAAGGCTTACGATCCGAGTCCGGGCGACGGCGCCGAATTTGTCAAGCCGGAGGATTTAACCCTGACTTGGTCGGGTGGATTAAACGCGAAATTCCATCATGTGTATTTTGGGGACGACTTTGATACGGTCAGTAGCGCCGAGAATGCGCCGCCTCAAATGGAGACGACCTATAATCCCGGCACTTTGACGTTGGATAAGACGTACTATTGGCGCGTCGATGAGTTCGACGGTGTAACCATGCACAAAGGCGACGTCTGGACTTTCACGACGTTATCTGAGATTGCCGTCGCCGATCCCACGCTTGTCGGCTGGTGGAAGTTTGAGGCCGGCAGCGGCCCGACCGCGATCGATTTTTCGGGACATGGCAATCATGGCGAACTGATGCCGGACAGCCGGGGCGATGTGCAATGGGTTCCCGGTATATTTAACATGGCTCTGGAATTCCCCGGTGATAACCAGGGCTGGGTGGAACTGCCCGCGGGAATGGTCACGACATCTCAAGGCTCCATCCTCACGTGGGTCAACACCGACTTTGCAGACGACACGGGGATGTTATGGTACGGAACCGAGGGCGGTGGCGACGGTTTCGGGGACGATAATGAAATGCATCTCCACATCTCCGCACCCGGCGTGCTGGGCTTCTGGATTGAAGGGGGCGACAATGACGTTTCATTGAGCGGTCCCCAACTCGCTGACGCCGGCTGGACACACGTAGCGGCGACATGGAATCTGACCGATGGGTGCAGGTTGTATGCCAATGGCGAGGAAGTGGATTCTGCCGCGCATAACAACACCGTGGCGGATCTCGCCGTGATACGATTGGGCCGGCCCGTCAGTACTGCTAACGGCAATCGATATTACGCTGGTCTCATGGACGACGTGAGGTTGTTTGATGTCGCCGTCAGCGCCGATCAGGTGAACGAGATCATGACGAAAGGCGAAGATCCTCTTCGGGCCGGCGGCCCCAAGCCGCGCAGCGGTTCCGTGGTGAATATCGAAGCGGCGACGCCCTTGACCTGGTCGGCCGGAGAGAACGCCGTCGAGCACGATGTGTACTTCGGCACCGAGAGCGACGCCGTGACCCAATCCGACACGTCCGACACAACGGGCATTTATCGTGGCCGGCAAACCGCCGCGAGCTATACGCCCGAGGAAGTCGAATGGGGCGGCGGACCGTACTACTGGCGGATTGATGAGGTCAATAACGACGGGACGATCACCCCGGGCGCCGTCTGGAGCTTCTCAGTATTGAACTTCGTCGTTGTAGAAGACTTCGAGAGCTATACGGATGACGACACCGCCGGTGAAGCCATCTGGCAGCACTGGATCGACGGTTTTGGCGTTCCGGATAACGGCTCGCAGGTCGGCTATCTGTTGCCGCCTTACGCCGAACAGGCGATCGTTCACGGCGGCGGTCAATCCATGCCGCTGCTTTACAATAATGTCGGCGGCGTGACGAATTCAGAAGCGATATTTACGTTGACCTCGCCGCGGGACTGGGCGCAGCACGGGATTAATGAATTATCGCTATGGTTCCACGGCGTTCCGGGCTCGGTCGGCAGCTTTGTCGAAGGACCCGTCGGTACGTACACCATGACGGCCGCCGGAACCGATATCTGGGATACGTTTGACGAGTGTCACTATGCGTACAAAACCCTCTCGGGCATCGGTTCGATATCGGTTAAGGTCGAGAGCCTCGAAAATACAGACGATTTTGCGAAGGGTGGTGTCATGATCCGCAATTCGCTCGATCCGGATTCGGCCTACACCTCTTTATTGCTGACGCCGGCCAACGGCGTTCGGTTCCAGTATCGCCAAGGCGCGGGCGCCATTACCGACCGTGAATTCGACGACACGCTCGTCGCTCCGTATTGGGTCAAGCTCGAGCGCGACGCCGGGAGTGGCTTTAGAGGGTACACCTCCCCCGACGGAGTCAATTGGCAGCAGTTTACGCTGAGACCGTCGGTGACGATGAATACCGATGTTTACATTGGTCTGGCGCTGACCAGTCATAACGCGGGCGTCACGTGCGAGGCCGTGTTCTCGAACGTCACAACCACCGGGACCATTAGCGGACAATGGGCCAACCAGGACATCGGGATTATCAGCAACGCGGCCGAACCGTTATATGTAGCCATCTCCAACGCCGCCGGTGCTCCGGCGGTCGTGGCCCACGACGATCCGGCGGCCGCGACGATGGACGACTGGACCGAGTGGCTTGTCCCGTTGCAGGCCTTCGCCGACCAGGGCATCAACCTGGGCAACGTGGACAAGATCGCCATCGGCCTGGGCAGCCAGTCCGGCATCACGTCCGCCGGCGGCTCGGGCACGATGTATATCGACGACATACGGTTGCAGAAAACGCAATAACAGCTTTAGGCTGCGATGCGGCCTTCACGATGATAAATAACAAGGTGGGGCCTGTGTCGCTATGCGATACAGGCCCTTGATTTTACGGCCCATGAAAAAGGAGAAACCAAAATGCTTCCGAGAGCCTCAAAACAAATGATACTGATGATGTTTGTCGCGTGTTTATTAGCGACGCCCATCCTTGCCGTAGAAAAATTCAAAGTCTCCGAATATGGAGGCGGGCACCAGATATGGTTCGAGGCCGAGGCGTTCGATCAGCGCGATCCCGACGGCGACCAGTACTACCCGGTGGTTGACGCCGACGGTGCGTTCGAGCAGGCCGTCACCCGGGCCGGCGGCGCCGGCGGTATGATTCGCTGGACGTTTAATATCAACAGGGCGGGCGGTCAGAGCGGTACATGGTATTTCTGGGGGCGTGTTTTGAATCCGTCCAATCAATCGGATTTTATGCTCGTCGAGGGACACCCGGGCGATTCCGAAATCCCCGCCGGCCCGCCGTACCCCGGAGGCAGTTCAGACGCGATTTTCGACAACGATGATGACCGAATCTTTGAAAGCTCGATGCCTGATTGGAGCTGGTGGGGAAGGGACGAAGGAAGCGATAAAGATCTGCAAGATGGCGAGAACACGATGTACATCTTTCACAGGCAAGGCAATGATGCCGTGTTGTGGGATGTCTTCGTGTGGGCCGACAGCGCCGGTTACACGCCCACCGATGAGGATTATCGAAATGCCGTGATCCCCCCGCCTCCTACCTCCGCCTCCCGGCCCGTTCCGGCCAACGGCGAAATCTACCCGGATACCTGGGCGACCCTCGCCTGGACCCCGGGCGAGACCGCCGCCTCGCACGATGTTTATTTCGGGGATCATTTCGAGGATGTCAACGACGGCGCGGCCGATACGTTCCAGGGCAACCAGCCTGGGACGTTCTTTATTGTTGGTTTTCCCGGATTTGCCTATCCCGAAGGTCTCGTTCCGGGCACCACCTATTACTGGCGAATCGACGAAGTCGAGGCCGACGGCGTAACGAAATATCAGGGCGACGTCTGGAGCTTCGCCGTTCCTCCCCGAACGGCCTACGCTCCCGATCCGGCCGACGGCGCCGAACTCGTTGATCTGGAGCCGAGGTTGAGCTGGACGCCCGGTTTCAATGCGAAACTTCACACGGTTTACTTCGGAGAAAGTTTCGACGAAGTCGATAGTGCAGCCATGGGCATCCCGACGGGAGAGGATAGCTATTCGCCCGGCCCGCTGAAAAGGGCCAAGACCTACTATTGGCGCGTCGATGAATTCGACGCCTTCACCACGCATAAAGGTGATATCTGGAGCTTCACGACGCTCGGCGCCGTCAGCGGTCCCAATCCGGCCAATGGCGCTGTGGACGTGAAGACGTCGCCGATTCTAACGTGGGTCGCGGGAGGCGTCGCCGCTTCGCATGAAGTGTATTTCGGTACGGATGAAGAGACCGTCGCCAACGCCACCCAGGCGTCTGCGGAATACAAAGGGAGCAGGGCGCTGGGCGACGAAAGCTATGAGCCGGGCCTTCTCGCATTGAAAACGACTTATTATTGGCGGATCGATGAAGTTAACGATCCGAATCCCGACAGCCCGTGGATCGGCAAGGTGTGGAGCTTCACGACGAGTGATTACTTTGTCGTGGAAGACTTCGAGGATTATACCGACGACGATACAGCCGGAGAGGCAATCTGGCAACACTGGATCGACGGCTTCGGCGTTGCTGACAACGGCGCACAGGTGGGTTATTTAATGCCTCCGTATGCCGAGCAGACCATCGTCAATAGAGGCGGTCAATCCATGCCCTTGCTTTACAATAACATAGCGGGCGTAACGAATTCAGAAGCCGTGCTGACATTGACTGCACCGCGCGACTGGACCGCCGAGAACGTTTCAGAATTGTCGCTATGGTTTCACGGGCAACCCGCTTCCCTGGGCAGCTTTGTCGAAGGCCCGGTCGGTACGTACACCATGATCGCCGCCGGTGTTGATATTTGGGATACGGCCGATGAGCTTCACTATGCCTACAAGATCCTTTCGGGCGTCGGCTCGATCTCGGTGAAGGTCGAGAGCCTTCAAAATACGGACGGTTTTGCAAAAGGCGGTGTCATGATCCGCAATTCACTCGATCCGGATTCGGCCTATACCTCCCTGTTGCTGACACCGGCCAATGGCGTTCGGTTCCAATATCGCCAGAACGCAGGCGACATCACCGACCGTGAGTTCGACGATACACTCGTCGCTCCCTATTGGGTCAAGCTCGAGCGCGACGTCGGAAGTGGTTTTAGAGGGTACACCTCCCCCGACGGATTGAACTGGCAGCAGTTTACGTTGAGACCTGCGGTGACGATGGGCTCCGATGTTTACATCGGCCTGGCGCTGAGCAGTCATGTCGCGGGCGTGGCGTGCGAGGCCGTGTTCTCGAACGTCACAACCACTGGAACGATAAGCGGACCATGGGCCAACCAGGACATCGGGATCATTAACAATGCGGCCGAGCCATTATATGTGGCGGTCTCCAACGCGTCCGGCGCACCGGCGATCGTCGCGAACGACGACCTTCTGGCCGCGACGATTGACGCCTGGACCGAGTGGCGCGTTCCGCTGCAAGCCTTCGCCGATCAGGGGATCAACCTAAGGGATGTCGATAAGATCGCGATCGGTCTGGGTAGTAGAGGTGGCGCTGCCGCCGGGGGGACGGGTACGATGTATATTGACGATATCCGGCTGTATCGACCTTAAGTATCCCATAGGGCATCTATTCGAATTGAGCCGTTATTCGGGGCCTGTATCGAGATTCGACGCGGGCCCCGTTTTTTTGACGCATTCGGCGGAAAAAAGGAGCCCCCGCTCGAAGGAGGCTTAATCGAATAAGCAGGGGCTCTTATACGAAAGTAAAAAACACCCTTCAAAAGAAGAGTATTTTCTAAATTAGACGTTTACGAAGGCCGAAATATTGGCTGTTCTTTGAAAAAAACGCTCATTGGTGAGGTTTTTTTTCGCTTCGGGCTGAAATCTTGTCCGTTGGGGCTTCTTCCGTTATGAGAGGCGACATCTTCGAAGAGGTGTTTTGCATCAATGATTCCGGGATTTGCCTTGACTTGGCGCTAGTGGGTCCGGTATAAATAACGAATTGAGTTCGTTTTCGCAGAATGCCCACCCAACACGAAAGAAATGTAAAAATCAAAATCTAAAATGCAAAATGAAGGACGTCATCATCGCGAAGCGATGATTCCACAATTTTGATATTTAATTTTTAATCTTTGATTTTGTTTTGGAGGACGATTCCGATGTGTAAAAAATGGCTTTATCTGATGTTTTTTGTTCTACTGTTAGGTCTTGTGGGCCATGCGGCCGGGGCCGATCCGTTTGCACAGGATCCGAGTCCCGACGGCCTTGTCGCGATGGAGGCGGAGAACTTCGATGATAACACCACGGACGGAACGCGCATCTGGGAGTTCAACACAGATCCAAACGGCTTTTCCGGCGCCGGCTTCATGCGCGCCGTACCGGATGGCAGCGGCAGCGGCACGCCTCAGTTGGACTACAAGATCAACTTTATCAAGACCGGCATCTACTACGTGTGGGTCCGGGGCTACCGAACCAGCGGAACCGACGATTCATGCCATACCGGCCTCGATGGCGACGAGACAACGTCCGATAGTATTCAGGCCGGAAGCACTGACTTTACGTGGGAATGGAGTAATAACAGGCGTGACAACCAGGGCCGGGCGCAGGTCGAAGTGACAACGGTCGGGGTGCACACGTTCCACGTAAGAATGCGCGAGGACGGGTGGCGGTGCGACAAAATTGTCTTGACGACGGATGCCGATTATAGGCCGAGAGATCTGGGGCCGGAAGAAAGCCATCGCGGTGCTCGTCTGAAAGCGTATCATCCCGTACCGGACGACGGCGCGATGTACATGGATACCTGGGTCAACCTCGCCTGGTCGGCCGGTGAGACGGCGGCCTCGCACGATGTGTATTTCGGCGAGAGGTTGGACAATGTCAGCGACGGTGCAGCGGATACGTTCCTGGGCAACCAGGCCAGTCCATTTTTGATTGTGGGATTTCCCGGTTTCGCCTATCCGGACGGTTTGGTGCCGGGCACGACGTATTACTGGCGCGTCGATGAAATCGAGGCCGACGGCGCTACAAAATACCAGGGCGACGTCTGGAGCTTCACGGTTCCTCCGCAAACGGCCTACGAGCCTATTCCCGCCGATGGCGCCAATCTGGTTGATCTGAAACCGACGTTAAGATGGACGCCCGGTTTCGGTGCGAAAATGCACACGGTTTACTTCGGAGAGAGTTTCGACGAAGTCGATAGTGCAACCATGGGCATCCCGACGGGAGACGAGAGCTATTCGCCCGGCCAACTGAAAATGGCGAAGACGTATTACTGGCGCGTCGATGAATTCGATGCCTTCACGACGCATAAAGGCGATATCTGGAGCTTCACGACGGTCGGCGCCGTCAGCGGTCCCAATCCGGCCAATGGCGCTATCGACGTGAAAACCTCGCCGATATTAACGTGGGTCGCCGGCGGCGTCGCCGCTTCGCATGAGGTGTATTTCGGCTCGGACGAAGAGACCGTCGCCAACGCCACCCAGGCGTCTGCGGAATACAAAGGCAGCAGGGCGCTGGGCGACGAAAGCTATGAGCCGGGCCTTCTCTCCTTGAAAACGACCTATTATTGGCGAATCGATGAAGTCAACGACGTCAATCCCGACAGTCCGTGGATCGGCAAGGTGTGGAGCTTCACGACGAGCGATTATATGGTCGTGGAAGACTTTGAGGATTATACCGATGACGATACCGCCGGAGAAGCGATCTGGCAGAGTTGGATCGACGGCTTCGGCGTCCCTGATAACGGCGCACAGGTGGGTTATTTACTGCCTCCATACGCCGAACAGACCGTTGCCCACGGCGGTGCGCAATCCATGCCGCTGCTTTACAATAACGTCGGTGGCGTAGCCAATTCTGAAGCGATACTGACATTACCCTTGCTTCGCGACTGGACGCAGGAAGGCGTTGCGGAACTGTCGCTGTGGTTCCATGGTGTACCCGCCTCGGTGGGCAGCTTCGTCGAAGGGCCCGCCGGCACATATACCATGACCGCCGCCGGAGCCGATATCTGGGATACGTCCGATGAGTTCCACTATGCGTATAAAATGCTCTCGGGCGTCGGCTCGATCTCGGTGAAGATTGAGAGCCTTCAAAATACGGACGGTTTTGCGAAGGGCGGTGTCATGATCCGCAATTCGCTCGATCCGGATTCGGCTTATACTTCTCTGCTGCTGACGCCGGCCAATGGCGTTCGGTTCCAATATCGCCAGAACGCGGGCGGGATTACCGACCGTGAATTCGATGATACCCTCGTCGCGCCCTATTGGGTTAAGCTCGAGCGCGACGTCGGAAGTGGTTTCAGAGGTTACACCTCCCCGGACGGAATCAACTGGCAGCAATTTACGTTGAGACCCTCGGTGACGATGAGCTCCGATGTCTATATCGGTCTGGCGTTGACCAGCCATAATGCGGCGCTGACGTGTACGGCCGAGTTCTCGAATGTCACAACGACCGGATCGATTAGCGGGCAATGGACGAACCAGGACATCGGTATCGTTAGCAATGCGGCCGAGCCGTTGTATGTGGCGGTCTCGAACGCCTCCGGCGCACCGGCGGTGGTGGCGCACGACGACCCTCTGGCTGCGACGATTGATGATTGGACCGAGTGGCGTATCTCATTAAACGCTTTTGCCGATCAGGGCATCAACCTGGGCAATGTCGATAAGATCGCCATCGGCCTGGGCAGCAAAGCGGGCCTAACGTCGGACGGCGGCACGGGTACGGTGTACGTCGACGACATGCGTCTGTATCGGCCGTGACACCTTATTAAGATGCAAGAGGATAGCGTATTAATTCGGGGCCTGTATCGAGCCATTCGGTATAGGCTCCGTTGTTTTATGGGAATGGCTTCGGATCAATAGATCGTTGTTTGCAACGCTGATATTCCGACGGAATTTCAGCAGGTGTGCGAGGCTCTACGCCGATGCCTGAGCTGTTTTTTTCTTGACCGACGGCTACTTAATCCTATATATTAGAAAGAGTGAATCGTCTGATAGTTGGATCTTTCACAACGCAACGTTTTGGCATCTCATCTTTTTGAAGGAGGTTATCATGTGTAGAAGATTAATCGGTTCGGTTTTGGTGCTCTTTGTGCTGGGTTGGCTTCTGACGAGCGCGACCCGGGCAGAGCTGATCGGCTGGTGGCGGATGGACGAAGGTTTGGGCACGACCGTGGCCGACATGTCCGGCGGCAATCACACCGGTCAATTCGCTGAGGGAACGCCCGAATGGGTAAACGGCAGGAGCGGCAAAGCGCTCCAATTCGACGGCTCCAATAAGGTGGAAATCCCCGATCATGACGATTTCCACCTGACCGACGCCCTGTCGGTGGCCCTGTGGACTAAACCCGAAAGCACTCAACCCAGTTACGGTAAGTTCTTCTGTAAACAGAAATCAGGTGAATACCCCTACGCGATACAATACAATGAAAGCGGTGAGGGCATCCGTGGAACCGTCAATGCTTCGGCTC
>CAYZAT010000092.1:0-13525 GCA_964476475.1 uncultured Pirellulales bacterium
AGGAACATGTCATTGCGAGGAGCTTGCCCCTTAGGGGCGAGCGACGAAGCAATCTTAACCGATGGGTTACGTGAGGGCTTGAGATTGCTTCGCTGCGCTCGCAATGACATTCTTATATCCTTTGTTATGACAAAGTAAAAAAGCCTTATCATTTTGTCATAAGCAGCTTTCATGAGATTACCATCTATCCTCCCGCCATTCCTGCAATAATGTAGTAAATGGCAAAGCCGACGCCGACGATGCCTTCCCCGATGATTAAACCCGCCGCGATGGGTATCCCCACCTGCTCGCTGTAGTGCCGTCCTTTTACTTTGTCGCTGACCATCCGCAGAACGGTTCCGATGGTATAGGTCAGAACGATACTGAACGGCAGATAGAATCCCAGGCCCACCTGAATCCCAAGCCCGCCGATCCCGGTCGTGCTCAGCAACGCGCCCAATCCCGCACCGGCCAGATACTTATAAACCGGAACGTTTCCTTCCAGAATGCCCGTCAACATACTCGCCAGCACCGTGCCTTGCGGCGCCGGTAATTTCTCACTGCCGAGGCCGTAGGCTTTATGAAGGACGAACAACAAACCGATCATGAGAATCGGTCCGAGCCACGTGGCCATGAATTGCCCCATCTGCTGCTTTCGAGGAATGGCGCCGACGAGGTAACCGGTCTTCAAATCCAGCATCAGGTCCGTCGCCTGAGACATGGCCATGCATGTAGCGGCACCGACCATGACCGAGGAGATAATGGCCGATTTATCACCCAAACCTCGTGTAATTATGATAAGTATCGTCACGGCAATCAGGGTCATACCGCTCATGGGCGACCAGTTCGTTCTTCCGATACACTCGGAGAGAATCACCCCGGCCATCCAGATCCAGACCGTACCCAACAAGGCCATAATGAAACCCCGAACGATGCCCATCTGTTCAACGGATGTGACCGCCACAATACCTAAGACAATGACCGCACCCGTGATACCGACATAGAGCAGCTTGATCGGCATTTCATCCTTCGACATCGCGGCGCCGGTTTTCGCGGCCGATTGCATACTGCGAATCGCGCTGACGATCAAAGGCAGCGCCAGGGCGATCCCTGTTAATGCCCCTCCGACCAGCATTCCGATCCCGACCGGCCTGAACAAGGCAATCCGTAAGTAAGTCGGCATCGTTTGTCCCAGTTCCTGCAGTTGCTCCGGTGATGGCAATAAATTCCTCTGTGCTAAAATCGGCGCCAGAATCCAATAGCAAACATAGCCGCCAATGACAAAACACAATCCGCCTTTGCCGGCGATAAATCCGATCCCTATTGTGAGTAACGAAACGAACCAGATACCGTTCATATAATCCGGCATGCCAATGTATTGCCCCAAATTCCAATTCTCGAATTCGGTATAATGGCTAAAGAAACTCACGGCACTGCTCAGGGCAACACCGACCATCAGGAGAATCGCCTTATGGACGCCGGCGCCGGGGGATTTGAGGACGGTCGCCACGGCCACGCCCCCCGGATAGGTCAGGCGCTCGAAGTCGATCATCTGTTTGCGAAGTGGAATGATGAAAGCAATCCCCAGAACGCCGCCGGCAATGCAGGCAAAGACCATGAGGTAAGGATTGAAATCCGTATGACCCATGATGAATAATGCCGGCACGGAAAACATCACGCCCGCCGAGGCGCCGTTCACACTACTGGCGACGGTTTGGCTGATGTTGTTTTCGATAATGCTGTTTCGCCGGAGGATGCCCCTGAGTACGCCGAAGCCCAGGATGGCGGCCAGTTCCGAGCCTTCGTGTGAGAACCCGAGGATCAGACAGGCATAGCCCATGCTAATGGTGATGAGCACACCGAGCGCGTAGCCGACGAGAACCGCGGTCAACGTCAATTCCGGATAAGGTCCCCGGCGGATTACCCTATCTCCGCTGGTTTTGGTCTCTGCCACGATGTATGCTCCTTTCCGTGTTTGCAGTTTCGTGGAGATCTATTCGTATGAAATAATCGACGTGATGTTGTAATCGCCGATTTTTTTTCTGCCTCCAAGGTCCGTAAGCTCAATGAGAAACACGATACCCATGACCTGTCCGTTTATCTTTTCGACGAGCTTGCAGGCCGCCGCCATCGTCCCGCCCGTCGCCAAAAGATCGTCAACCATCAGAACCTTCGCTCCGCTTCTAATAGCATTGCGCTGGACTTCCAGTGTATCGGTGCCGTATTCCAGATCGTACGTGATGCTCTCGGTTTGTCCGGGCAGTTTATCTTTCTTTCGGATAGGCACAAAGCCGACGCCCAGCTTTCGGGCGACCGCCGTACCGATGATGAATCCCCTGGCCTCCACGGCGGCGACATAATCGATCTTGCCCCCGGTTAAATCCGCACACAGGGCAACGACCGCCGCATCAAAAGCGACCGGGTCGGCTAACAACGGCATGATATCACGAAATAAAATTCCTTTCTTTGGCCAATCGGGTATGCTTCCGATATATCGGCTCAAGTCGATCGCTTCACTCGTCATGGGCGCCCTTCCATTGTATCCGTTAACAATACGCTCAATCGAAATCCGATGTACATCGGGATTATGGCCTATTGATAATGGATTGTGGGGGAAATGTCAATAAAAGTGACTAATGACTATCGAATATTGACTATTGAAAGAACTGCACGATTCATCCCTCGTTTACGTGCAAATGGTCAACAGTCAATGTCGAACGCTACTCTTCATTCATCAGTTCGTAGAGTTTCGTGAGCGCATCGCGGCGAATCTGCCGGATTCGCTCTCGCGTGAGGCCCATTTCTTTTCCGATCTCTTTGAGCGACATCGGCTTTCTTCCGTCGAGGCCGTAATGCAGTTTCAATATCTCCGCTTCTCTCTCATCGATTTCGTTGAGCAATTGTAACGCTTTGAGCTTCTCCTCAACCGCAATGAGGACCTCTTCCGGCCGGCTGCTGCGCGGGTCCTCTAAGATCGCTTCAAGCATCTGATCGTCGTCGGTTTCATCGGCGCTGTACGATTCGCCCGTGGAGCTGAGAATCTCAACGATACGATGGACGACTTTGGCCTTTCGCAACGGTAGTTGCATGATCTCGGCCATCTCTTCGATACGCGCCGTTCTGCCCAATGTGCTTTCCAGCTCGGAGGTCGTATGCCGCCACTGATTGATCAGCGCCACCATATACGTCGGAATGTGAACGGGCTGAACGTTTTCCAAAAGGGCGCGTTTGATGCTTTGTTTGATCCACCACGCTGCATACGTGCTAAAGCGCACGCCGCGATTCGGATCAAAATAATCGACCGCCCGAATGAGACCCAGGTTACCCTCCTCGATCAAATCGCCGAGGCTCATTCCACGATCTCCGTACTTTTTCGCGATGTTGACGACGAGCCTTAGATTACTTCGCACCAGTTGCTCCCGGGCCCGCTGATCGTTTTCTTCGGTGATCAGCTTGCCCAGTGTCTGTTCCTGCTCCATGTCCAGCAGTGATGCTGCGTCGATTTCTTTAAGATATTCCTTTATGGTAGCGTCGAATGCGATAACTCACTCCCGCCCGACCGAAGGATCTTTCGATCCCGGCCCTAAGGGCAAATGACGTCTTGACCTTGCCTCCGTTGTTATAGGACGATGGCCTCCGTGGCTTCAATCCAACCTATTGGAGCTATCGGTCAAATGCACCTGCGGGTTAAGTACCGGAAGAAATTTTCCTCTCCCATAAACAAAAAGGGGCCTATACCGAACTCGATATAAGCCCCTGAATTAATCACGTTACAATGTGTGGCTGCGATTACGGCGCTGGCCGGTACAGCCGGATGTCATCGATGTACATCGTGCCTGAACCGCCGGCCGATGCCATACCGGATTTGTTGCCCAGGCCGATGGCGATCTTATCGACGTTACCCAGGTTGATGCCCTGATCGGCGATAGCCTGTAACGGAATACGCCACTCGGTCCAATCGTCAATCTGCGCCGCCGCCGGGTCGTCATTGGCCACGATCGCCGGCGCGCCGGAAGCGTTGGAAACCGCCACGTAAAGCGGTTCGGCCGCATTGCTGGCGATGCCGATATCCTGGTTCGCCCACTGACCGCTCACATTCCCGGTGGTCGTGACGTTCGAGATGACCGCTTCGCACGTCAGCCCCGCATCGTGGCTGGTTACGGCAAGGCCGATATAAACCGTCGAGCCCATCTGGATACTCTCCGGTGTGCCCTGCAATTCCCACGTGACTCCATCGGTTGAATGGGAAGCGGAGAAGCTGCCGGAGATACTTCGCTCGATCTTCACCCAGTACGGCGCCGTAATCCCGCCAGTGGTCGTGTCGTTACTGCCACCGTCGGTTTGGGGGCGTCGCTGGAAGGAAACACCCTGGCCGGGTGTCACGACCATCGACGCGTGCTTCGAGCCGGGTTCCAGCGTATCGCGAATCATCACGCCGGCTTTGGCCCACGCGTTCGTATTGGCGACACTCTCAACCTTTGCGACGATAGAGCCGGCCCCGGTGAGCGTCAGATAAGCGTAATGGAACTTGTCGGCTTCGTTCCAGATATCCGCGCCCGAGCCGATCATCGTGTACGTACCAACCGGGTCTTCGGTAAAGCTGCCCGGGCCCGGAAGGCCGTGGACCCACAGCGACAATTCATCAACGCCTTGCTCGGTCCAGTCGCGAGCCTTGCTCAGCGTCAGCTCCGCTTCGGAATTCGCCACGCCGGCGGTATTGTCGTACAACAGAGGCATGGATTGGCTGCCGCCCTGGACAATGGTTTGCTCAGCGTACGGAGGTATTAGATAGCCCACTTGCGCGCCATTGTCGGCTACACCGTAGCCGTCGATCCAGTGTTGCCAGATGGCTTCGCCGGCCACGTCGTCATCGGTATAACTCTCGAAGTCTTCGACAATCATGAAGTCGGCGGTCGTGAAGCTCCAGACCTTACCCGTCCATGGGCTGTCGGGATTGGTGTCATTTACTTCATCAATACGCCAGTAATACGTCATATTCCATGCGAGCTTGTCCGGTTCATAGCTATCTTCGCCAAGCGGTTTCGTCCCCTTGTATTCCGGTGACGCCGTCGTGGCGTTCCTTACGGCCTCTTCGTCGTCGCCGAAGTAAATCTCGTGCGAAGCAGCCGGGAGCGCGGGCGTCCAGGTCAGCGTCGGCGTCTGCGTGATATCCACAGCCCCGTCTGCCGGATTGGGATTACCCACGGCGCCCTCCGTCGCGAAGCTCCAGACGTCGCCCTTATGCGTGTTGACGGCATCAAACTCATCGACGCGCCAGTAATAGAGTTTGGCCGCTTTGAGCGGGCCGGGATTGTAGCTGGTCGTTCCCGAAGGGATACCCATGGTGGCATTCGCCACGGTGTCGAAATCTTCGCCGAGGTACACTGTATGCAATATGGCACCAAAACCCGGTGTCCAGCTTAGGCTTGCGTTCAGACCAACCGATTCGGCCCCATCAACCGGATCGGGATTATACGCCGTCTTGGGTGGAACTGAGAAGCTCCAAACGGAGCCTTTCCACGGGCTGTTCGGATCGTCTGGATTGATCTCATCGATGCGCCAGTAATACGTTGTACCCGGGACCAAACCTTCGGGATAAGCAAATCCGGGAAAACCCGCCACAAAGAACGTTGCCCCCTGGTTGCCCCGGAACGTATCGCTGTCGTTCGTGGCGTCATTCACATCATCGAAATTCTCCGCCAAATAAACATCATGCGAGGTGGCAAAATCGCCCGCTCGCCAGGAGAGTGTCACCCAGGTATCCTCATGGATTGCTCCATCCCCCGGGCTGGGGCTTGAAGCAAATGGATACTCGGCTCCGGCTCCCGCCATCACACCGAGAATCTCCGCCTCGTTCAGCGCCCGGCTGTAAAGACGCACCTCGTCCATCAGACCGTGCAATAAACGACCTGTATTTTGCGAATTACTTCCGATCCAAAAGTCATAGGTGCTTTCGTTGATCTGTCCGGTTCCGGGACTGGTGACATCCAATACGCCGTCAATATAAATCCGCCCCTCGGCCCCATCGTACGTCGCGGCATAGTGATGCCATTGACCGCCTATGACGATAACGGTCCCATTAAACCAGCCATTCCCGCCACCGGTTGAAGTGCCTGAGATACCCATGTGGGTGGCATTGCCATCGCCGCCGCCACGGCTGGCTCGATACGAATTGTCGCCCTTGGCCAAAAAGGCCTCCCAGGTAGTCTGGAACGCCTCAACGTTGAACCAGAAGGCGATTGTAATCTCGTCTCGAATCTGCAGCGAGTCGCCGTTTCCGCAATTCACATAGTCGTCTCCGTCGAATTCCAGTGCCCCGCCAAACTTACCGGCGACCCACTGTGGATCACCAACGAAGACGCCGTCGTTGCCGTTGCCGCTGGAATCATAAGCCGTCGTGCCTGAGCCTTCATCAAACTTCCAGTAAGCGGCCAGATCCGGGTCCGCTGCTTTCACTGTGCCGGGTAGAATCAGACTCAGCACCATGCTGCAAGCTACCCAGAAAATCAATTTTTTACACATAATAATCCTCCTACAAAAAAATAAAAATTTGAAAATAAAAGCTCAAAATTGTGGAATCATCGCCAAAAGAAATGCAAAGATCAAAAATCAAACATCAAAATTGCGGAATCGACGCTTCGCGTCGATGACTTCTTTATTTTTGCATTTGACATTTTGATTTTACCATTTCCCTTATGACGTCCTCAATTTTACATTTTGCACTCTAAACTTTCATTTCCTCTGGTTTGCCGTCCACCTCCTTTCTCGGGTTCCCATTTTGCCCTTTTTTTGCAAAATGGGGTCCCTCTCCAATGCTTGAAATGGCCCGTTGATCTGAGAACCCGCAACGAGCTATTGAAGCGGCCAAGAGACCCATAATCCCTACCCTTTATCACCTTTTAATATAGGTCATTATCTTGCGTTCTGTCAAGAGAAAACTTCAAATCATGCATCGGCACATAGGCGTGCATACTTGATGAGAATCTGCCCGAAAACCGGATTCACGGGGGTCATAAACGCCGACGATTCTATTTCGAACTGGTCCCCTCACAACAAAGGGGTCTATACCGAATTCGATATAGACCCCTGTTCATACCGTTCAATCTTCTTGCATGAACGTGCCTTACGGCTTCAGGCCGTGATCACGGAACGGCCCGGTACAGCCGGATGTCGTCAATGTACATCGTGCCCGAACCGCCGACCGATACCATGCCGGACTCACTGCCCAGACCGATCGCAATCTTATCGACGTTCCCCAGGTTGATGCCCTGGTCGGCAAAGGCCTGTAACGGGATGCGCCACTCGGTCCACTTATTGGCTGCTGTGGCAGCCGCGTCATCATTGGCCACCACTGCAGGTGCGCCGCTCGTGTTAGAAACTGCCACATACAGCGGATCAGCCGCGTTGTCTGAACGCCCCCTGTACCAGAGTGACAATTCCGCAACACCCGCTAACGTCCAGTCGCGCGGCGCCGTTAGGGTCATGGATCCCTCTGAATTCGTGACACCGGCTTCGTTGATATACAAAAGCGGCATCGACTGGGAGCCGCCGTGTACAATCGTCTGCTCGGCATACGGAGGCATTAAGTAGCCGACTTGCGCGCCGTTATCGGCGATGCCGAAGCCGTCGATCCACGTCTGCCAGATCGCTTCACCAGCCACATCGTCATCCGTGTAGCTCTCGAAGTCGTCAACGAGAAGGAAACGACCTGTCGTGAAGATCCAGAGCGGTCCCTGCGACGTATTGCCCTGCGCATCCACTTCATCGACACGCCAATAGTAAGTCGTGTCCGCCTCAAGCAGACCCGGGTCGTAGCTTTCAGCACCCAGCGCCACGGAGCCTTTATCCTCCGCTGCGCCGGCACCGGCGTTGCGCACGGCTTCTTTATCCGTACCGAAGTAAAGCTGGTGCGAGGCGGCAGAATTGGACGGCGTCCAGCTCAGAGTGGCATTCATCGCCACATCTGCAGCATCATACGACGGCAAAGGATTTCCAACGGCGCCCGGCGTTGTAAAGCTCCATACGCCACCCTTATGTGTTTCGATAGCATCGAATTCATCGACGCGCCAGTAATAAACCTTCTCCAATTCGAGTTGACCGGGTCTGTAGATTGTCAATCCGCTGGGCATACCGCCAACGGCATTGTTCACCGTGTCATAATCATCACCAAAATACACGGTATGCAACTTGGCCCCATAGCCGGCTGTCCAACTCAGCGTTGGCGTATTGGGATCAACGGATTCGGCACCATCGGCCGGATCGGGATTGTACGCCGTCTTGGGCGGAATCGAAAAGCTCCAGACAGGACCTTTCCATGGACTGTTCGGATCGGCCTCGTTGACCTCATCGATGCGCCAATAGTAGGTCGTACCGGGGATCAAACCCGCCGGATAGGCAAATCCGGGAAAACCAGCCACATAAAACGTCGAGCCCTGGTTACCCCGGAACGTGTCGCCGGCGCCGGCATCCACGTCGTCAAAGCTCTCGCCCAGATAGACATCGTGCGAGACGGCAAAATCGCCCGCCCGCCAGGAAAGGGTCACCCAGGTATCCTCGTGGAGTGCACCGTCCATTGGGCTTGGGCTCGATGCGTATGGGTATCCTTCGAGACCTTGCATGGCAGCTAAAATCTCGTTGTCCGTCAGCGCGTGGCTATAGACCTGTACATCGTCGATAATACCCCTGAACCACTGGCCCGTACCCCATGCACCGATGACGGTATCTCCCGTCGTTCCGAGATAAGGATTCGCAGCGCCCTCAGCTTCCATCACGCCGTCCACGTAAATTCTTCTGTTTTGATTCTCAAAATCGTACCAGAAGGTGATGTGGTACCAGGTATTCTCCTCGATAATCCCGCCAGCCGTGTCGAGGTCATTGTTATAGAATCCCATGCGGACTCCACCTGGGGGCACATTCCCACTGCCCTCGCCACCAAGGCGAAAATGCATATCCGTATCGTTTGAACCCGTCAGCCCTGTTGAGAAGACGACTTGTTCGCCCGTATACAACACCGCATTGACCCACATCATGACAGAGAAACTTCGATTATCGAATGGAATATTCGCAGCCACGACGCGAGCGCCGGAACCGTCGAACTGAAGTGCGCCGCCGAGCTGACCATTCACCCACTCGGCGTTGCCCTCAACCGTGCCGTCGTTGCCGTTACCGCTTGAGTCAAAAGCGCTGGTTCCGGAGCCGTCATCAAAGCTCCAGTGCGCCGCCAGATCCGCTGAAGCATTCCCTGCAACACTCAGCATCACAACAAAAGAAATGAAATAAACCAGTTTTCTACACATGATAATCCTCCTTACAAAATAAATTGAAAATGATTCAACAGGCACGCTATTTGTTTCTACCCTCTCAAGATATGCTTCACGACGTGCCACCTTTACTTTCCTCCAAAGCACGAAATGGCTCATTGACTGTAAGAAAATCCTATTGAGACTCCGAAAAGGCCAATAGCTTGCAATATTCACCTTTCACTATTATATGAGATGACGTTGTTTTCAATCAAGAGAAATCTCCCGGTCATGGTTTCACGTTGAATACACGAATTCAACGAAATTCCGCCCGGAGGTCGGATTTATTTCCGTGAAAAACTCGCTCGATCACTCTGATTTGAAGCGATCCTCGCTAAAACACAGGGGCCTATATCAAACTCGATATAGGCCCCTGCTTATACCTATTTTATTACAAATTGACGTCTTAAGCTGCGATTACGGCGCAGTTCTATTCAACCGGATGTCGTCAATGTACATCGTGCCTGAACCGCCGGCTGAGACGCCGCCTTTGCTGCCCAGGCCGATGGCGATCTTATCCACGTTTCTCAGGTTGATGCCCTGATCGGCAATCGCCTGCAACGGGATACGCCACTCGGTCCAGGCGTCGATTGTTGCGGCCGCCGGGTCGGCATTCGCAATGATCGCCGGTGAGCCGGACGTGTTGGAAACCGCCACATACAACGGCTCGGCTGCGTTGGCGGCAATCCCGATGTCCTGGTTCTGCCACTGGCCGCTCACGTTCCCGGTCGTTGTCACGTTCGAGAATACCGCTTCACATGTCAAAGCCGTATCATGGCTGGTCAACGCCAAACCGATATAAACATTCGAGCCCATCAGGATCATCTGCGGCGTCGAACCCTCTACCGGTTGCCAGGAAGTACCGTTCGCCGAATGTTGGACGCTGAAGTTACCCGCTACATCGCGTTCCACTTTAACCCAATGCGGGGCAGTAATACCACCCTGGGCGTAGTTGAAGCTTTCGCCGCCGGTATCCTGACGACCTTGTGAGGCCACACCACTTTCGGGTGTAACACATGCAAACGCGTGCTTCGAGCCGCCATCGAGTGTCTCACGGATCATCACACCGGCCTTAGCCCAGGCGTTCGTGTTGGCGACACTCACGACTCTGGCGGTAATCGAGCCGGCGCCGGTCAGCGTCTTATAGGCGTAGTGGAACTCGTCATGACGATCCCCTGCCGGGCCGTTATTCCAGATGTCATTGCCGGAGCCGGTCATGGTGTACGTTCCGGCGGGACCTTCGACGAAGCTACCGACAGAGCCCGGAAGACCGTGGAACCACAGCGAAAGGTCTGAGACGCCTGCCTCGGTCCAGTCGCGCGGATACGTTAACGTCAGCACGGCTTCGGAATTCAACACGCCGCCTGTGTTATTATACATCAGCGGCATCGACTGACGACCACTGTGAACCGTCGATTGCTCGGCATACGGAGGCAACAGATAACCCACCTGCGAACCGTTACCCGCTACGCCAAAACCGTCGATCCAATGCTGCCAAATGGCCTCACCCGCAATATCGTCATCCGTATAATCCTCGAAATGATCGACGATCAGGAAGGCGGCGGTTGTAAAGCTCCAGACACTGCCGATCCACGGGCTATCGGGATGGGAATTATTGATCTCATCGACACGCCAGTAATACGTCGTGTTCCATTCAAGCTGACCGGGATCGTAGCTCTCGTCGCCAAGGGCCTTGGTCGCCTTGAACTCAGGCGAAGCCTTGGTGGCATTGGCCACGGCGGCTTCATCCGTACCGAAGTAAACATCATGCGAAGCCGCTTCAAGTCCGGCCTTCCACTGCAAGATGGGCATCTGGGTAACGCCCGTTGCCATATTACTCGGTTTGGCGCCGAAGGCTTTCAGCGGTTCGTAAGGCGACAGATTGGTGCCCGGGATGATCTCGAGGTCCGGCATGCCGGGGCCTTGCCAGGCCACCTGACAATGGTCACCGCCTCCGGATTCTTTCCAGATCGCCATGGCGTAATACTTCTCGCCGCCAATCAGATGGATAGGTTCGGATTGTTCTTCACCCGTTCCCCAGGTATTAATCGGCGCCCAGGTGCTTTCCAGGGCGATGAGCCTGGCATTGGTCGCGTCATCATCGGGACTCAGCCACAGCTCACCCTGATCGTCACAGTTGATCCAGAAGGTATAATCGCCCGTGGCGGGAGCATAGATCCAGCCTTCAATGCGGGCGCCGTAATCACTGAGGTCCGCTCCGTCCCACGCAAAACTGTCCACCGTCTCGACCACGTCGGGATTGTTCGGATATCTCGTATCGTTCTTGAGGTTCTCGATCTCTATTCCCGGTATATTCTCCCAGCGGCTCATGATAGCCGTGCCCAGGCCTTCCAACGAGGTGGTAAAGCTCCACACGTCGCCCTTTTGTGTGACGGCGCCGGTGAACTCGTCCACACGCCAATAATACGTTGTCAAAGGCTCAAGGAGACCGGGATCGTACGTTGTCATGGCCTGAGGTATTCCACCCGAGGCGTTGGTTACCGTATCGAGATCCGTTCCGAAGTACACTGTGTGTAACTTCGCGCCGAAGCCAGGTGTCCAGCTCAGTATCGTATCCATGGCGACAAACGAGCTGCCGTCCGCAGGGACGGGATCATAGGCCGTCACCGGTGGAACGAAGAAGCTCCAGACCTTGCCGGTGTGTTTTGTTACGCCGTCCGCCTCGACCTCATCGACTCGCCAGTAATACGTCGTGCCCGGGACCAGACCGTCCGGATAAGCGAATCCCGGGAAACCAACCATAAAAAACGCCCCGGGCTGGTTGCCCTGGAACGTGTCGCCCGTTCCGTCCGCGACGTTGTCATAGCTTTCGCCGAAATAGACATCATGCGAGGCGGCCGTACTGCCCGGCTGCCAGGCTAAAGATGCCCACGTGTCCGGATGGATCGCACCATTGGCCGGTATAGGACCATACGCGGCCACCGGAAGCCCGACCAGCACGTTATCGAAAAGATACGTTCGCACTTCACCGGCTGCGTGCGATGTGACGCAGAGACCGATGTAAACGTCCGCAGCCATCTCAACATCAATGGGATTCGACATAGCGCCGTCCGGCGAGGTGTCCGTAAAAAGCTCCCAGGTCACACCGTCTTCTGAATGATAGCCGGTAATCGTATTGCCTTCGCGTGCCAACCTCACCCAATGGGGCGGGGATGCGGTGACGTCGCCGTGGAAGCTGACGGAACTTCCGCCGGTGGAGGGACGGCTCTGGAATGCGATGCCTCCGCCTTCGCTGCCTGTGATAGCCGCTATGACGTGTTTGGACGCCGGTTCGAGCGTCTCGCGAATCATCACACCGCCCTTGGACCAGGTGTTCGAGCCGGTTCCGTTATCCACGACACGGGCGGTGATTTCCCCGTCACCGTTCAGCGGTACATAGGCGTAGTGAAACGCGTCCGAGGCGCCCCAGATGTCGGCCCCGTCACCGGTCACGGTGAACGTACCGCCGTCCTCACCGGCGCTGCCGCCGGTGGTGCCGATGTCCTGACTTTGCCATCCCGCCGGCAACTGGGCCGACGCTGTGCCGACCAGGCTCCATACGAGAAGGGCGCAAGCCAATCCAATCAATTTCTTACACATAAACTAACCTCCAAAAAAAAAGTTGAAAAAATTTCGACCGATAATAATTTTTGTCCGTGTGACAATTGATTCAAATCTCTGCCCGGGATATTTCCCGGGTTTTGCGTTTGCCTTCATCCTTACGGGAATCGAGAAGTGCCTGACACGGCAAAGCGTTGTCTGCGGAGAAGCCGATCTTAGATGTCTTACTTGTTTTCTGTTCTGCAGGAAACTCCAAGATAAAATACGGGTCCACAGATCTGCCACTGAGGACTTACCCAAGTTTACTAATTCCTATTTTTTACCACATTTACCTTATCGACGTCAAGCAAAACTTCCAGGCTATGCATCGGCACATAGATATACGCACTTGATGAGATTATGCCCGAATGACGGACTTACGCGCGGAATGGTTCGGCTTAATCGCCGGAATCCGAGGGAGATTGGCTTCAAAAAAGGGGCCTAGACCGGATGGGGTATAGGCCCCTGTTCATACTGCATGTATCACGTTATTGAAACGAGACTTACGCTTCAGACGGCGTCTAAGGAGCGGGCCGATACAATCGGACGTCGTCAAAGTACATCGTGCCCGATCCACCGTCCGACGCCATGCCGGATTTGCTGCCCAGGCCGATGGCGATCTTATCGACGTTTGTCAGGTTAATGCC
>CAYZAT010000093.1:0-13487 GCA_964476475.1 uncultured Pirellulales bacterium
GTTTGGAGCATACTAATGCCATCCAGTGCATTCCGTGCCCCCTGACGGAGCACGGCGATGTCAGCACGCATCAATTCACGGACGGCCAAACCGGCGGCGTCGTCCTTGGCACTGTTGATCCGCAGTCCCGACGACAGTCGCTCGATCGATTGGGCCAGCGCATCGTAGCTTTGGCCTAAATGGCGAGTCGCGTTCACCGACATGATGTTGTTCTTGATGGCTAACATACACTTCTCCTTAAAACTGAAATCGCACTCGTCTCGTCATCATCTTTCACCTCGTACCCGCTTTCTTTGGCCACTGTTAAGTGTCATCCATCGAGATCTCAAAATGGGCGCAGAAACTCGCTGCACATATTCAAACGATTGTCTAACTTGTTTTTCTTTGCATCGGCCCGGCGGAATGTCATAAAGACAATACGCCGTTCGTAAAAAATGCTCAAAACAACCTGGAATCCACACAACAATCCATTGTTGATATTCACCCGAATGAGCGAGGACCTGCAATGACAGTGATCAAAGGCTGCCGTTTTCGCTTGCCGTACGAACGTTGGAGGCGTACACGGATTCAGTTCGCGCACACGTTTCCACCGGTGGTAAAAGACCACTTTCGCATTTTTTCCTGCCGATGTCGGTCATGATAGCGAATCACATTATCAGCTCGTCGTGATATTCACCCTGTTGGAGGCATCATCTTCCTGAGAAATGACCGTTTGACCGCAGCACTTTTTGGGGTGATAAACATCGGTGATAGATTCAGCAAAAGTATGGTGCAAAAAGAATGACTGAGCGAAAAGGGGTCTAAACAGCTTTGGGTAGGTTTAAACGTTGTTGAGAAGAAATCCTGGTGTAAGACCGAATCGGAAGGTGATGCATAAAATCTCAACTGATAACCTCGCTATCATTTCACTTGTCAAGGAGCGCTTTCGCAGAGTATACAAGACACCATATCTTTACTCTCTCAAAAAGCCTCAAAGAGAGCACGTCCTGAAACGTTGCAAATCGTGGACGTTGTAATCTTCAAAACTTGTTATCGAAAAAAATGTGAAATACTTTAGATAACTCTCGGAGAAAAATGCGAATAAAAAAAGAAGTCGTCTTTTAACATGGAATCTTGATCGGTGAATAAAGAGACGGTTAGAATAGCCCGAGGCCTTTGAGATTGCTTTTTAGAGAGGTGTTGTTACGAACAAACGAGACGCCGTCAAGCACAAATGGAAACAGAAGAGCACGCCGGAGATGGCGTTCGCGCCCTATCCCGACTACATTCGATGGCCCGTCACAGACGGCGCCGACGACCTGGAATTCATGCGCCGCGGGTATCATCCCGCCAGATAAAAGGGCTACGAGAAACATGACATAATGTTCAAAAGCCAGACGATGTGTCATTTTTTGTGCGTGATAGCGGTGCTGAAATAGCTGACTTCTCAGGGTTGCGCCGGGCAATTGGCTTTCCGCTGGGGAAAAGTACTTGTATTTGAGCCTGACATAGGTTATAGTGTGGATCTTAATATTGGATTCGAATCGCGGGCTTGGTTTTCAAACGGAATAGACAATGAGCACAGAATCACCTGAAAAGACAACGACTGGAACACAAGCGGGCTGGCTGCGTCGCAATCTCATTAAAGCGATCATTGTTCTGGTGGTGATAGGGGCACTGGTCGCGGCCTCGAGAATCCCCCCCAAAGACCGTCAGGTTGAAGAGACGGGGGCGCCGCCGGTCAATGTGTCGATTACGACGGTAGCGGCCGAGCCGGAGCTTGCCGATACGTTCACGTTGCCGGCGGTCATTGAGCCGAATCGCGTCGTGACGGTTGCGGCCGAGGTTGCCGGCCGGATCGAGCGGATCGGCCCGGAAAAGGGCGATACGGTCTCCGCCGGCGATCTGCTCGTGGAGCTAAATTCCGACCTTCTGCGCCCGCAGTTCGAGATGACCAAAGCGCAGGTCGAATTCAACCAGATCGAGTTCGAGCGTATGGAAAATCTTGTCAAAGATAACGCCACCGCCCGGCGGGACCTCGACAATGCCAGGACGCAACTGGACGTCAGCAAGGCCCAACTCGATGAGATCGAAGCACGCCTGGAGCGCACCCGCATTCTCGCCCCTCTGTCCGGCGTCATGAATAA
This sequence comes from uncultured Pirellulales bacterium, assembly GCA_964476475.1. Classification (GTDB taxonomy): domain Bacteria; phylum Planctomycetota; class Phycisphaerae; order Sedimentisphaerales; family Anaerobacaceae; genus JAFGTG01. The sequence continues at coordinate 2,127 of CAYZAT010000093.1, forward strand.
CAAGCTTGTCGAGGAAGGGGAATACGTCGATCCCGGTATGCCCGTCGCTGAGATTGTGGAGACGGATACGGTCAAGGTGGTCGTGGAAATTCCCGAAAGCGATGTGGGTTTTTTCAGCGTCGGCGACAAAGCGGACGTTCGAGCGGATATCAAGGGCGAAGAGAACGTGCTGACCGGGGAATTGATATTTATCAGCGAACTGGCCGATTCGATGACCCGCTCCACGCGCGTCGAGATTGCGCTGGAGAACAAAGAGCGGCTGCTGCGAAGCGGGCAAATCGTTCAGGTTCGCCTGACGCGACGCATTCTGAAGGATGCGATCCTGATCCCGCTGCTGGCCGTGATACCGATGGAGGACGGCAAGGCCGTTTATGTCGTCAATTCGACCGAGGCGAAACGCAAAAACGTCGAGATTGGGATTATCAAGGGGGACCGCATTCAAATCATAAGCGGTTTGAAACCGGGTGACCGGCTCATCACGTCCGGCCATCGTTTCGTCGCGCCGGGGCAAACGGTGAATATCGTATCGGAGAAGAAATAGCCGCCATGCTCCTGACCGACGTTGCCATCAAAAATCGAACCACCGTGGGCGTTCTGGGCCTGATCATCATTCTTGTCGGCAGTTACAGCTACATGTCGCTGCCCCGCGAGGCGGCCCCGGATATCCCGATCCCTTACATTCTGGTCACAACCATGTATGAAGGCGTCTCACCGGAGGATATCGAGACCTCCGTGACGATGAAGATCGAGAAAGAGTTAAACGGCATCCGGGGTGTGGAGGAAATCACATCGAGCAGCGCCGAGGGGATGTCGTTGATCAGCGTGGAATTCGATCCGGACGTGCCCAGCGAAGTCGCCCTGCAGCGGGTGCGCGACCGCGTGGATTTGGCCAAGGGAGAGCTGCCCCTGGACACGGAAGAACCCATTATTAATGAGATCAACTTCGCCGAGCTGCCGATCATGCTCATCAGCATCTCGGGTAAGATCTCCCCGGTCCAGCTTAAAGAGGTCGCGGACGACGTTCAGGATGCCCTCGAAGCGGTGCCCGGCGTGCTCAAGGTCGAGATGGCGGGCGACCTGGAGCCTGAGGTTCGATTGGAGTTCGATCCCGATCGCATCGCCAAATACAATCTGACCGTCGGGGAGATTTTGGCCCTCATTCCGTCGGAGAACGTGAATATCTCCGCCGGCGGCCTGGAGACGGATGTGACGAAATTTAACGTGCGCATTCCCGCCGAATTCGTCACACCGGAGGAAGTGGATCATTTACTCCTGACCGTACGCAACGAAAAACCGATTTATCTGTCCGACGTCGCCCGGGTCCGATATACCTTCAAAGACCGAATCAGCTACTCCCGCCTCGACGGCACGCCCAATATCACGTTAAGCGTCAGCAAGCGCGTCGGCTCCAACGCCGTCCATGTTTCCGATTATATTAAGGAAGTCATTAACAAGGCGCAGGAGCAGGCAAAGGGCGTCGTCAAGTTCGATATCACGTATGATATGTCGAAGATGGTTCGCAACATGGTTGCGGACCTGGAAAATAACATCGTCTCGGCACTGATCCTGGTCACGGCGGTTCTGCTTCTGTTCCTCGGCTGGCGTCCGAGCACGATCGTGGCGATGATCATTCCGCTGAGCATGCTGATTACCTTTTTCCTCGTTCAGATGCTGGGATACACGCTGAACATGATTGTTTTGTTCAGCCTTATCCTCGTGTTGGGCATGCTCGTGGACAACGCGATTGTCATCGTCGAGAACATTTACCGGCATCTTCAACTCGGACACAATCGCATCGACGCGGCGATCCTCGGCGCGCGGCAGGTCGCCTGGCCCGTGACGACTTCTACGTTTACGACCGTCTGCGCGTTTTTACCGATGATCTTCTGGCCGGGCATCATGGGCGATTTTATGAAGTACCTGCCGATCACCCTGACCATCGGCTTGCTGGCCTCGCTCTTCGTGGGGCTCATCTTCAATCCCGTGATTTGCTCGATCTGGGCGGGGCGCTCGCCGGCCCCGCGTCAGAAGGACCACTGGTTTATCCGCGGCTATCGCCGAATCCAGCACCTGGGACTGCACAATCCGGGCCTGACCTTGTTCCTGGCATTTGGTTTGTTATTTGCCATCGGGACTCTCTACGGCAAAATCGGCCAGGGCGTGGAATTCTTCCCGGAGGGCGATCCGGACCGTTCGGTTATCAATGTGCGCGCGCCGCAGGGGACAAACATCCACGAAACCGACGCCATCGCCCGCCTGATTGAAGAACGCGTCCAGCCGTTCAAACCGTGGCTCGAACATATCGTCACGAATGTGGGCTCCAGCGGAAGCACGGGAGAGCTTATGTCCAGTACCGGCGGCCCGCACCTGGCCAACGTGACCCTTGTCTTCTACGATTTCGCGGATCGCGAACGGCCTTCAGCAGAGATCGTCGCCGAAGTCCGCGAGGCCGTATCCGACTTAACGGGCGCCGAGATCCAGGTCCAGAGAGCAGAAATGGGCCCGCCGACCGGTGCGGCCGTGACGGTGCGCATCATCGGGGAGGACTTCAAAACGCTGGAACGCCTCAGCGAGCAGGCCAAACGCACGATCGCCGGCGTACCCAACGTCGTCAATCTTAAGAGCGATTTCGAGGCGGCACGCCCGGAACTGGCCTTCATTGTGGATCGTCGCGTCGCCATGCTGCTCGGCGTCAATACCGCCACGGTAGGTCACTTTCTGAAGATGGCCATCTTCGGCAGCAAGGTTGGGACGTATCGCGAATATAACGACGAGTACGATATTACCGTTCGTCTGCCGGTGGAGGACCGGACAAAGGTGGACGATTTATATCGGTTGCAGGTTCCCAATACCGCGGGCAAAGCCGTGCCGCTTCGCTCGTTGGGCCGGTTCGAGTATCGAGGGGGATTCGGCACGATTAACCGCGTCGATCAGAAACGCGTCGTCACGCTGACCGCCGACGCCGAAGGACGTCTCAGCACCGAGGTGCTGGCCGACGTTCAGACGCGCCTGGCCAAGCTTGAGCTGCCGCCGAACTATGAGATTCGTTACGCCGGGGAGCAGGAAGAACAGCAAGACGCCCAGGCGTTTCTTTCCAAGGCCTTCGGCATCGCCCTGCTGCTGGTAACGATGGTCCTGGTGATTCAGTTTAATTCCCTGATGATTCCGCTGATTATCATGACCACGGTGGTCCTTTCGCTGATTGGGGCCTTGATCGGTTTGCTGGTGTGTCGTTTGCCTTTCGGTATCATCATGACGGGGATCGGCATTATCAGCCTGGCCGGCGTCGTCGTCAACAACGCGATTGTGCTGCTCGCTTATACGCGGCAGTTGCAGGAACAGGGGCTGGACCTCGTCTCGGCCGCGGCGGAGGCCGGTGTGACCCGTCTGCGCCCCGTTCTGCTCACGGCGATGACGACGATCACGGGCCTGATCCCGATGGCGGTCGGTATTTCCTTCAACATCCACACCTTCACGCTGGCGACCAAAAGCGAGTCCACGCAGTGGTGGCGGAATATGGCGGTTGCGGTGATCTTCGGCCTGGGTTTCGCCACAATCCTCACGCTGGTCGTCGTGCCCTCGCTCTATTGCCTGCTCAGCCGCCTCTGGCTCAAGCTGGGATTGGATCCCACCGCTGCAAAACCGCATACCGAGGAAGAAACGGTCGCCGCCACAGTCACCTGAGAAGGTTCTGACTCCTCACTGAGCGGTCGGGTGATAGAATTCCACCTCCCAGATGCGGGAGAGGTTACCCGGCGTGTTGGTCACCACCAGGCGAATCCGATCCGAGCGGACAGGCGAAAACGTCCAGATCGTCTCCACGGACGCATTTCTTATCACTCGTAATCCCCGGACGTCCTTCCAATCCCCTTTGGCATCGTACTGCAACGTGAAACGGCCAATCGGGTCTTTCGAAATATGACCGTCGAACCAGCCGCTGATGATTCGCACGGCGCCGATCGTGCGAGGCTCGGACCATGAGAAGGTAATATCATCGGGCATTTCCGATGCATGACTCACCCAGCGAAGCCGGTTATCCTTGATGTCGAACCGGCCGTCATTGATGTTTTCCTTGGGATACTTCTTTATGTCGTAATTCGAGGAAACTGAAACACGTGCATCCAGCGCGAGATTGGGCCCGGCATTGTCAAGCCACTTAGAGATATCTTCGCCGACCATCATTGCTTTGAGCTGTTCGAGGTGGTCGCTATAAACACTACGTGGAGGGCTGTTGTGCTTCTTGCAGAGCGATGCCGCCATACCGACGACCTCGCCCATCATGCCGCAGGTTCGCATGACGCGCACCGCCCCAAGGGCCTCGTGCGTAACGCTGACATCCCGGCCGGCCATGAACAGGTTTTCGATATTGCGAGAGTACAGACACCGGTAGGGAATCCAGTAGGGCTTGGTGTAATGGGTATAATACGCTTTTGAGATGAACTCATCGCCCTCCCAGCCGTCGTCGTATCTCGGGTCGGGCAGGTGCAGGTCGATGCTCCACGTCGCCGGGACGCATCGGTCGGGATAGATCACACCGTTCACGACGTCGTCCTTGTTGAGGATGATATCGCCCAACAAACGCCGCGACTCCCGCTTACCTGAAATACAAGCGGCCCAATTGAGTTTATGATTCGTAAACTGACCGTGAACATTCTTCAATGCGTCCCACGCGCCGTACATCGCCCTGAAATTCAGGTCCCGGATATACTCTCCTTTTTCGAATGGATCATAGTCGAAACCGCTTTCCCAGTACCAGCCTCCCAACTGCAACTCCTTCATCGGAAACGGCTTATCGCTCAGATCGACCGCCCAGGGACATCGGGGAAACGACACCGGCTTGCCGGTATCGGCTACGTTCCACAGATTGCACCGGCCCATATGACCGGTCGTCGTCATCTCATAATCGGCGCCGACGAGATAGCCGATGCAACCGTCCCCCGTACAATCCGCAAAGTACGTGCCCACCAGACGTTGCCTCCGACCGGTTACGATATGCTGTGCGATCACCGCGACGATGGTCTCACCCTGCATCTCGACCCGGTTTGCACGGTGGTTTAAAAAGAGCGTAATATTCTCCTCGGCGCGGACCAGTTCGATTCGTCGTTCGTCCTCATAGAGTTCCGGCTTATTGTCCGGCCCGTAGTGCGCCCGCCGCGCCGGCTCCAGCTCTCGCACAATATCGCCGATCCGCAGATACGGTTCGTAATTCGTTCCGCCCCCCAGCCAGACGCGGACCTCCGAGCTATTGTTGCCTCCCAGGACCGGCCGGTCCTGAACGAGCGCGACCTTCACGCCGCGCCGGGCTGCTGAGAGCGACGCACAGGTCCCCGCGATCCCACCGCCGACAACCACAAGATCGTACTTTCCCGCTTCGACAGGTCCTTTGGAAAGACCCAGTAACGATCGTCTCCACGTTGCCATGTCGGGATCTTCGTTCGGGGGTGCAAAACTGAGATCGTTCGTGAAGAAAATCGCATCACAACGTCCCTCGAATCCCGTCAGATCGTGCAAGGCCAGCTTAACCTTCAGGTCACCGATATCAACTGTGCCGCCATCCTGCCAATGCCACCCGGCCCCCTCGGTACCGAAGACAGTATCAAGCTTTTGGCCGGCTACACTGATTTGAAACCGGCCCGGCGCGCCCGGTTTTTTCCAGGGAGCCACCCAGTCCCGAGTCCGAACCCACACCCTGTATCGGCCCGGCTCCGAAAAAGTTACAACGGCGGTCGCATCGGCCACCGGAATCCCTAAACCGTGCGCCAACAGAAAGGGCGAACCCATTTGGTCCATAAACTGTTGGTCGAGCACCCAACCGCCGAGGTCCCGAAAGCATTCCGCCTCGACAAGGACGGCGTTTGCCCGAGCTGGAGAAAACGCTCCAACGCTTAGCATCACAACGGCAGACATTAACACATGAATACTTGCATGTCTCATTGGAACGTACCTCCAGAATTGAATCGTCACATCTACCATGAATCCCGCAAACGGCAAGCGCATAGCCGGTTAAGAAACGTCTTTTCGATAAAGCATCAGCCGATAGGATTTGTATTTTTTGAATTGCTCCGCCGTTCGGCTGCCGCCGGAATACTTTTCGTTTAGTTTTTCGATATCCTCGCGAAATTTCCAGGTGACCAGTTTATAAATCTTCGGATACCTGTCGGCCAGGAATTCATTCACCGTATCCATCACCGGCTTGCCCACATTCACCAGGATATCATTCATGATATCCATCGTCGGCGCCGTTTGCTCCGTAATGTCGATATCCTCAACGAGTGTGAAGGGGCACGTCTCGATATGCGTGAAAAAATTGCTCAGCGGATGCCCGCCCTTCTGCTTGCCCTCTCCCTCCACGTCTTTCTTGAAGATATCACATATGAGCATGTGCCCCCCGGGATTGAGAAATTCGGCTGTTTGCTCCAGGGCTCTTAATAAGGAGATGTATTGGAAGCTCTCGACGAACATAACCAGATCGTACCGCTTGTCCGTCTGCATACGCTGGTACTTGCAGTTGAAAATATGACTTTGATCGCCGACGGATTTTCGGGCTTCCTCGGTCAGATGCGTACTGGGGGAAACGCAATCGACCTGGTATCCCATCGAGATCAGCTTGCGGGCGACCCGCCCGGCGCCGCAGCCCACGTCGAGAATCGTTTTGACGCCCTCGGGAATATGCGACAAAAGGAATTTGACATATTCATCCTGTGCGAGACGCACATTCGTGATATCCACGTCTAAATCCTCCGGCCAGTACCCGTAATGCAGGTGCTCCATCTTCAGAAAGTATTCCCCGCAGATCCACCCGATCTTTAATCCGACTTCCCGGGAACTGACTTTTCGCTTTGGCTTCATCCTAAAACCCCATATGTCGTATACCCTATGTCGTATCGTGTCGGCCGACATACGACCGATGTACGACGAGCATACTATACCAGTTCTTCGGAGCACCGTGAAGGTTGAAAACACGCACACGAAGGAAAACCTTTGTAACCTGAATATTTACTACAAAATTCCTGATGGACTCTTATAATGGTAGGGTGTGCACCCCGTCAGGGGTCTTAAGGACAGCACACCTTTCTATCCAGTAAAGGAAACTCCGGTTTTTCAAAGGAGATCGACAAATGACAAAAACAACAACCCAAGGCAACCGGCTCCGATTTGAAGGCTTCTTGTATAAAACGGGCACGAAGGCGACATTACTGCTTTTTCTCTTTTGTGCGGTTATCCAAGCCCGGGACAAAGCCGCCTCGCGAATCACGGCGACCGACTTGCGATGCGAATATCTCCGCGAGCCTTTGGGCATTGACGCCGAGCAGCCGCGATTGAGCTGGAAGCTCAAGGCCAAAGATCCGAAGCAGCGAGGCCAGTCGCAAACGGCGTATCACATCCAGGTAGCCCGCTTGAGACAACAACTTAACCGTAATAAAGCCGACCTGTGGGATTCCGGCCAGGCTAAATCAAACCAGTCACACCTCATACCCTATGGCGGCAAGCCGTTATCCTCGAATATGCGATGCTTTTGGAGGGTACGGGTGTGCGACGACCGTGGAACGTGGTCGTCCTGGAGCACCCCGGCCCGGTGGACGATGGGATGCGTCAAATCTTCGGATTTCAAGGCGAAGTGGATCGGCTCGGACCGGATGTTCGCCGAGGTGAAGAAGCTGCCCCCGGAGGGCGATTATCTCTCCGATCCCTGGCTTCGAAAGGGGATTACCCTGAACAGGCAACCCCGCTGGGCGATTATTCACGTCGCCTCGGTGGGGTACCATGAGCTTTACGTCAATGGCGCGAAGGTGACGGACGCGGTGCTCATGCCGAATGTCGCCGATCACACCAAGCGGGCGCGCTACGTCACTTACGACATTACCGATCATCTGCGAGCCGGCCGGAACGCCATCGGTTTGTGGCTGGGAACCTCGTGGTCGGTCTATCCGTTGTATAAATCCGAGGATAAACCCCAAACGCCCATCGTCGCAGCCCAGGCCCACATCGAAATGCCGGGCGGCAAGGTCCGGCGGCTCGTTACGGACAAGACGTGGAAAACGCATCCCAGCCCTAACGTCCTGCTCGGCACGTGGAATTTTACGAACTTCGGCGGCGAATACTACGATGCGTCCAAAGAAATACCGAACTGGTGCAGCCCCGATCTGGACGATACGAGCTGGAAGCCGGCAACCGTGTACAAACCCGATTTGACACTGTCGGCCGAGATGGTCGAGCCGAACCGGCGCGTGAAGAAAATCGAGCCGGTCGCCGTCAAGGAAATCGAGGGCCAGGGCTACCGCGTGGATATGGGCGTGAACTACGCCGGCTTCGTCGAGCTTGACGTTAAGGGTGAGCCGGGCGATATCATCGAACTGCAATTCTCGGAAGATCCCAAGAAGATGATCACCCATAAGCTCCGCAGCGCCTATCGCATCGGGCCGAACGGCCGGGGAACCTTTCGCAATCGCTTCAACTACGGATCGGGACGATGGATTCTCATCAAAGGCCTGAAATACAAACCTGCTTTAAAGGACGTTCGGGGCTATCTCGTGCGGACGGATTATCAGCGGGCGGGATGGTTCGAGTGCTCCAACAAACTGCTCAACGATATTTACAACATCGTGCTGTGGACCTATGAAAATCTCACTGTCGGCGCGTACGTCGTGGATTGCCCCCAGCGCGAACGTATGGGCTACGGCGGCGACGCCCACGCCACAACGCAGACAGCGATGAACAATTACGACCTGGGCCCTTTCTATACGAAATGGTCCCAGGACTGGCGGGACACTCAGGGCAAAGATACCGCCTGGGGTCTCGGTGAAAAAGCCACGAACCAAAACGCCCCGACGGCGCCCGGGAATCTGCCTTATACGGCCCCGACCTACTGGGGCGGCGGCGGGCCGGCCTGGAGCGGCTACTGCGTCACCCTCCCGTGGTACATGTATCGCCACTACGGCGACACACGCATTCTCGAAGTGAACTTCACCACGATCCGGCTCTGGCTGGACTTCCTCGAAAGCAAATCGAAAAACGATATGCTCGTCCGCTGGGGCGGGCAGTGGGACTTCCTGGGCGACTGGCTCTGGCCCGGCGCTCAAGGGGTTAACGGCGATACACGGGAGACCTTGTTTTTCAACAATTGCTACTGGATCTACAACCTGAAAACCGCCGCAAAGATCGCCGATGTCCTGGGCAAGAACGACGCCGCAGCAAAATACCGCCGTCGTGCCGAAACAGTTCGCCGGGCCGTTCACAAGGAATTCTTCGATCCGAGTGAAAACGGTTACGTGAACAACTTGCAGGCCTACCTGGCCGCGGCATTGCTGGTCGGACTGCCTCCCCAAGAGCTTCAAGCGAAAGTCTTCAAACGCTTCGAGGACGAGATTCTCATCCATCGCAAAGGCCACTTCTGGGGCGGAATCACGGGTGGCTATTTCATCGTGAAAAACCTGCTCGAATTTGACCGCCCGGACCTGATGTTCGAGATGGCCACGAAGGAAGATTACCCGGGCTGGGGAGACATGCTCCGCAAGGGTGCGACGACGGTCTGGGAAGCGTGGGACGGTCGGAATTCGCTGCTGCATAGCTCGTACTTGCACATCGGCGCCTGGTTTATCGAGGGGCTGGCGGGTATCCGTCCCGATCCGAAAAGCCCGGGGTATAAGCGCTTCATTATCAAGCCGAGCATAATCAAGGGTTATCCACTCGACTGGGTCAAGGCCCGGTTCGAATCCCCCTACGGTACGATCCGGAGCGAGTGGCGAATTCGCAACGGAAAACTCACGCTCAAGGTCTCCGTCCCGCCGAATACGACCGGCACACTTTACGTGCCGACCAATGACCCAAAATCAATCAAGGAGGGGAATAATCCTTTACAGAAGGCCCCCGGCATCAAGCATCTGCGCGATGATGAGAAGCGACGTTCCGTATTGGAGCTCCAGCCGGGCCAGTACAATTTCGAAACCGTGTTATAAAAAGCACTTTGATCCTGGATTTCAGATATAGAGGTTTGATGGAAGAACTAACGCGTTAGCTGGAAATATCAAGTTGAAATGCATTAATATAAATTTGCAGACAGATGGAGTAGAGACTATGAAAGAACAAAACCAGGCAATTTTATCAAGACGACAATTTATGAGCGGGGCCGCAGCGTTGGCCGCCTCGACGGTGATGTCCCGATACGCCCGGGGCGGCATGGCCTCGAGCAAGCCCAATTCCAGGTTTAACGGGGTACAAATCGGGGCCATTACGTATAGTTTTCGAAGCATGCCCGGTTCCGCCGAGGACATTCTCAAATACAGCCTCCAGTGCGGGCTGAGCTCGCTCGAACTGATGGGCGGACCGGCGGAGCAATTCGCCGGGATTCCGGCCGCCGGACGGCGACCCCGCGGACGGATGAGCGAGGAGCAGCGAAAAACGATGCAGCAAGCGCAGAAGAAGCAACTCGATTGGCGCCTGTCGGCTTCGATGGACAAATACCGCGCCCTTCGCAAAATGTACAACGACGCCGGCGTCAACATTCATATCGTCAAGTTCGGCAATATCGGCAATGCGAATATGACGGACGAGGAGATCGACTACTATTTCAACGTGGCCAAGGCGCTCGGCGCCAAGGGGATCACGCGCGAGCTTTCGGAAGACGCCGCTAAAAGACTCGGGCCTATCGCCGACAAGCACAAGATTATGATCGGCTTCCATAACCACACGCAGCTAAAGCCCACGACCTACGACGGACCGATTTTGTCGTATGGAAAATACCTGGGAATCAATCTCGACGTCGGCCATTACGTGGCCGGAACGAATGAGTCCCCGATCCCGCTGATCTGCAAGCACCATGATCGTATTCTAAGCGTTCATTTGAAAGATCGAAAGGTCAATAACGGTCCAAATCTGCCCTTCGGCCAGGGGGATACGCCGGTCGCGCTGATCCTCCAGCTCATGAAGAAGGAAGGCTGGACGTTCCCCGGCGATATCGAGCTCGAATACCGTATCCCGCAAGGCTCGGACGCCGTGGCGGAAGTTAAAAAGTGCACTCAATTCTGCAAAGAGGCCTTAGCGTGACCATAGGATTGACGATTGAATAACTGATGGGTGGCAACGATGAAACGATTGACGAAACTGTGGCTTTTTGAATCGAGTGTTAACGTTCATTTCCGGGCTATTATTTTGCTGACGCTTTTCATCGTTGTCACCCTTTCAGCGCAGGTAAAAGCCGATCCATTGCCCGAGGTTCGAGTGAGCCATATTCGCCGGGTATTTCATAACGGACAGCACAATGCCTTCACGGACCTGATTCGATTCAAAGGCAAATTCTACCTGACGTTTCGCAGTTGCCCGGACGGCCACATGGTTCATCCGACCGCGTCGATCATTATCCTC